>NZ_CP108101.1:2451649-2758105 GCF_036195325.1 Streptomyces sp. NBC_00234 | reverse complement strand
GACGGCCGCCGAGGGACGCGAGGCCAGGCACCGCACCTGGTGCCGCTTGCCCGACGCCGTGTCGTCGCGCGCCAGTTCGGCGTCGATGACCGACTCGTCGGCCAGCCCGTGCGAGGCCAGCGGCGACAGGAACGCCCAGCGCAGCTCCTGGTCGACGTCCAGCCCGTCGATGTGCGCCGAACCGTCGAGCAGCCCGGACAGCAACTGGAAGTCGGTGTCCGACGAGGCGACGGACGCGAAGAACCGCGCCCAGGTCAGCTGGTGCTGGCTGCCCGGCTCCGCGTCGCGCAGCTCACGCAGCGCGCCCTCGGCCAGCGCCCGGCCACCGTCCTCGCGCCACCCGGGCGCGACGTAGTGCACGAGCGCCGACTGCGTCCAGTTGTGCAGCATCTGGAGCACGCCGATGTCCGACTCGCGGCCGGAGAAGGCCAGCACCAGGGCGATGAAGTCGCGGGCCGGCATCAGCCCGTCCCGCGTCAGGTTCCACAGGGCCGACCAGCACACTGCCCGTGCCAGGGGGTCGGTGATGTCACCGAGGTGGGCGCGCAGGGTGGCGAGCGAGCCCGCGTCGAAGCGGACCTTGCAGTACGTCAGGTCGTCGTCGTTGACCAGGATCAGCGCGGGCTGCTCCGCCCCGGCCAGCTCCTCGACGACCGTGCGCGGACCGGCGACGTCCACCTCGGCGCGGGCGTACCTGACGAGCGCGCCCTCGGTGTCGTGCCGGTAGAGGCCCACCGCGATCCGGTGCGGGCGCAGCTCGGGGTGGGAGGCGGCGGCGTCCTGGAGGACGGCCAGTTCGGTGATCCGCCCGGCCACGTCGTAGGTCACGTCCGGCGTGAGCACGTTGACGCCCGCCGTCTGCAGCCACGCGCGCGACCAGACCGTCATGTCGCGCCCGGACGTCTCGGCGAGCACGGAGAGCAGGTCGCCGAGCTGCGTGTTGCCGTACGCGTGGCGCTTGAAGTAGCGCCGGACGCCTTCGAGGAACGCGTCCCGTCCGACGTACGCCACCAGCTGCTTCAGCACCGAGGCGCCCTTGGCGTACGTGATGCCGTCGAAGTTGAGCTTGGCGTCCTCCAGGTCGCGGATGTCGGCCGTGACCGGGTGTGTGGACGGCAGCTGGTCGGCGCGGTAGGCCCACGCCTTGCGGTTGTTGGCGAAGGTGACCCAGCCGTTGGTGAAGCGGGTCGCCTCCACCTGGGAGAACGAGCCCATGAAGTCGGCGAAGGACTCCTTCAGCCAGAGGTCGTCCCACCACTGCATGGTGACCAGGTCGCCGAACCACATGTGCGCCATCTCGTGCAGGATGACGTTGGCCCGGCGCTCGTACGACGCCGACGTCACCTTGCCGCGGTAGATGTACTCCTCGCGGAACGTGACGCAGCCCGGGTTCTCCATCGCGCCGATGTTGTACTCGGGCACGAACGCCTGGTCGTACTTCCCGAACGGGTACGGGTAGTCGAAGGTGTCGTGGAAGAAGTCCAGGCCCTGCTTGGTGATGAGGAAGATGTCGTCCGCGTCGAAGTGGCGGGCGAGGCCCTTGCGGCACATCGCGCCGAGCGGGATCTCCAGCGTCGAGCCGTCGTCGAACACCCTCGTGTAGAGGTCGGTCTCGTAGTGGTACGGACCGGCCACGACCGCCGTGATGTACGTGGAGATCGGCTTCGTCTCGGCGAAGCGCCGCACCTCGCCGTCGCGGGACTCCTCGGCGCCGTTGCTCCGGACCGTCCAGTCGGCGGGGGCCGTGACCTCGAAGCGGAAGGGTGCCTTGAGGTCGGGCTGCTCGAAGTTCGCGAAGACCCGCCGGGCGTCGGCCGGCTCGTACTGGGTGTAGAGGTAGACCTCGCCGTCCTCCGGGTCGACGAACCGGTGCATTCCCTCGCCGGTCCGGCTGTACGCGCACTGCGCGTCGACCACCAGGACGTTCTCGCCCTCGGCGAGGTCGTCGAGCGTCACCCGGGCCCCGTCGAAGACGACCGCCGGGTCCAGCGGCTTCCCGTTCAGCGTCACCGCGCTCACGCTCGGCGCCAGCAGATCGGCGAAGGTGGACGCTCCCGCACGTGCGGCCCGGAACCGGATCGTGGTCTGCGAGCGGAAGGTGCGCGGGCCGGCCTCCCCTTCGTCCCCGTCGGGCTCACCGACGGCGGAACGCAGGTCGAGGGCGACCTCGTAACCGTCGACGGTCAGCAGCTCGGCCCGCTCATGGGCCTCGTCGCGGGACAGGTTTTCACCGGGCACGGGCACTCCTTTGTGTCTCGTTCGAACGGCTTTGATCCTCGCATGCCCGATCCGGCGCCGGTATCCGGGAATGGAGGGGTGGCCCGGCGGCGTTCTGACGCTCAGAGGACGGGCCCTTCTGAGGAGAGACATGTCTGAGAACAGCACGGCGAACGGCAGGACTCCGGTCGACTTCTGGTTCGACCCGCTCTGCCCCTGGGCGTGGATGACCTCCCGCTGGATGCTGGAGGTGGAGAAGGTCCGCGACGTCGAGGTCCGCTGGCACGTGATGAGCCTGGCCGTTCTCAACGAGGACAAGCTGGACCAGCTGCCGGACGAGTACCGCGACCTTCTGGAGAACAAGGCGTGGGGCCCGGTCCGGGTCGTCGTCGCCGCCCAGCAGAAGCACGGCGACGAGGTCGTCGGCCCCCTGTACACGGCGCTCGGCAACCGCTTCCACAACAAGGGCGAGGGCCCCACGCGCCAGGCCGTCGCGGAGGCGCTCGAGGACATCGGCCTCCCGGTCGAGCTGGCGGCGTACGCGGACTCCGACGCCTACGACACCGAACTGCGCGCCTCCCACAAGGAGGGCATCGACAAGGTCGGCCAGGAGGTCGGCACACCGGTCATCGCCGTGCCGGGTGCCGACGGCGAGCAGATCGCCTTCTTCGGCCCGGTCGTGACTCCCGCCCCGAAGGGCGAGGACGCGGCGAAGCTGTGGGACGGCACGCTGATGGTGGCGTCGATCCCCGGCTTCTACGAGATCAAGCGGACCCGGACGCAGGGCCCGATCTTCGACTGACCGTGCGCGAGGGGCGGGCTCCGGACACGGTCCGGGGCCCGCCCCTTCTCATGCCCCGGCCTCCACCCGGTCCGGGACAGCCTGCCCGGTCCCTGGACGCAGTCCGGGCGCCAGGGCGAGCGTGACCGCCACGGAGGCCACCGCCATCACCGTCATCGCGGTCGCCGCCGAGGTCTGCTGGGCGATCGCGCCCGCGAGGGCGGCGGCGAGCCCCTGTGTGGTGAGCATCCCCGAGGTGTGCAGACCGAGCGCCTGCCCGGTCATCGCACCCGGGGTCAGGGCCATGAGCCGCTCCTGGAGCAGCAGGCTCGCCGCGAACCCGACCGAGGCGAGCGCGACCAGGAACACCGCGAGGGGCAGGTCCGGCCGCAGGACGAAGAGCAAGTAGGGAGCGGCCAGGAGCAGCTGCGCCGGCGTGGTCAGCCGGGCACGCCACCCTGGCGGCAGGAACCGGCCGGCCACCGTGTCCCCGACGAGCATCCCGAACGCCGCGAAGGCGAAGAGCAGGCCCGCGTGCCCGGGGGAGTACGGCACGAAGAGCGACTCGCAGCCGACGACCAGACCGTTGGGCACCCAGAGCGCGAGGTAGAGGTACCGGCGGGGACGGGCGGACCACAGTTCCGCGTTGATCCGCCAGGTCTCCCTCGCGGACGCCCGTCCGGTGGCGCGCGGCGCGCGGCGGGCGAGGCCGAACCGGGCGACGGCCGAGCCCGCCAGATACAGGGCGGCGGCGACGAGCAGGGTGCCGCGCGGCGACAGCGAGGTCAGCAGGACGCCCCCGACCGCGTATCCACCGACCTGCATCGTCCCGGTGCACATGTTGAGCACCGAACGTCCCAGCAGATAGCCGTCCTTGGGCAGGATCTCGTTGAGCAGGCCGTACCGCACCCCGCCGCCCACGGCGGCGACCGCTCCCTGGCTCAGGACGACGGCGAAGACCGCGGGCAGGGGGAGTCCGGGGACGGCCAGGACGGCGGTCGTGAGGCCGAAGGCGAGAGCCATCCCGCTCAGCGCGGCGCGCGGCGGCAGCCGGTCGGCCGCCGACATCAGCACGGTCGCCCCGACCACCTGGGCGAGCGAGGAGCCGAACATGGAGAGCGCGGCCAGCAGCGGAGAGCCGGTCGCGGCGTAGACGAGGGTGCCCAGGGCCAGCCCGCTCATGGTCGAACCGGCGGCCTGCAGAGCACCGGTCGCGAAGAGGGGGCCGAACTGCGGCACCCGGAACAGTTCCCGGTAGGTGAGCATGCCGGGAGTCTCGGGGCCGCTTCCGCACGGACGTTATTGTTTCGCGCGGAGGCGAAACCATGGGCTGGTGGCAGGTCAACGCGGACACCTTGGCGAGCAGCAGATTCCTCGTATCGCCGCTGACCGAGGCCACCGCGACCCTTCAGGCACTGGAGGTGGGCACGGCGGCGAACCCGAGCGAACGCGCCTGGTTCGACGCGCACCGGCCCGCCTACCGCCGCCGCATGGAACAGGACCCGGTCACGGGGCTGCTCGTGCGGGTCGCGCTGGGCGGAACCTGGAACGCGGACTTCTTCACGCCCACCCCGACCGGCGAGGGCGACCCCGACTTCGCCCGTGAGCTGGCGCGTGTCCGCGAGACCCCGCCCGAGGCCGCCCGCGCGGACCTGGAGGTGTCGTGGGGCGGTCCGCTCCCGGAGCTCCTGCACCGTCCGGATCTGCCGGAGCGGGCGGCCGGTGTACTGGAGTGGGTCTGGCAGCGGGCCGTGCTGCCCGACTGGCCGCGCCGCCGCCGGATCATCGAAGCGGACATCGTGGCGCGGGCCGGGCAGCTGAGCCGGCGCGGCTGGGCCGGCGTGGTGGACGACATGGCGCCGGGGATGCGCTGGCTGGGGGAGAGCCGGCTCCAGGTCAACGCGCGCGACTACCCGCCGCGTGAACTCGCCGACGTACAACTGCTGTTCGTGCCCGTCACGCACCGCCAGGGCTGGGTGTCCTGGGACGAGGCCGCGCGACGCTACGCCGTGGTCCATCCCTGCTCGGGCGTGCTGTCGGACGCAGGACGGGTTCTGGTGCCCGACAGCCTGGGGCGTCTGCTCGGGGCGGGCCGGGCGGGAGTCCTGGTCCTCATCGCCACCCCGAAGAGCACCACCCAGCTGGTGGCGCTGACCGGCCAGGGGCTGGGTTCGGTGGGCCGCCATCTGAAGGTCCTGCTCGACGCGGGCCTGGCCGGGCGGCGACGGGCCGGACGGTCGGTGCTCTACTACCGTACGGAGGCCGGCGACGTGCTCGTCGAGGCCCAGCGGCACGGCTGAGGGGCGGGCCGTTCGACGGCACGGCGGGCGGGTCCGGCGGGTGGGTCAGAGCGCCGGCGTCAGGCCGGTCGCGGCGAGGACGGCGTCGACCGTCTCCTCCACCGTCTGCCCCGAGTTGTCGATCCACGTCCCCGAAGCGCCGAGCTCCTCGCGCATCGCCTCGTCCAGGAACGTCCAGTCCGTGGTCAGGACCTTGTCCCGCTCCTGGTTGCGCCGCCACGCGACCGCGGGGCCGGGGGCCAGGAAGACCACGTGGAACGTCTTGGCCCTCAGCGTCGCGCGGTAGAAGTCGAGGTGGGAGCGGCGGACCACCACATCGGCGAGCACCGGGACGAAGCCCGCCGCCACGAAACTGTCCGCCAGCAGACAGGCGTTGCGGGCCCGCAGGAGGATCTGCCGGTCGGCCTCCTCGTTCCCCGTCGCCGACGGCCATGCTCCGCCGCTGACGATCATCTCCTGAAGGTCGTCCACATCGATGTGCGCGGACGTCCGGAGTCGGGCGGCCAGCGCAGCGGCCACTGTGGACTTGCCGCTTCCGGGGATTCCGGACAGCAGGACGGCTCCGGCGGCGGGCTCCCGGTCGATGGAGAGCGAATCGAAAGGCATACGGGGGAGGGTAGAGCACCTTAAATCGGTGGATGCAGTCCGCACGCGTTGTTACGGTGCTCGCACCTCGACCACCTCCGTGTCGACCGTCGGCGACCTATGGGCCCGCGCCCTGGAAAGCAGTTGATGTATGCCCAGGTCAGTTGTCCCGAGCCTCCCTCGCCGCGTCCCCAGGGACGCCGGAGCCACCGGACCTGTCCGCACGCGCACGCTCGCTGCATCGACTCGCTGACGCACGTTCCCTGATCCGTACTGCTGCATCAGTACGCCCGACCGGTACGTGCCCCCATCCGGAGCTCCCCGAGGGCTGCTCGGTACTTCCCTGCTGCTTCACTCACCTTCGGCAAGGAGTATCCGGGTGTCCGACGACAACCCCCAGCACCGCAGTACCAAGCCCTCCGCCCACGGCGCAGGCGCCTTCCTGAGAACCGAGACCTTCGTCTGCCTGCGCTGCGGCCTGACCGTCACCGCGCTCGCGCCCGACGGCAGCCGCCGTAACCACTGCCCCAGCTGTCTGTACTCGCAGCACCTCGTCGACCATGTCGACGGCGGCCCGTCCGAGTGCGGTGGCCGGATGAGCCCCATCTCGATCGCGGTGCTGCGCACCGGCGACTGGAGGGTCATCCACCGCTGCACGCGCTGCGACGAACTGACCTCGAACCCGGTCTGCGGCGACGACAACCAGTTGATCCTGATGCGGATGGCCGTGCGTCCGCTGGCTCAACCGCCTTTCCCGCTCGAAGTGTTCGGTGACCTGTGAACCGGCCACGACGACCGATGAAGGGACGGGGGGCCGGTCGTGCCGCGACGTAAACCACGTCCACAGCAGTCGCGGCGCAGGCCGCAGCGGGTGAAGGACGTGCTGCACGGCCCGGGCGGTGCCGGCGGCGACGCGTTCCGTTGTGTCGGCTGCCGGCTCGACGTACCTCTGGTCGCGCCGGGCACCGGCCATCGCAACCACTGCCCGCACTGCCTGAGCAGCCGGCACGTCGACCGGCGGATACCGGGGGACCGGGCCGCCGACTGCGGCGGGCGCATGACGGCACTGAGCCTGTCCGTACGGCAGGACGGGGAGTGGGCGATCATCCACCACTGCCTGAGCTGCGGCGAGCTCAGTGCCAACCGCATCGCGGGGGACGACAACGCCCTGGCGCTGATGCGGATGGCCGTACGCCCTCTGGCGGACACCCGTGTCCCCGTGCGAGCGCTGCTCGCTCTGTGACACGGCGGTGCCCGGCCACCCCCCCCTCGGGAGGTGGCCGGGCGCCCGGCCCGCTCACGCGCCGGGCGCGGCCTTCTCCAGCTCGTCGATGCTGCCGGACATGATCGTGCGCACGTGCTCCGTGATGTGCTCGGCGGGCCAGTCCCACCAGGCGACGGCGAGCAGACGGGCGATGTCCTTGTCCTCGTAGCGGGTACGGATCAGCTTGGCGGGGTTGCCGCCGACGATGCCGTAGTCCGGGACGTCCGAGACGACCACCGAGCCGGAGCCGATGATGGCCCCGTGCCCGATCCGTACGCCGGGCATCACCATGGTGTCGTACCCGAACCAGACATCGTTGCCGACGACGGTGTCGCCCCGGCCGGGCAGCCCGGTCAGCAGGTCGAAGTGGTCGGCCCAGGAACCGCCCATGGTGGGGAACGGGAACGTGGAGGGGCCGTCCATACGGTGGTTGGCGCCGTTCATGATGAACCGCACCCCGGTGCCGATCGCGCAGAACTTCCCGATGACGAGCCTCTCCGGGCCGTAGTGGTACAGCACGTTGCGGGCCTCGAAGCCGGTCGCGTCGTCCGGGTCGTCGTAGTACGAGTACTCCCCGACCTCGATCAGCGGAGAGGTCACGAGCGGCTTCAGCTGCACCACCCGTGGCTGGCCTGGCATAGGGTGCAGAACCGTGGGATCGGCCGGGACGGGGCTCATGCGCACTGCCTCCGAAGGGGTGTGACGGGGTGTCCGGACCTCCCATCCTCGCAGTCGTCGGTCCGACCGACCCGGCGGGCACGGCATGGAAGGACCCCGCGAGTCACGTCCTCGCGGGGCCCGTTGTTCCTTCGGGGTGACCCCTAGGTCGTGTCCGCAAAGTCTCGTCTGGCCGGCGGCGTCTGGCACGCACTCTCGCGGCGTTGCCGAAATGCCCGAGTAGCTCCGCTACAAGGGCACTCCGGCGCCTTGCGAGAGCACGCACCAGACACCGCCGGCCCCACCCTTCGGGTGGACGACGATACTTTGCGGACACTCCCTAGGGGGTGTCCCGCGCACTCGCGGCGATGTCCGGGAAGTCCGTCACGACGGCGTCCACGCCCTGCGCGTAGTGGAAGGCGTACTCGGCGAACGCGTCACCGAACTCGGTCGGCACGGAGCCCCGGCGGTACTGCGCCGGCAGGTACTGGTTCTCCGCACGGAAGGTGTACGCGCCGACCTTCAGCCCCGCCGCGTGCGCGTCCGCCAGCAGGGTGAGCGGCGGGACCAGCGAGGACTTGTCCGGGCCGATCCAGTCCGCGTAACGCGCGATCTCGCGCAGCCCGGCGGGCGTCATCATCTCCTGGTAGGTGACCGCGTGGCCGTACGGTCCGCCGCTCGTGCCGAGCGCCTGCCAGAGCGGCAGGCCGAGCCGGGCGGCGGCCACCTGGTGCAGGCTCGACGGTTCGAAGGACTGGACGACGCACTCGCGCGGGCCCAGCCGGTTGCGGCGGATGACGCGGATCAGTTCCGGCTCCAGCGGCAGACCGATCGACCGGAAGTACGTGGGGTGCTTGGTCTCCGGGAAGACCGCGATCCGGCGGCCGTGCTCCTTCGACAGGGCGCGGGCCAGGTCGACGACCTCCTGGAAGGTCATGATCTCCTGGCGGCCGTCGAAGACGGTGTTGCGGTTGCGGACCAGCGGCAGCCGCTCCACCGCCCGAAGGGTCTTCAGCTCGGCGAGCGTGAAGTCCTCGGTGAACCAGCCGGTGACCGCCCGGCCGTCGACCGTCTTCGTGGTGCGGCGGCCGGCGAACTCCGGGTGTCCGGCGACATCGGTGGTGCCCGAGATCTCGTTCTCGTGGCGCACGACCAGGACATGGTCCTTCGTCGGCACGAGGTCCGGCTCGATCCAGTCGGCCCCGGCCCGTACCCCGAAGGTGTAAGCGGCGGCCGTGTGCTCGGGGCGCCAGCCTGCCGCGCCGCGGTGGCCGATGACCAGGGGGCCGTCGGGCCGGTGGGCGGACCTCCCCGTGGCGGAGGCGACGGCGGGGCTCGCCGCGGCGGCCGTCGCGGCGGCCGTGGCCAGGAGTATCGAGCGGCGTCTCGGGGCGTGGTTCATGCGGAACTCCTCGCGTGGGACGGAGGAACCACATAAGCGACGGCGGGTTACGGCTCGGAGGACGCAGTCCTGCGTCCTCATGTACGGGCGGGGCGGGCGGAGTCGGCCGCCCCGCCCCGTACGGAACGGCTACCGGGCGGCCCCGGCGGCCTTCCGCTGCCGCACCAGGCCGATCGCGGCCAGCACCAGCGTCAGCGCACCGGTGGCCAGCAGCTGGTCCCGTGTGTCGGGCTGCCGCAGCATCAGCAGGAAGATCCCGGCCATGGCGGCCAGCGCCACGATCGTCCCCACCGGGAACAGCCACATCCGCACGACCAGCTTCTCCGGAGCCTCCCGCTCCATCCGACCGCGCAGGATCAGCTGCGAGACCGCGATGAAGATCCACACCACCAGGATCACCGCCCCGATCATGTTGAGCAGCCACGGGAAGATGTCGTCGGGCCGCCAGTAGCTGAGCAGCACGCACAGGAAGCCGAAGACGGAGGAGACCAGGACCGCCGTGCGCGGCACACCGGACGTGACCTTGCCGAGCCGCTTCGGGCCCTGGCCGCGGGCCACCAGCGAGCAGGCCATGCGCGAAGCGCCGTAGATGTTGGCGTTCATCGCGGAGAGCAGCGCGATCAGGATGACCACGTTCATGATCTCCGCGGCGCCGCTGATGCCGAGGTGGTCCAGGGCCGCGTAGAACGGGCCGACTTCGGCGACCTTCGGGTCGTCCCACGGGACGAGGGTGACGATGACCGCCATCGAGCCGACGTAGAACAGCGCGATCCGCCACATGGCCGTCCGTACGGCCTTGGCGACACCCTGCACCGGGTTCTCCGACTCGGCCGCCGCGATGGTGACGGTCTCCAGACCGCCGTACGCGAAGACGGAGGCGAGCAGCCCGATGATGAAGCCGTCGGCGCCGTTCGGCAGGAAGCCGCCGTCACCCGTCAGGTTGGAGGTGCCGGGGGCGTCCGTGCCGGGCAGCACACCGAGGATCGCCAGCACGCCGAGGACGAGGAAGAGGGTGATGGCGATCACCTTCAGCGCCGCGAACCAGAACTCGAACTCGCCGAACTTCTTCACGGCGGCCAGGTTCGTGCCGAGGAACATCACCATGAACAGCGCGACCCAGGCCCACTCGGGAGTCCCGGGCAGCCAGCCGGTGACGATCTTCGCGGCTCCGATGCCCTCCAGGCCCACGGCGACGCAGAGCAGGACCCAGAACGCCCACCCGGCGGTGAAGCCCGCCCAGGGGCCGATCGCACGCTCCGCGTGGACGGAGAAGGAGCCGGAGGCCGGATTCGCGGCGGACATCTCACCGAGCATGCGCATCACGAACATGACGAGCAGTCCGGAGATGCCGTAGGCGATGACGATCGAGGGACCGGCAGCCGCGATCCCGGCGCCGGAGCCGACGAACAGCCCGGCGCCGATGACGCCGCCGAGGGCGATCATCGACAGATGGCGCTGCTTGAGTCCGTGGGTGAGCGCGGAGTCGACCGTGACGGTGTCGGAGGACGGGGAGGTCGAGCCGACGGTGGGGGGAGGCGCGGAGGTCCGGGACATGGACAAGCTCTGTTCAGTAGCCGAGACGGGGGAGAGCCCACAGTCTGTGCACGCACCCCGCCGACAGGGAACGGCTGTCCGCTATACGGTCACGAGGCTCACACAAGGTGCACACGTGGCTACTTATGAGCCGATACCCCCCTGCCGACAGCTCGGCGGTCCCTGAACTCCCGCCCCACCGCGACCAGCAGCACCAGCCCCGTCGCCCCGGCCGACCACAGCACCTGAGGGCGCGCCGTGTCATCGGTCAGCATCAGCACCAGCACACCGAGCAGTCCCGCCAGCGTCAGCCAGGTCAGATACGGGAAGCACCACATCTTCAGGGTCAGCGCCCCGGGCGCCTCGCGTTCGATCCGGGCGCGCAGCCGCAGCTGGGACGCCGCGATCAGCGCCCAGACGAACAGCAGGACCGCGCCGACCGAGTTGAGCATGTAGAGGAAGACGGAGTCGGGCCACCGGAGATTGAGCAGGACGGAGACGAAGCCGAAGGCGACCGAGGCCAGCACCGCCCGTCGCGGCACGCCTCCGTCCCGGCCGCTGCCGGACACCTTCAGCAGCCCGCGCGGCGCCTCGCCCCGCTCGGCCAGCGAGAAGATCATCCGGGACGAGCCGTAGAGATTGGCGTTGAGCGCGGAGAGCAGCGCCACGAAGACCACGATGTTCATGATCTGCCCGGCGGACGGCACCCCGATCGCGTCCAGGACCTTCACGTACGGGCTGAGCCCCGCCTGCTGCGCGGTCCACGGCAGCACGGTCACGATCACCAGCATCGAACCGACGTAGAAGAAGAGGATGCGCACCACCGCGCTGCGCACCGCCCGGCCCACCGCCCGCGCCGGATCGTCGGTCTCGGCCGCCGCGATGGTGACCACCTCCAGGCCCCCGAAGGCGAAGACCACGGTCAGTACGCCGGAGACCACCCCGTCCCAGCCGTTCGGCAGGAAGCCGCCCTGCCCGGTGAGGTTGGTCAGCCCGACCGGATCGGTGTCCGGGAGCACCCCGAAGACGGCCAGCAGTCCGAGCACCAGGAAGGCCACGATCGCGGAGACCTTGAGTGCGGCGAACCAGAACTCGAACTCGCCGAAGTTCTTCACCGCCGTCAGGTTGGCCGCGGTGAACACCACCATGAAGACCAGTACCCAGGCCCACGGCTCCACGGCGGGTACCCAGCCATGGGCGATCTGCGCGGCGGCCGTCGCCTCCACGGCGAGCACCACCACCAGCAGGAACCAGTACAGCCAGCCCGCGCTGAAGCCGGCCCAGCGGCCCAGCGCCCGCTCCGCGTGGACGGAGAAGGAGCCGGACGCGGGCATCGCCGAGGACATCTCGCCGAGCATCCGCATCACCAGCATCGCGAGCGCGCCCGCGATCAGGTACGAGACGACGATGGCGGGGCCCGCGACCGCGATCCCGGCGCCGGAACCGACGAACAGCCCGGCACCGATCACCCCGCCCAGGCCGAGCATCGTCAGATGGCGCTGCTTCAGACCGTGGGCCAGCGGCTCGGACTGCGGAGTGGGGGAGGAGTCGTGCATGGGGTGCGGGTCACTCTCGGATCATTTATGGGGAACCTACAGTCTCACGCCCCGAGACCGGCCCCGGCAAAAGGCCCAGCCCCCCGTTCACCTCAGTGACGAGCATCACGCCAGGACGTGATTGCGTTCCGCTCTTTGTCCGAACCCCACCAATTCCCCAACCACCGCTTTGTGGGCGGCTGATGGTGATCGAGCGTTAACCCGTCGGCTAACGTCAGCCTCAGTCTGTCCCCACCTGTCCTGATGCCCTCACCTGCGGAGTTCCGATGAGTCTTGCCGCCGCCCCCATCCGCTCCGGAGCGGTCCTCGCCGACCTGCTGCCCGCGGCCCGGCACCGCTACGCCGTCGACACGGCCCTGGTCATGGGCGGCGCCGCCCTCACCGGCATCGCGGCCCAGATCGCCGTCCCGGTCCCCGGCTCCCCGGTCCCCGTCACCGGCCAGACCTTCGCCGCGCTTCTCGTCGGCACGGCGCTGGGCGCCCGCCGCGGCTTCCTCTCCCTCGCGGTGTACGCGGTGATCGGCATGGCCGGCATGCCGTGGTTCGCCGGCGGCACCTCCGGAGCGGGCGGCGCCTCGTTCGGCTACGTGCTGGGCATGCTGCTCGCCGCCACCGTGGTCGGCGGCCTGGCCCGCCGCGGCGGCGACCGTTCCGTGCTGCGCACCGCGGGCACGATGGTGGTCGGCTCCGTCATCATCTACGCGGTCGGCGTGCCGTACCTGGCGCTCTCCACCGGGATGTCGATGAGCTCGGCCGTCGCGCTCGGCCTGACGCCCTTCCTGATCGGTGACGCCTTGAAGGCGGCCCTGGCCATGGGCGCCCTGCCCGCGTCCTGGAAGCTCATCGGGCGTCGCGGCTGACGCCGTACGCCCCACCCCGAAGAGGCTCGCCGGGTCGCCACGCGACACAGACCGGCGGGCCTCTCGCATGTCCGCGGCCCTCGGAAGCCGTCGTACAGGCGCACGGTCGAGATCGGGCACGCGCACCGTCGCCATCGGGCCCGTACGCCGTCGCCATCGGTCCCGTACGCCGTCGCCGTCGGGCCCGTACGCCGTGAACGACGGGGGCTGTCCGACGTACGGGTATCTCCTGGAGCGGGCACGAGCCGTACCGGCCGTCTCCGCCGCGCCTCCGTGGCCGCCGGGGCGCAAGAGGGCACCACACACGGAAAGGCTCTCCGTTCGCTCGCTCGTGGCGTGCGAAGGGAGAGCCTTTCGGGTGTGCCCGGCATGTCGTCCGCCGGGCAACCGACCGCTACTTGACGGAGTCCACGGTGTTCTCGACACCCTGGCCCGCACCCGGCTTCCGGCCGCGGAACTCGCGTACCAGCGAGATGGCCACCACCAGCGCCGCCACCAGGAGCGAGAGCACGACCTGCTCGCGCCCGGCGTCGTCGGTCAGCATGTAGACCAGCACGAACGAGATCATCGCGATCGTCGCCCAGGTCAGGTACGGGAAGAGCCACATCCGTACGATCAGCTTCTCCGGCGACTCGCGCAGGATGATGCCGCGCATCCGCAGCTGGGTGAAGCAGATGACGAGCCAGACGAACAGGGCGACCGCACCGGAGGAGTTCAGCAGGAACGCGAAGACGGTGTCGGGCCACTGGTAGTTGAAGAAGACGGCCACGAAGCCGAAGACCACGGAGGACAGGATGGCCGCCGTGGGCACACCGCGCTTGTTCACCCGGGCGAACGACTTCGGCGCGTCGCCGCGCTGTCCGAGCGAGAAGCCCATCCGCGAGGCCGTGTAGAGGCCCGAGTTGAGGCAGGACAGCACCGCGGTCAGCACGATGACGTCCATGACCTGGCCGGCGTGCGGGATGCCGATGGAGTTGAGCGCCGCGACGTACGAGCCCTCCTCGACGATCGACGGGTCGTTCCACGGCAGCAGCGTCAGGACGACGAAGATCGAACCGAGGTAGAAGATGGCGATACGCCAGATGACGCTGTTGGTGGCCTTCGAGACGGCGCGCTGCGGGTCCTCGGACTCACCAGCCGCCAGGGTCACGATCTCGCTGCCCATGAAGGAGAAGACGACCATCAGCACACCGGTGAGGATGGCCCCCGGCCCTTCGGGGAAGAACCCGCCGCTGTCGGTGAGATGGGAGATTCCCGACCCCGGGTTGTCCGAACCCGGCAGGAAGCCGAAGACGGCGAGGAAGCCGACGACGACGAAGGCGCCGATCGCGACGACCTTGATCCCGGCGAACCAGAACTCGAACTCGCCGTACGAGCCGACCGAGACCAGGTTCGTGGCCGTCAGCACCACCATCACGATGAGCGCCCAGGCCCACTGCGGTACGCCGGGGATCCAGCCTTCGAGGATCTTCGCGCCGGCGGTCGCCTCGACGGCGAGCACCACGACCCAGAAGAACCAGTACAGCCAGCCGATCGAGAAGCCGGCCCAGCGGCCCAGGGCCCGGTCGGCATAGGCGGAGAAGGAGCCGGAGCTCGGGCGGGCGACGGCCATCTCGCCCAGCATCCGCATGACGAACACGACCATCAGGCCGACCAGGGCGTACGACAGGAGGATGGCCGGGCCGGCGGCGGCGATACCGGCGCTCGAACCCACGAAGAGGCCGGCGCCGATGACACCTCCGATCGCGATCATCGAGAGATGACGGTTCTTGAGTCCGGCCTGAAGTCCGTCCGGCGAACCGGGGCTTTCCGGCGTTCCGGGCTGGTCGCCCGGCTGCACCAGAGTCGTCTGCGACGTCATGGATCGAGTCCTTACGTTTTCTGATCGCCTCGTGGGCGTTGCCGCGGTGGGGGTGTGGGGGTGATGCGGCGGCAAGTCACGCATTCAAGCCCGGGAGGTACCGGAATAGGAACCCCCTCTTCCATTTCGTTCACCGGATCGTTGCCCATGTGGTGTTGCGCACACCGTCCGGGAACGGGCCCGGGCGCCCCGACCCCGCTGACGGTTACCCCCTGATGTTCGTGCCACACTCGGAACATGCGCGTGTACCTCGGCTCCGACCATGCCGGCTACGAACTCAAGAACCACCTCGTCGAGTGGCTGACGGCCCATGGCCACGAGGCCGTCGACTGTGGTCCCCACATCTATGACGCCCAGGACGACTACCCGCCGTTCTGCCTCCGCGCCGCGGAGAAGGCGGCAGCGGACCCGGACGGCCTGGGCATCGTCATCGGCGGTTCCGGCAACGGCGAGCAGATCGCCGCGAACAAGGTCAAGGGCGTCCGCGCCGCGCTCGCCTGGAGCGAGCAGACCGCCGCCCTCGGCCGCGAGCACAACGACGCCAACGTGGTGGCCATCGGCGGCCGGATGCACTCGGTGGAGGAGTCCACCAAGTTCGTCGAGATCTTCCTCAACACCCCTTACTCGGGTGAGGAGCGTCACACCCGCCGCATCGAGATGCTCTCGGCGTACGAGACGACCGGCGAACTCCCCCCGATCCCGGCGCACCACCCGCAGCAGGGCTGAGCAAGCCCGCACCCGCCCCACCGTGCCGCCGGGCTCCGCCCCGGCGGCACGGTCATGTCACCGCTTCACCCGGACCGTTCCGCACACTCCGCACTCGTACGGGAGCCGTCGTGCCCGAGGGACACACGATTCACCGCCTCGCCGCGGACCACCGCGAGCGCTTCGCGGGCGCCCCGGTACGGGTCAGCAGCCCGCAGGGCAAGTTCTCCGGCAGCGCCGCCCTGCTCGACGGCCGCACCTTCACGGGTGTGGACGCCCACGGCAAGCACCTCTTCCTCGGCTTCGGCGACCTCGGCTGGGTCCACATCCACCTCGGCCTCTTCGGCAAGCTCGGTTTCGGTACGACACCGGCACCGCCGCCCACCGACACGGTCCGGCTGCGCCTGGTGAACACGGGCCACCACGCGGATCTGCGCGGCCCGACCACCTGCGCCCTGATCACCGAAGCCGAGAAGCGCGCGATACACGACCGCCTCGGCCCGGACCCGCTGCGGACGGACGAGGACGGCGAACGGGCCTGGCAGCGGATCTCCCGCAGCCGGGTCACGGTCGCGGCGCTCCTGATGGACCAGAAGGTCGTCGCGGGCGTCGGCAACGTCTACCGGGCCGAGGTCCTGTTCCGGCACGGCATCGACCCGTACCGCACCGGCAAGGACCTCACGCGCACCGAGTGGGACGCGATCTGGGCCGATCTCCGGATGCTGATGCGCGAAGGCGTCCGCAACAACCGCATCGACACGGTCCGCCCCGAGCACCTGCCCGAGGCCATGGGCCGTCCCCCGCGGGTCGACGACCACGGCGGCGAGGTCTACGTCTACCGGCGTACGCACCAGCCGTGCCACATCTGCGCGACGGAGATCCGCACGGCGGACCTGGCGGCCCGCAACCTCTTCTGGTGCCCCACCTGCCAGCCCCGCTGACGACCAGGGCTTCTCGTTCGGACCCTAGAACCCGTGCGGCAACCACGGCTCGACATCCCACGAGAACGCCGACGCCGCCTCACCCACCGCCCCCGCCCGAAGCTCCCGCACCCGCCCCGCCGCCGCCAGCGCGACGAGCGAGACACCCCCCAGGTACGCGGACCCCAATTCCCGTACCGAAAGCGCCAGATCCGCCTCGTCCTCGGTCCGCCGACAGCTCGCGCCGCCCTTCGAGTCGGCACGGAGCCGCCAACGCCCCGCGTTCCACGGGCAGAAGGCGTCCTCCACCTCCAGCACCACGTCCACCGGAGTCCGGTACGTACGCGCCTCCAGGGCCGCACCCACATCCACCAGGCGTACGTACAGCCCGTCCCGCAGCGTGACACCGCAGCGCCGTACGTCCGATACGAGGTGCAGCAGCGCGTCGTCCGCCGGCCGGTTGGCGCACGTGACGGTGGACGTCAGGTCGATGTCGAACAGGAACTGCCACAAGGCCGCGTACGAGGCGGGGTCCAGCGCCCCCAGATCCCGTACCGCGATCGTCCCCTTGGGCCCGGACCGGTCCCACGCGGGCCTGATGTGGAACGTCGCGTACCCGACGATCTCCCCGTCCCGCTCCGCCAGCACGCACTGCAACGGAGAGCCGCCCTGCCGGCCCTGCTCGGGATCGAGCACCGCGTTCGGTTCCCACCCCGGCCTGCGCACCGGCGTCCCCGGCCGGCCCGCGGCCAACCGCCCGTACACCGCCTCGCAGGCGTCGAGGGCCTCCACCGGGTTCGCGAACCGAATCCGGACCTCGCCGGACCCGGCAGGCATCTGGAGTCGCACCCGAGCGGTGTCGATCTCCAGACCCATCTCCCGGCTGGCCACCCCATAGCCGAAGCGCCCGTAGATCGCGGGCTCCGAAGCCGTCAGAACGGCCAGCGGCTCACCAAGGGCCCGCACATCGTCGAGCTGGCGCCGCATCATCGAGGTCAGCAGCCCACGCCTCCTGTGGGTCGCGGCCACGGTCACCATCGTCACCCCGGCGGCCGGCACGACCGCTCCGCCCGGAACGGTCAACCGGAAGCTGAACGCCCCGGCCGTACCCACGCACTCCGGGCCGTCCCAGATCCCGAGGGACCGCTCGTGCTCGGTCAGCGCGGCCCAGAGCTCACGGGCCTCCGGCGATGTCGGCACCGCCCCGAAGGCCCGCTCCAGACTCGCGAACCAGGTGTCCCATTCGGAAGGCCGCAGCACGCGAAGTTGTGTCGTCATGGGCCATCCCTACCAGGGGTACGCCGGACGGGCGACCCGATTTCGAACACATTGTCACAGGGGTCCCCCTGCACCGAAGCCGTCCGGGTGGATAGGGTCCCCGCAATGGCACGTCGCGGAGGACCCGACTCTTACGCGGCCCGGTGGCGAAGATCCGCCCACCGGGCCCGCATCGCCCTGCGCAAATCCGGTGTGGACTACTTCCGCGGCGACGGCTCCGACTGGATCGCCCTCGTCGGACTGCTGCTCACCATCCCGGCCATCACCTGCGCCACACTCCTGAACCCCGTGTGGTGCGCCCCCGCCGCGCTCGTCCTTCCCATCGTCGCGGGCGGCCTCCTGCTGCGGCCGGCCAGCCTGCTGGGCCTGTACGCGACCGCCGCCGCCGCGCTGATCGTCGAGTCCATCGCGCTCGGCCCGTACGGCGCGGAGCCGGCCCGCGTCACCCCCGGCACCGTCCTGGTCGTCGCCGCCTGCGGCTTCTTCGGCCTGGTCCTCGCGCAGTTCAGGGCCAGAGTCGGCGTCCCGTGGCGCCGCGGCGGCACGATGCTCTTCGATCTGCGCGAACGCATCCGCGTCCAGAGCGCCCTGCCGAGACTGCCGCAGGGCTGGCACCGGGAGATGGCCCTGCGCCCCGCGGGCGGCCAGTCCTTCTCCGGTGACTTCGTCGTCGCCGCCCGCACCAACGGCGGCCGGACCCTGGAGGCCGTCCTCACCGATGTCTCCGGCAAGGGAATGGACGCCGGCTCCCGCGCCCTGCTGCTGTCCGGCGCCTTCGGCGGCCTCCTCGGCTCCCTGCCCCCGCACGGCTTCCTGCCCGCGGCCAACGGCTACCTCCTGCGCCAGGACTGGGACGAGGGCTTCGCCACCTCCATCCACCTGGTCCTGGACCTGGAGTCGGGCGACTACGAGCTGCTCTCGGCGGGCCACCCGCCGGCCCTCCAGCTCCACGCAGGCAGCGGCACCTGGGAGGAGAAGGCGGCGGAGGGGCCCCTGCTCGGCGTCTACGACGGGGCGCAGTTCGACGCGGTGAAGGGCTCCCTCGCGCCCGGTGACGTGCTGATGCTCTTCACCGACGGCCTCGTCGAGACCTCGGACCGGGACATCGCCGAGGGCATCGACCGGCTGACGGGCGAGGCCGACCGCTATGTCGCCACGGGCTTCGAGGGAGCCGCCTGGCACCTGATCGAGGCATGCGCGAAGGACGTCAACGACGACCGGGCACTGCTCCTGCTGTCCCGCCGCACCTGAACCCCGCGGCAGCGGCCGGCACTCCGCACCCGTCAGCCGGGCAGGGCCTCGTACTCCTTGTCCCGCCCGCCTGGCAGCATCCGGGCCAGCACGTGCGAACGCCCGGCGGCCAGCGGTGCCAGGACCGCGAGTACGAGCACATATCCGGCGATGAACGGGGAAAGCCGTTCGTCCAGTCCCGCGCCCGCCGCCATCGTGGCGAGGATCAGCGCGAACTCGCCGCGCGCCAGCAGCGTCGTGGAGATGTTCGCCGTGGCCTGCGCCCCGAAGGAGTACACCTTGGCGGCGGTCAGCCCCGCGAACACGTTCATCGCGATGGTCACCGCGACGGCCGCCAGCACCGGCCACACCACGCTCGGCAGGTCGCCCGGGTCGATCGAGAGACCGAAGGCGAAGAAGAAGATCGCGCCGAAGGCGTCCCGCAGCGGGTGGACCAGCTTGAGGATGCGCGGTCCGGAGGTCGTGCTCCCGAGCATCAGGCCGACCATGAAGGCGCCGATCGCGTCGGCGACACCGAACCACTCCGAGACCCCCGCGACGAACACCGCGGCACCGAGGAAGGAGATGACGAGGAGCTCGTCGTCCTTGGTGTTGATCAGCCGCGAGACCACCTTGGTGCCGAACCGGGCGACCAGGGCGAGCAGCAGCAGGAATCCGAACGCCTTGCCGCCGTCCAGGACCGCCGCGCCGAGGCTGTCGGCGCCGGACAGGATCGGCTGGAGAGCGGCGAGGTAGAGGGCGAGGAAGACGTCCTCGACGACGATGATGCCGAGGATCGGCTTGGTCTCCGGATTGCCGATGCGCCCCAGGTCGACGAGGACCTTGGTGACGATGGCGGAGGACGAGATGCCGAGGACTCCGGCGAGGACCAGCGCCTCCGAGGTGCCCCAGCCCAGGGCGAAGCCGAAGCCGAGGCCGGCGCCGACGTTCAGGAGGAGATAGGCGCCGCCGGCGAGCGCCATCTTGCGCCCGCCCTCCTTGAGGTCGTCGAGGTGGAACTCGAGCCCCAGGTAGAAGAGCAGCAGCACCAGACCGAGTGCGGAGAGCATCTCCAGGTCGTGCGGGTCGGCGACGAGGACGATGCCGGGGGTGTACGGGCCGAGCAGAATCCCGGCCAGGATGAACAGGGGGATGGTCGGCAGTCCGATCCGGCCGCCGACGCGGGCGAGGACTGCGGCGGCGAGGAACGCGCCGCCCATGGCGATGAGTGTGTCTGCGTGTCCGATGAGCCTGATCCTCCGGTCGGTCAAGAGAGCGTCAAGAAATCGTCAGTAATTAGTTTACCGAACGATTGACACTGCAAGTGTTCGACCCGGTCGGACCCTGGCCGGCCCGGCGGCACATCGGTACCCGCCCCTAGGGTCGACGGTGTGACCAATCCCCAACTGACCCTGGCCGAAGTCGAGGCGATCGCCCGCGAGGCCCACGCGCACCAGACCGACAAGGCGGGACGTCCGTACGCGGAACATCTCGCGGCGGTCGCCGAAGGCGTACGGGAGAGGGGTGGGAGCGACGAACAGATCGCTGCCGCATGGCTGCACGACGCCGTCGAGGACGACGCGCTCACCCGGCAGTGGCTGGACGGGGCGGCCCTGCCGCAGCCCGTCAAGGACATGGTCCTCGCCGTCACCAAACGGGACGGCGAGGACCTCTCCTCGTACACCGGGCGGATTCTCGCGACTCCCGGCGCCCTGCTCGTCAAGGAGTCGGATCTCGCCCACAACGCCGACCCGGTCCGGCTCGCGGTACTGGAACCGGCCACGCGTACCCGTCTGGCCGCGAAGTATGCGCAGGTACGCAGGCTGTTGGGGCTCACGGAGGGCGAATCGCCCACGGAACAGCAGGTTCAAGCCAACCCGGCGCCGCACTGACCGTCAGCGGTCCGCGGCGGGGGCCGGACCGGCTCAGAGCCTCGCGGCGTCCCGCCGGAAGGCCCACGCCATGTCCGGCTCCGTCGCGAACCGCAGGACGCGCCGCACGGGCGGCGTGCAGCACAGCGTCACCGCCGCTGCCGCGACGAGCGAGACGATCACGAGCCCGCCGGGCGAACCCAGCCACTCGAACCGGTCGAACAGGCCGGCGTACCCGGCACCCTTCACCAGGAAGCCGTGCAGCAGATAGCCGCAGATGGTCCCGGCGCCCAGCACCGTGAACCACATGTGGCGGCGCGGCACCCAGGCCAGGAACGCGGCGGTCAGGACCAGCGCGCAGCCGAACATCGCCAGCGACATCACGGCCCCGGACCACCAGGGCGCGCCCAACTCCTGTGCGCTGCTGCTGCGGTAGAACCAGCCGAGCTGCATCCGCGGCGCGGCCCAGTAGGCGAACAGCAGGGCGCCGACGAGCAACGGCAGGCTCAGCAGCCGGACTTCGCGCCGCCGCACCAGCTGGAAGTGTTCGGGCTTCAGCACCAGGCCGAGCACGAAGAAGGGCAGGAACTGCAGGACCCGCTGGAGATCGAGGTCGTCGCCGATCGCCGGTGTCACGGAGGCGAGTACGGCGATCGCGAGGGCCACCGGCAGCGGGTGCCGCAGGGACTTCCATACGGGAGTGGTGACCCGCCAGACGAACAGCGCGATCAGGAACCAGGTGAGGAACATCGGGTCGAGCAGGCTGATCTCCTGCTCGGGTGCCCCACCGGCGTACCGCTTGAACAGCGAATACGCGGTCTCGAACAGCACATAGGGCACGGCGACGCCGGTGATCAGACGCTTCACCTTGCTCGGACTCATCTCGAACGAGCGGGAGAAGTAACCGGAGATGAGGATGAAGGCCGGCATGTGGAACGCGTACACGACCATGTACAGCGCACGGGCGGCACGGCTGCCGTCCATCACCGGTTCCCAGGCGTGCGCGACGGCGACGAGCACGATCGCGAGGTACTTCACGTTGTCGAAGTACGCGTCACGCTTTTTGGCCGGTGCGGCCGGGGCGGGGCCGGTCGGCGCGGCGGTGGGGGGAGTGCCGGTGGCCGTCAGGATCTGCTCGTGTCTGGGCTCCGACTCCCGGGTCGCAGGGGGGAGTGGGGCCCTCTGAAATTCGCTCGGAGCTTGGAACATCTAAGGCACCCTAGACCCGTCGATTGTCATTCGTAAAACCCTCAAGATTTATCGCGTGTTCCCGCCCATTCGGATCTGAAACCACCGATCTGTGCCCGCTATGCCCCCATTAATCCCGCTTAAATGGCGCATAGGGGAAGGCAGTTGGAGGACGTGAATTTCGTCCCAACGTTTCCTGGGAATCGGCTGTGAATGAAGTGTGGGGATATGGAAACGGTCACACTCATTTAAATTCCCTTTACGTGGCCCGCAGTCGGCTCAGGGCAGGGCCCCGCACCCCGTGCGCGGCACGGCGGAGCCCGCCGGGGCGCCCGTCCGGCGTCGCCCGCCCCGGGGTGTGCGCGGGCGCGAGTATGGCGCGATCCGGACAGGTCGATTCGTCACCTGGCAGCAACCACACGGGAGTTGGTGGCACGATGGATGCGACGGGGCGTGCTGGAACGCACGCTGCCGGGCCGGCAAGGCGGACCGACCAAGGGTGTGATCAGTCGTGGCCATTTCACTGTCTGTGGTGCTTCTGTTGGCGATCATCCTGGTGGTGCTGATCCGCGGTGGGTCCATCAAGGCCGGGCCCGCGATCGTCGCAGTGCTCTTCGGCTTCTTCCTGGCATCGACCGGCATGGCGCCGTCGATCAACAGGTTCATGAACTCGCTGGCGGACACCATCAACCAGATCAGCTTCTGAAGCTGTCCGGGCGCGGACACGCGAAAGGCCCGGTTCGGCAGTGACTGCCGAACCGGGCCCAGGCATGGAGCGGGCGACGGGAATCGAACCCGCGTAGCTAGTTTGGAAGACTAGGGCTCTACCATTGAGCTACGCCCGCATGCATCGCACCGCAGGTCCGTGGACCTCGGCACGAACAGCATCGTAGCGGGTCGGCGGCGTGCTCCGCACACCCGTTGCGGCAACGGCCGGCCGCACCTCCGGACACCCACGGTGAAGTGTCCGGTGCAAAGCGTCCGATGCACTGCCCCGCTGCATGTACCCTACGTGTCGCACCGACGGGGTGTGGCGCAGCTTGGTAGCGCGTCCGCTTTGGGAGCGGAAGGTCGTCGGTTCGAATCCGGCCACCCCGACCACCGGCAAGATCGCATTGGGGGAGTCCTCCCCCTTGCCGTTACTATGCAAATTGCGTGCCCGTGTGTCCGATGAACCGGGCCCGATCCGCGAAGCCGCCGCTGGCGGTCCAGCAGAACCCCAAGAAGTCAGCCCCCAAGGAGACCGAACCGTGAAGAGCGCCGTGGAGACCCTGAACCCGACCCGGGTTCGGCTCAGCATTGAGGTGCCCTTCGAGGAGCTCAAGGACAGCCTCGACGCGGCGTACAAGAAGATCAACCAGCAGGTCACGGTGAAGGGCTTCCGTAAGGGCAAGATCCCCAACCGGGTCATCGACCAGCGGTTCGGCCGTGGTGCTGTGCTGGAGGAGGCCGTCAACGACGCCCTCCCGAAGTTCTACACCGAGGCTGTCAACGAGGGTGAGCTCAATGTTCTGGGCCAGCCCGAGGTCGACATCACCGAGCTGAAGGACGGCGAGCTGCTGTCCTTCACTGCCGAGGTTGACGTGCGCCCCGAGATCGAGATCCCGGACTACTCCGGCATCGAGGTCACCGTGGACGCCCTCGAGGTCACCGACGAGGACGTCGAGAAGGCCGTGGAGCAGCTCCGCGAGCGCTTCGCCTCCACCAACCCGGTCGAGCGCGCCGCCGCCGAAGGCGACGTCGTCACGATCGACCTGGAGGCCAAGGTCGAGGGAGAGGTCCTTGAGGACGGCGTGGCCGCCGGTGTCTCGTACACCATCGGTTCCGGCGAGCTCCTCGAAGGCATCGACGAGGCCGTGACCGGCCTGGAGGCCGGTGGCGAGTCCACCTTCACCTCCCAGCTGAAGGGCGGCTCCGCCGAGGGCAAGGACGCGGAGGTCACCGTCAAGGTCACCGCCGTCGCCGCCCGTGAGCTCCCCGAGCTGGACGACGAGTTCGCCCAGATGGCGAGCGAGTTCGACACGCTCGACGAGCTCAAGGCGGACAGCCGCAAGCGCCTCGAGAACACCAAGCAGTACGACCAGGCCACCCAGGCCCAGGAGCGCGTCCTCGACGAGCTGCTGAAGCTGGCCGAGGTCCCGATCCCCGAGAAGCTTCTCGCGGACGAGGTCCAGACCCGCAAGCACAACCTCGAGCACCACCAGCTCGGTCAGATGGGTCTCGACCTCGAGAAGTACCTGGAGATCCAGGGCAAGACCCTCGAGGAGTTCGAGGCCGAGACCGCCGAGCAGGCGATCAAGGGCATCAAGACCCAGTTCATCCTGGACGAGCTCGTCAACAAGGAGAAGCTGAACGTCAACCAGGAGGAGCTCACCGAGCACCTCATGCGGCGCGCTGCTTCCTCCGGCATGAGCCCCGACCAGTTCGCCCAGGCCGTCGTCGAGGGTGGCCAGGTGCCGATGCTCGTCGGCGAGGTCGCCCGCGGCAAGGCGCTCGCCGTCGTCGTCGAGGCCGCCAAGGTCATCGACACCAACGGTGAGGTCGTCGACCTCGAGGACGACGAGGAAGAGGCCGTCGAGACGGTCGAGGCCGTCGTCGAGGGCGAGACCGAGGACGCCGAGGACAAGCCCCAGGGCTGAGCCTCGTACCGATCCGTTCGACGGGCTCCGGACGCTGTGCGTCCGGGGCCCGTCGTCGTATCGGCGTGCGACCGTCGGAACCCTTGTGCGGACTGCTTACCTTGCGCTCCCAGCGAACAGTTGGGGAAGCGGGATGGCGTTGTCCTACCTGCGCGTTAGGGTCCATGAAGGAAGGGTGGGGGAGTCCCCGCCCACCCGGTACGAAGACGCTGAGACGGCCGGAGCCGTCAGAGACGAGCAGGTGGATACGTGACGAATCTGATGCCCTACGCCGCCGGAGAGCCGTCCCTCGGTGGTGGCCTCGGCGACCAGGTCTACAGCCGACTGCTCGGCGAGCGCATCATCTTCCTCGGTCAGCAGGTCGACGATGACATCGCCAACAAGATCACCGCACAGCTGCTGCTCCTTGCCGCCGACCCGGACAAGGACATCTACCTCTACATCAACAGCCCCGGTGGCTCGGTGACCGCAGGCATGGCGGTCTACGACACCATGCAGTACATCCCGAACGACGTGGTCACCATCGGAATGGGCATGGCGGCCTCGATGGGCCAGTTCCTGCTGACCGGTGGTTCGACCGGCAAGCGCTTCGCGCTCCCGAACACCGACATCCTCATGCACCAGGGTTCGGCCGGCATCGGCGGTACCGCCTCGGACATCAAGATCCAGGCCGAGTACCTGCTCCGGACGAAGCGGCGGATGGCGGAGATCACCGCCCACCACTCCGGCCAGACCGTGGAGACGATCATCCGCGACGGCGACCGTGACCGTTGGTACACCGCGGAAGAGGCCAAGGAGTACGGCCTCATCGACGAGATCATCACGTTCGCGTCGGGCATCCCGGGCGGCGGCGGCACCGGCGCCTGATCCGGCTCCTCCGGACCGGCACCGCCTTCCGCACCTCTCGTACGCCGAGAACCCAGCCCACAGAACGCCACCAGGATGGTGAACACCCACATGAACAACTTCCCCGGCGCCTCCGCGAGCGGCCTCTACACCGGCCCGCAGGTGGACAACCGCTACGTCGTCCCGCGCTTCGTGGAGCGCACCTCGCAGGGTGTGCGTGAGTACGACCCGTACGCGAAGCTCTTCGAGGAGCGCGTGATCTTCCTCGGCGTCCAGATCGACGACGCCTCGGCCAACGACGTCATGGCGCAGCTCCTGTGCCTGGAGTCGATGGACCCGGACCGCGACATCTCGATCTACATCAACAGCCCCGGCGGCTCGTTCACCGCGCTCACCGCGATCTACGACACGATGCAGTTCGTGAAGCCGGACATCCAGACGGTCTGCATGGGCCAGGCGGCCTCCGCCGCCGCCGTCCTGCTGGCGGCGGGCACGCCGGGCAAGCGCATGGCGCTCCCGCACGCCCGTGTGCTGATCCACCAGCCGTCCTCGCAGACCGGCCGTGAGCAGCTCTCCGACCTGGAGATCGCGGCCAACGAGATCCTCCGGATGCGCACCCAGCTCGAAGAGATGCTGGCCAAGCACTCCACCACCCCGCTGGAGAAGATCAGCGAGGACATCGAGCGCGACAAGATCCTTACCGCGGAGGACGCCCTCGCGTACGGTCTGGTGGACCAGATCGTCTCCACCCGTAAGACCACGGCCGGCGCTTCCGTCTGAGTCGGTCTTTCCCCTTGGCACATTCCGTTTGCACGGTCTCGGCCGTGTGAACCGTGCCAAGGGGGGCCCGTACGGGGGGTCAGGCAAGGTACCGTCGGATAGAGGCACCAGGAGCCGCTGAACCAGGCGTCTCCCAGGCGAAGGGGAAGCACCTCGTGGCACGCATCGGTGATGGCGGCGACTTGCTCAAGTGCTCGTTCTGCGGAAAGAGCCAGAAGCAGGTGAAGAAGCTCATCGCGGGACCCGGTGTGTACATCTGCGATGAGTGCATCGATCTCTGCAACGAGATCATCGAGGAGGAGCTCGCGGAGACCTCCGAGGTGCGGTGGGAGGAGCTTCCCAAACCGCGCGAGATCTACGAGTTCCTCGAGGGGTACGTCGTAGGCCAGGAGCCCGCGAAGAAGGCCCTCTCGGTCGCTGTGTACAACCACTACAAGCGGGTCCAGGCCGGCGAGAACAGCAGCGGTGCGAACCGCGACGACGCGATCGAGCTCGCCAAGTCCAACATCCTGCTGCTGGGCCCCACGGGCTCGGGCAAGACGCTCCTCGCGCAGACGCTGGCCCGCATGCTCAACGTCCCGTTCGCCATCGCCGACGCGACGGCGCTGACGGAGGCCGGCTATGTCGGCGAGGACGTCGAGAACATCCTGCTGAAGCTCATCCAGGCCGCCGACTACGACGTCAAGAAGGCCGAGACGGGCATCATCTACATCGACGAGATCGACAAGGTCGCCCGCAAGAGCGAGAACCCGTCGATCACCCGCGATGTCTCGGGCGAGGGCGTCCAGCAGGCCCTGCTGAAGATCCTGGAGGGCACGACCGCCTCCGTACCGCCGCAGGGCGGCCGGAAGCACCCGCACCAGGAGTTCATCCAGATCGACACGACGAACGTCCTGTTCATCGTGGGCGGTGCCTTCTCCGGTCTGGAGAAGATCATCGAGTCGCGGGCCGGCGCCAAGGGCATCGGCTTCGGCGCGACGATCCGGTCCAAGCTGGAGATCCAGGCGAGCGACCAGTTCCAGGAGGTCATGCCGGAGGACCTGGTGAAGTTCGGGATGATCCCGGAGTTCATCGGCCGTCTGCCCGTGCTGACCTCGGTCCACAACCTGGACCGCGAGGCACTGCTCCAGATCCTGGTCGAGCCGCGCAACGCCCTGGTGAAGCAGTACCAGAAGCTGTTCGAACTCGACGGCGTGGAGCTGGAGTTCGAGCGCGAGGCGCTGGAGGCCATCGCCGACCAGGCGATCCTGCGCCAGACGGGCGCCCGTGGTCTGCGCGCCATCATGGAGGAAGTCCTCCAGTCCGTGATGTACGAGGTGCCGTCCCGCAAGGACGTCGCCCGCGTCGTCATCACACCGGACGTCGTCCGCAACAACGTCAACCCGACGCTGGTCCCGCGCGAGCCGCGCACGATCGGCAAGAACGACGGCGGCCGGCACGAGAAGTCCGCGTAGCGGCGGCAGTTCGCACACGTACACCGAAGGGGCGCCCGGCCGGTTGAACGGCTGGGCGCCCCTTCGGCGTTGTGCCGGGATCAGACCTTGGTGCGAGAGGTGTTGTAGAGCTTCGCGGCCAGGGCGGCCACGTCGTCCTGGGCCATGCCCTTGCCGGCCATGGAGAGGGCCACGTCGACGCCGACGACCACACCGACCGTGCTGTAGTCGGCCCAAACGCAGATGGGGACCTGGAACTCCTTGGGCCCGTTCGCGGCGGTGCCGTCGCCCTTCTTGTTGACCATCTTCATGTCCTGGCACTTCATCAGCGCGCCCTTGAACCCGTCCGGCGTGACGGCCCTGGGGCTCCCGACGAGCGAGACCTCCATCTCGGAGTCCTTGAAGTCCTCCCCGGCGTTGTCGAAGGAACCGTCGATGACCTTCGCCGGGTCGGTGACATCGCCCCAGATTCCGTTGAGGGTCAGCGACTTCGTCGAGAGCTCGGTGCCGGCGCTGTACGTGGCGCCCGCCTGCTGGGGGTTGTTGATCCCCAGCGCCTCCGCCTTGGTCTTGTCCTTGCCGGTCAGAGGACCGGACGGGGCCTGCCCCGACGAGTCCGTCTTGTAGTCGTCGACGGACTTCGCGGGCGTCAGCTTGTAGCCCTTGGTGGAGTCCGCGACGTCACTGTTGCTGGCGCCGCCCCCCGACGTCATGAAGTACACGCCACCGGCGATGACGGCCAGCGCCACGACGGCACCCGCCACGATCAGACCGGTCTTCTTCTTGGGCGCGGCCGGCGGCATCGGCACCTGGCCGCCGTAGGCCGGCTGGCCGCCGTACGGGGGAGTGGGCGGCTGCTGGCCGTACGGGCCCGGCTGCTGGCCCTGGGGGTAGCCGTAGCCCTGCGGGGGCTGCTGCGGCGGTACACCCTGGGGGGCCTGCTGCGGGTACCCGTAACCGGGCTGGCCCTGCGGCGGACCCTGCGGCGGCTGACCGCCGTACGGGCCCGGCTGCTGTCCGTACGGTCCGGGCTGGCCCTGCGGCGGCTGCCCACCGTACGGGCCCGGCTGGTTGTAGCTCATGCTGCTGTCCCCTCCAGAATGCTTATGCGTTCCGAACATCCTGGCGGACGTGGCCCTGACGTGGGGCATCGGGCGGCACACCGTTACTGAACTAACCCGTTTCAATGCAGGACTGTGACGGCCCTAAACTGTCCCTCGTGACCGAGAACACTCAGCAGCAGACAGCCAGCAACCCCGAACTGCCGACCCAGTACGCGCCGGCCGAGGTGGAGGGGAAGCTGTATGAGCGCTGGGTAGAACGTGGGTACTTCGAAGCCGACGAACACAGCGAAAAGCCCCCGTACAGCATCGTCATCCCCCCGCCGAACGTCACCGGAAGCCTCCACCTGGGGCACGCCTTCGAGCACACGCTGATCGACGCCCTCGTGCGCCGCAAGCGCATGCAGGGATTCGAGGCGCTCTACCAGCCGGGCATGGACCACGCCGGTATCGCCACCCAGAACGTCGTCGAGCGCGAGCTCGGCAAGGAGGGCAAGTCCCGCCACGACCTGGGCCGTGAGGCGTTCGTCGAGCGCGTCTGGCAGTGGAAGAACGAGTCCGGCGGTCAGATCTCCGGTCAGATGCGCCGCCTCGGCGAGGGCGTCGCCTGGTCCCGTGAGCGCTTCACCATGGACGAGGGCCTGTCCAAGGCCGTCCAGACCGTCTTCAAGCGGATGTACGACGACGGGCTGATCTACCGCGCCGAGCGCATTATCAACTGGTGCCCCCGCTGTCTCACGGCGATCTCCGACATCGAGGTCGAGTACCAGGAGGACGACGGCGAGCTCGTCTCCATGACGTACGGCGAGGGCGACGAGACCATCGTCGTCGCCACGACGCGCGCCGAGACGATGCTCGGTGACACCGCCGTCGCCGTCCACCCCGACGACGAGCGCTACAAGCACCTCGTCGGCAAGCAGATCAGGCTGCCGCTCACCGACCGCACGATCCCGGTCGTCGCCGACCACCACGTCGACCCGGAGTTCGGCACCGGCGCCGTCAAGGTGACGCCGGCCCACGACCCGAACGACTTCGAGATCGGCAAGCGCCACGACCTGCCGTTCCTCACGGTCATGGACGAGCGCGCGGTCATCACGGTCCCCGGCCCCTTCGAGGGCCTCGACCGCCTGGAGGCCCGCTCCGCCATCGTCGCCGCACTGCGCGCCGAGGGCCGGATCGTCGCCGAGAAGCGCCCGTACGTCCACTCCGTCGGCCACTGCTCGCGCTGCAAGACCACGATCGAGCCGCGCCTCTCCCTCCAGTGGTGGGTCAAGGTCGCCCCGCTCGCCAAGGCGGCCGGTGACGCCGTCCGCGACGGCAAGGTCAAGATCCACCCGCAGGAGATGGAGAAGCGGTACTTCGACTGGGTCGACAACCTCCACGACTGGACGATCTCGCGCCAGCTCTGGTGGGGCCACCGCATCCCCGTCTGGTACGGCCCGAACGGAGAGGTCCTCTGCGTCGGACCGGACGACGAGGTCCCCACGGGCGAGGGCTGGACGCAGGACAGCGATGTCCTGGACACCTGGTTCTCCTCGGGTCTGTGGCCGTTCTCCACGCTGGGCTGGCCCGAGCAGACCGACAGCCTCGCGAAGTTCTATCCGAACTCCGTCCTGGTCACCGGATACGACATCCTCTTCTTCTGGGTCGCCCGGATGATGATGTTCGGCCTGTACGTCAACGACGGCGTCCCGCCGTTCGGGACCATCGTCCTGCACGGCATGGTCCGCGACGAGCACGGCAAGAAGATGTCGAAGTCCTTCGGCAACGTGGTCAACCCGCTGGACTGGATGGACAAGTACGGCTCCGACGCCCTGCGCTTCACCCTGGCGCGCGGCGCCAACCCGGGCACCGACGTCCCGATCGGCGAGGAGTGGGTCCAGGGTTCCGCGAAGTTCGCCAACAAGATCTGGAACGCCACGCGCTTCGCGCTGATGAACGGCGCCACGATCGAGGGCGAACTCCCCACCGCCGACGAGATGTCGGTCACGGACCGGTGGATCCTCTCCCGGCTCAACAAGACGGTCGCCGAAGTCGACGCGTACTACGAGGACTACCAGTTCTCCAAGCTCAGCGAGGCGCTCCGGCACTTCGCCTGGGACGAGGTCTTCGACTGGTACGTCGAACTGTCCAAGACCACCTTCTTCGCGGGCGGCAAGCCCGCCGAGGTCTCGGGCCGGGTCCTCGGCGAGGTCCTCGACGTGATGCTGCGCCTGCTGCACCCGGTCGTCCCGTTCGTCACGGAGACGCTGTGGACGGCCCTCACCGGCCGTGAGTCCGTCGTCATCGCCGACTGGCCCACCGACTCCGGCTTCCGCGACGACGCGGCCGAGAAGGAGATCGAGCTCGTCCAGCAGGTCGTCACCGAGGTCCGCAGGTTCCGCTCGGACCAGGGGCTCCAGCCGGGTCAGAAGGTTCCGGCCCGGCTCACGCTGACCGGCACGGCGCTCGCCCCGCACGAGGCGGCCATCCGCCAGCTGCTGCGTCTCCAGCCGGCCGAGGACGGTTTCCAGGCCACGGCGACACTGCCGGTCGCGGGTGCCACGGTGGCGCTGGACCTCTCCGGCACGATCGATGTCGAGGCCGAGCGCAAGCGTCTGACGAAGGACCTCGTCGCCGCCCAGTCGGAGGTCGCCCAGGCCAACGGCAAGCTCGGCAACGAGGCGTTCGTGGCGAAGGCCCCCGACCACGTCGTCGACAAGATCCGTGGACGTCTGACCAAGGCCGAGTCCGACATCGCGCGGATCCAGGGCCAGCTGGACAGCCTGCCCGCCGCCTGACCGGTGCCCGCACGGAAGGCCCCGGACCTCCCATGGTCCGGGGCCTTCCGCGTGGGGCGGGGCCCGGCGCGACGCCGTCGGCGGGCACCGGGGGAGGGCGGGTAGCAGGCTGTGTCGGTGGTCCTCCGTAGACTGGTCCCGTGACCGAGCAGCCCGACCCCAGCGACAACAGCTTCGACGAGATCGTCGACGCCGAGACCCAGCGCGATCCGGACCTGGCGGTGATCGAGGCCGGGAGCCGCACCCTGCGCACCCATTCGGGTCCGCCGCAGGCGGGCGAGGTTCCCGCCCGCCCCGCCGACCCGGAGATCGACAAAGCACTGCGCGCCGTGGAGCAGGAGCTCGCCGGCCGCTGGGGCGAGACCAAGCTCGAACCCTCCGTGACGCGTATCGCGGCACTGATGGACGTGCTCGGTGAGCCGCAGCGCGCGTATCCCTCCATCCACATCACCGGGACGAACGGCAAGACCAGCACGGCCCGCATGATCGAGGCCCTGCTGAACGCCTTCGAGCTGCGCACCGGCCGCTACACCTCGCCGCACGTCCAGTCGATCACCGAGCGGATCAGCCTGGACGGCGCCCCGATCGAGGCCGAGCGCTTCATCGAGACGTACGAGGACATCAAGCCGTACGTCGAGATGGTCGACGCCCAGCAGGACTTCCGGCTGTCGTTCTTCGAGGTGCTGACGGGCATGGCGTACGCGGCCTTCGCCGACGCGCCCGTCGACGTGGCGGTCGTCGAGGTCGGCATGGGCGGCACCTGGGACGCGACGAACGTCATCGACGCCACGGTCGCGGTCGTCACCCCCATCTCGCTGGACCACACGGACCGGCTCGGCGAGACGCCCGCGGAGATCGCGGGGGAGAAGGCCGGCGTCATCAAGCAGGGCGCGACGGTCATCCTGGCGCAGCAGCCCGTCGACGCCGCCCAGGTGATGCTGAAGAAGGCCGTCGAGGTCGACGCCACCGTCGCCCGCGAGGGCATGGAGTTCGGCATCGTCTCCCGGGAGATCGCGGTCGGCGGCCAGTTCCTGACCCTGCGCGGCCTCGGCGGTGAGTACGACGGGATCTTCCTCCCGCTGTACGGCGCCCACCAGGCGCACAACGCGGCGGTCGCGCTCTCCGCGGTCGAGGCGTTCTTCGGTATCGGCGCGGAGCAGAGCGGCTCGCTGGACATCGAGGCGGTCCGCAAGGCGTTCGCCTCGGTCGTCTCGCCGGGCCGGCTCGAAGTCGTACGTAGCAGCCCCACCGTCGTCCTGGACGCGGCCCACAACCCGGCGGGCGCGCGAGCCACCGCGGACGGGCTGTCGGAGGCGTTCAGCTTCTCGCGGCTCATCGGAGTGGTCGGCACGAGCGACGACAAGGACGTCCGGGGGCTTCTCGAAGCCTTCGAGCCGATCTTCGCCGAGGTCGTCATCACGCAGAACTCCAGCGGTCGGGCGATGGACGCGGACGCGCTGGCCGCGGTCGCCGTCGAGGTCTTCGGCAACGACCGGGTCCAGGTCGAGCCGCGCCTCGACGACGCGCTGGAGGCGGCGATCACCCTGGCGGAGGAAGAGGACGAGTTTGCCGGGGCGGGAGTGCTCGTGACCGGCTCCGTGATCACGGTCGGCGAGGCCCGGCTGCTTCTGGGAAGGGGCTGACCTGTGCGTACGCTCTGCGCGTCGACGCTGCTCGGCGAGTTCTTCGTCATCGGCTTCGCCGGCCTGGTGGCCATGAAGTCGGACGGTCTGTCGACGGCCACGGTGTGGACGGTCTGCGGCATCGGCATGCTGCTGTCCGTCCTCCTCTGCGGCCTCATCACCCGCCCCGGCGGCGTACAGCTCGGCTGGGCCTTCCAGGTGGCGCTGGTGCTGAGCGGTTTCGTCGTCCCGATGATGTTCGTCCTCGGCCTGGCGTTCGGCGGTCTCTGGTGGGCGTCGGTGCACTACGGGCGCAAGATCGACGAGGCCAAGGCCAGATGGGCGGCGCAGGAAGCCGCGCACACGCCTGCCACCGGCTGACGGCCACCGTGCCGCCGGCCCGAGCGCCCGCGCAAACCCGGCCGTCGGCCCGTTTCCGGGCCCCTGTAACCTCGCTTCACCGCACCCGTATGCCTGCAAGGAGCCGTACATGACTCAGCGCACCCTCGTCCTTCTCAAGCCCGACGCCGTCAGGCGTGGGCTGATCGGCGAGATCGTCGGCCGCATCGAGCGCAAGGCCGGCTGGCAGATCACCGCGCTGGAGCTGCGCACGCTCGACCAGGAGACGCTGGAGCAGCACTACGGCGAGCACAAGGGCCGTCCGTTCTACGAGCCGCTCGTCGAGTTCATGGCCTCCGGCCCCGTCGTCGCTCTGGTGGCCGAGGGCGAGCGGGTCATCGAGGGCGTCCGCGCCCTCGCCGGACCGACCGACCCGATCGCCGCCGCGCCCGGCTCGATCCGTGGCGATTTCGGATCGATCACCCGCGAGAACCTCATCCACGCCTCGGACTCCGAGGAGTCCGCAGAGCGAGAACTGAAGCTGTTCTTTCCCGGACTTTCCTGACCTCGGATCAGCCAAACAGCGCTCATGACCTGGGGCGACCGAAGTAATTCGGTCGCCCTTCGGCATAGGGTCTGCGATCGCGGGAACGCATCCTTCCGACGTATCGTCACCATGAGTGGACCGGGCACCCGTTCCACCCGCATTGGCGAAGTACCGTCGCGCTGTGTCCGTGCTTACGGCACTACGATGGAAGCTTCCACGCCCACAGCGCCAACCTCGCCTACCAAAAACAAGCCAATCGCTTCAATTGGGAAGGCCCGACGCATCCTCATGGGGAACAAGGGGAACTCAATGTCGTTCATCGGCCGTGACATGGCTATCGACCTCGGGACTGCCAACACGCTGGTGTACGTCAGGGGGCGCGGCATCGTTCTGAACGAGCCGTCCGTCGTGGCCATCAACACCAACACGGGTGGCATTCTCGCGGTCGGTTCCGAGGCCAAGAAGATGATCGGCCGCACACCGGGCAACATCGTTGCCGTGCGGCCCCTGAAGGACGGCGTGATCGCCGACTTCGAGATCACGGAGCGCATGCTCCGTTACTTCATCCTCAAGATCCACAAGCGCCGCTATCTGGCCCGCCCGCGCGTCGTCGTCTGTGTGCCCTCCGGCATCACAGGGGTCGAGCGACGCGCCGTCATCGAGGCATCGACGCAGGCCGGCGCGCGTCAGGTGCACATCATCGAGGAGCCCATGGCGGCGGCCATCGGCTCCGGACTGCCGGTCCACGAGGCCACCGGGAACATGGTCGTCGACATCGGTGGCGGCACCACCGAGGTCGCGGTGATCTCGCTCGGCGGAATCGTCACTGCCCAGTCGATCCGGGTCGCCGGTGACGAACTGGACAACGCGATCATCCAGCACATCAAGAAGGAGTACTCGCTCCTCCTCGGTGAGCGGACCGCCGAACAGATCAAGATCACGATCGGTTCCGCGTACGACATGGACAAGGACGAGCACACCGAGATCCGGGGCCGCGACCTCGTCTCCGGGCTCCCCAAGACCGTCGTCATCTCGGCCGCCGAGGTCCGCAAGGCCATCGAGGAGCCGGTCAACGCCATCGTCGACGCGGTGAAGACGACCCTGGACAAGTGCCCGCCGGAGCTCTCCGGCGATGTCATGGACCGCGGCATCGTCCTCACCGGCGGCGGCGCGCTGCTCCGCGGTCTCGACGAGCGGCTCCGCCGGGAGACCGGCATGCCGATCCACATCGCCGAGGACCCGCTGGACTCCGTGGCGCTCGGTTCCGGCAAGTGCGTCGAGGAGTTCGAGGCACTCCAGCAGGTGCTGGACGCCCAGCCGCGCAGGTAGACAACACGACGATCCCGCCGTACGGGTGCTGCGGCCCCGTACGGCGGATCGTTGATATACAGGCACGAACATTCCGACGAGGAAGGCACGGCCGCCGCACGTGAGGGACACACGAGAGAGCCGGCTGCTCCTGGTGCTGCTGATCGCCACCGCGTTCGCTTTGATCACGGTGGACATCCGCGGCGGCGAGGAGTCACCGGTGGACGGCGCCCGGCAGGCCGCCGCAACGGTCTTCGGACCGGTCGAGAACGGCGTCGCGGCAGCCGTGGACCCGGTGGGCAACGCCATAGGAGCCGTACGGGACTCCGGAGACCGGCACGACCGGATCGCAGCTCTCGAACACGAGAACGCGGCGCTGAAGGCGAAGCTCGGCAGCGACGACCGCAACCGCAGCCGGGTCCGTCAGCTCGACGCCATGATGAAGAACGCGGGCGCCGGCCAGTACGGCATCAAGGCCGCCGAGGTCATCGCCATAGGAGCGGCCCAGGGCTTCTCCTGGACGATCACCATCGACGCGGGCGCCAACGACGGTCTCAAGCGCGACATGACCGTCCTCAACGGCGAGGGACTGGTCGGCCGCGTCACCACCGTCGGACCGGACACCGCGACCGTCCTCCTGGCCAACGACCCCGACTTCACCGTCGGCACCCGGATGGAGAAGACCGACGAGCTCGGCTTCGCCACCGGCCAGGGATCCCGGCCGCTCTCCGTCCAGTTCCTCAACGGCAAGGCCAAGGTGAAGAACGGCGACCGCCTCGTCACCTTCGGCTCCAGCCGCGACAAGCCGTTCGTGCCCGGAGTCCCCGTCGGCGAAGTGGTCCGCGTGGACCCGTCCGGCGGCGCCCTGACCCGGACGGTCTACGTGAAGCCGTACGTCGGCTTCACCAAGCTCGACATCGTCGGCATCGTCGTCCAGGCACCGCGCGAGGACCCCCGCGACATGGTCCTGCCGAAGAAGCCCGAGAAGCCCAAGCCCACGCCGACGGTCACGGTGACCCTCCAGCCGAACGGCGACCTCGTCGACGGCGCCGGAAAGGTCGTCGGAAACGTCAACGAGAGCGGGAAGCCGGTGGAGAACGGCGCCGTCGAGCCACCGGGCAACACGGATCCCGCCGACAACGCCGACAACGCGGCAACCGACCAGGAGTAGAGCTGATCCCCATGCGACTCAACCGGACACTGCTCTCCGTCGCCCTGGTCGTGGTCGCCCTCGTCGTCCAGGTCTCCGTACTCGCCCGGCTCCAGCTCCCCGGCGCCGTCCCCGACCTGCTGCTGCTCGTCGTGGTCGCCCTCGCCCTCGTCTACGGACACGTCAGCGGCGCCCTCATCGGCTTCGGAGCGGGCCTCCTCGCCGACCTGGCACCCCCCGCCGACCACGCCGCCGGGCGCTACGCCCTCGTGCTCTGCGTCATCGGCTACCTCGTGGGCCTGGCCAGGCCGGAGAACGGGCAGCTCAAGTCGGCGTTCGTCCCGATGGCCGTCGTCGTCGCCGCGGCCGTCGGATCGACCCTGCTGTACGCGGGCGTCGGCGCCCTCGTCGGTGACACGGCCGCCCGCCATGTCGGCCTGGGCAGCCTGCTGTTCACCGCCGCGGTCTACGACCTGCTCCTCGCGCCGTTCACCGTGCCGCTGATCATGGCGCTCGCCAGACGTACCGAGAACGACCCGCTCGCCGAGAGCTCGAGCGGCGGCGACGTCGCCGCGGGCTGGCTCTCCTCGGGCACCGGGCTGCGGATCGGCAGCCAGAGGGGCGGACTGCGCGTCAAGGCCGCCCGAAACCGCGCCGCACGCGCAGGAAGGATCAAGGGGGTCAAACGACTGTGAGGCCGGACCAGTACCTGTTCACCACCGGGGGCGCCGCGTGAGGCCGTTCTTCCCGGGGGACAACCCCCGAACCCCCGGCCGGACCACCCACGGGGGCGCCGCGTGAGCAACATTCCCGAGACGGGACGGACCCAGCGGGTCCAGATCCGCCTCATCGTCATTCAGGTCCTCGTCTTCTCCCTGCTGCTGACGCTCGGCGGCCGTCTCTGGTACCTCCAGATCCGCAACGGCCAGGAGTACACCGACGAAGCCAAGAACAACCACGTCCAGCAGGTCGTCCAGCCCGCGGTCCGCGGCGCCATCCTCGACGCGCGGGGCGTACCCCTCGCCGACAACGAGACCCGCCTCGTCGTCTCCGCCAGCCGGACCGAGCTGATGAAGGCGAAGGACGACGGCGTCGGTGTCCTCACCCGGCTCGCCGAAGTCCTGGACATGAAGCCCAAGGACGTCCTCGACAAGGTCCGGCTCTGCGACTCCGAGACCCCGCAGCCCTGCTGGAACGGCTCGCCCTACCAGCCCATCCCGGTGACGGACGAGGCCACCACCCAGCAGGCCCTCCAGATCCGTGAGCGCGCGGAGGACTTCCCCGGCATCACCGCCGAACCCACCGCCGTACGCCGCTACGCCGCACCCGGCAAGGCCAACACCGCCCAGGTCCTCGGCTACCTCTCGCCGGTCACCGACGAAGAGATCACCAAGGCCCAGGACAGCGACTCCCCGTACCTCCGCTCCGACCAGGTCGGCCGCTCCGGCCTGGAGCGCACGTACGACAAGGAACTGCGGGGCAAGGCCGGCGTCACCCGCTACGAGGTCGACAACCTCGGCCGCGTCATCGGGGAGGCCGAGAACGACAAGGCGGAGCCCGGCGCGAGCGTCGTCACCTCGATCGACGCACGGGTCCAGGCCGTCGCCGAGTACGAGCTGAACAAGGCCATGGAGACGGCCCGCAAGGAGATGGACCGCAACACCAACGAGCTCTACAAGGCCGACTCCGGCGCCGTCGTCGTCATGGAGTCCAAGACCGGCCGCATCGTCTCGATGGCCTCCCTCCCCACGTACGACCCCAACGCCTGGGTCGGCGGCATCTCCGGCAAGGACTACGCCAAGCTCACCGGGAAGAACTCCAACTTCCCGCTGCTGAACCGCGCCATCCAGGGCCAGGCCGCCCCCGGATCCATCTTCAAGGTCGTCTCCTCCACCGCCGCGGTCAACGCCGGATACCCCTTCGACGGCAACTACCCCTGCCCCAGCTCGTACTCCATCGGCGGGCAGACCTTCAAGAACTTCGAGTCCCAGGGCTACGGCAGCATCACCATCGGCCGCGCGCTCGAGGTCTCCTGCGACACCGTCTACTACGGCCTCGCCCACAAGGAATGGCAGCGCGACGGCGGCACCCAGCCGAAGAAGAAGGCCAACGACTGGTTCTACAAGACGGCCCATCAGTTCGGTCTCGGCAAGGAGACCGGCATCGACCTCCCCAACGAGGTCACCGGCCGCGTCCCCGACCGCCAGTGGAAGGAGAACTTCTTCCGGCTGAACAAGGACGGCTGGTGCAAGCAGGGCAAGAAGAACGGCACGTACGTCGAGATGATCGCGTACGAGAACTGCCTCGAAGGCGACAAGATGCGCGCCGGTGACTCCGTCAACTACTCGATCGGCCAGGGAGACACCCTCGTCACCCCGATCCAGATGGCGACCATCTACGCGGCCATCTCCAACGGCGGCACGCTCTACGACCCGACCGTCGGCAAGGCCATCGTCAGCGGCGACGGCAAGACCGTCCAGGAGATCAAGCCGACCTCGCACGGCAAGCTCCCCTTCAAGGGAGACACGCGCGACGAAATAGACGAAGCCCTCGCGGGTGTCGCGACCCGGGGCAGCGCCGCCTGGCGATTCGGCGGCTGGCCCCAGGACAAGATCCCGATGCACGCCAAGACGGGCACGGCCGAGGTCTACGGCAAGCAGACGACCTCCTGGTTCGCCACGTACACCAAGGACTACTCGATCGTCATGACGATCTCCCAGGGCGGTACGGGCTCCGGTGCCTCCGGGCCCGCCGTGCGCAACATCTACAACGCGCTCTACGGCCTCGACTCCGCCGGCAAGCAGGATCTGAAGAAGGCATTCCTGCCACAGCCGCAGAAGGCCCTGCCCAAGATCCAGGCCGACGGCTCCATCGACGCGCCCAAGATCAAGCCCTACGACCCGGACTCGCAGAAGCCCGTGGAAGAGGTACAGCAGGCACTCGCCGGAGCCCCGGGAAGGCGGGACTGATGGCCGGCTTCTCCGTCTCCCGGTACGCCCCCGAGCGCTCCTCCTGGGCCCGGCTCACCGCCCGCGACTCCCTCGTACGGCGGCTCGACTGGCCGCTGCTCGGCTCGGCGCTCGCGCTCTCGTTCATGGGGGCGCTGCTCGTCTGGTCGGCGACCCGCAACCGGGACACGCTCACGCACGGCGACCCGTACTACTTCCTCTTCCGGCACGCCCTCAACACCGGCATCGGCGTCGCCCTGATGATCGGCACCATCTGGCTCGGCCACCGCACCCTGCGCGGCGCCGTCCCGGTCCTGTACGGCCTCTCGGTGGTCCTGGTCCTGGCGGTCCTCACGCCGCTCGGCGCGACCGTCAACGGCGCGCACGCCTGGATCCTCCTTCCCGGCGGCTTCTCCCTACAGCCCTCCGAGTTCACCAAGATCACGATCATCCTCGGCATGGCGATGCTGCTCGCCGCCCGAGTCGACGCGGGCGACCAACTGCACCCCGACCACCGGACCGTCGCCAAATCCCTCGGCCTGGCGCTCATCCCGATAGCGGTCGTCATGCTGATGCCCGACCTCGGCTCCGTCATGGTCATGGCCGTCATCGTCCTCGGCGTGCTCCTCGCATCCGGCGCGTCCAACCGCTGGGTCTTCGGACTGCTCGGCGCGGGCACCGCCGGCGCCGTGTCGATCTGGCAGCTCGGGCTCCTCGACGACTATCAGATCGCCCGGTTCGCGGCCTTCGCCAACCCGGCCCTGGACCCGGCCGGCGTCGGCTACAACACCAACCAGGCCCGCATCGCGATCGGCTCCGGCGGCCTCGCCGGGACCGGCCTCTTCAAGGGCTCCCAGACCACCGGCCAGTTCGTCCCCGAGCAGCAGACCGACTTCGTCTTCACCGTCGCGGGAGAGGAACTGGGCTTCCTCGGCGCAGGAATGATCATTGTCCTGCTCGGCGTCGTCCTGTGGCGCGCCTGCCGGATCGCCCGCGAGACCACCGAGCTGTACGGCACGGTCGTCGCCGCCGGGATCATCGCCTGGTTCGCCTTCCAGTCCTTCGAGAACATCGGCATGACGCTCGGCATCATGCCCGTGGCCGGACTGCCGCTGCCGTTCGTCTCGTACGGAGGATCATCGATGTTCGCCGTCTGGGTCGCGGTCGGACTGCTCCAGTCGATCCGCGTCCAGCGGCCGATGACCGCCTGAACCACGGCCGATCGCCCGCCGCCCCCTGCCCATCTGCGTACAACGCGTCTAGATTCGGTACATGGCGGACTCGAAGCGTGAGATCGAGCGGAAGTACGAAGCGACTCCCGACACCCGGCTGCCCGACCTGACCAAGGTGGCCGGGGTCTCGGCCGTCACCCACCACGGCGTCACCGAGCTCGACGCCGTCTACTACGACACCGCGGACCTCCGTCTCGCGGCCGACTCCCTCACCCTGCGACGCAGGACCGGCGGGGCCGACGAGGGCTGGCACCTCAAGTTCCCCGTCTCCTCCGGCATCCGCGACGAGATCCGGGCCCCCCTCGCCGACACCCTGCCCCACAGCCTCGCCGGACTGCTCCGCTCCAGGGTCCGGGACGAGGACGTGACCCCCGTCGTCCGGCTGCTCTCCGCCCGCGACGTCCACCACCTCGTCGACGAGGGCGGCACCTTCCTGGCCGAGCTGAGCATCGACGAGGTCCTCGCCCAACGGCTCACCGAGGAGGGCGGCGGCCCCACCGCCGTGTGGACCGAGATCGAGGTCGAACTCGCCGACGACGGCGACCCGGCCTTCCTCGACGCCGTCGAGCGACGGCTCCGCAAGGCCGGCGTGAAGCCCTCCGCCTCGGCCTCCAAACTGGCCAGGGCACTCACCGAGACGGGCGTCCGGCCGGCCGGACCCGCACAGCGCCCGGCGAAGAAGAAACGGAAGCCGCCGCCCCCGACAGCGGGCGACCACGTCCTGGACTACGTACGGGAACAGGTCGAGGCCGTCATCACCCTCGACCCCGCCGTGCGCCGCGACCTTCCCGACTCCGTGCACCAGATGCGCGTGGCCACCCGCCGGCTGCGCAGCGCCTTCAAGACCTACCGGAAGATCCTCGACCGGACGGTCACCGACCCCGTCGGCGAGGAGCTGAAGTGGCTGGCCGCCGAACTCGGAGTCGACCGCGATCAGGAAGTCCTCGACGCCCGCTTCCACGCCGCCACCGCCGACCTGTCCCGCACCCTTCTCCTCGGCCCCGTCAGGAGCCGGCTGCGCCTCTGGTCGGTCGCCAGACGCACCGGCTCCAGGCGCCGCATCGTGGCCGTACTCGACGGGAAGCGCTACCTGTCCCTCCTGGAGAGCCTCGACGCCCTCCTCGCCGCCCCGCCCCTGCGTCCCGCTGCCGCCAAGCCGCCGCGGGACGCGCTGCCCCGCGCCGTACTGAAGGACTACGAACGCCTCGCGACCCGCGTCGGACACGCCCTGGAGCAGCCCCCGGGCCGGGACCGCGACCTGGCGATGCACGAGGCCCGCAAGGCCGCGAAGCGCGCGCGGTACGCGGGTGAAGCGGCACGGCCCGCGCTCGGCAAGGCCGCCAAGCGGTTCGCCAAGCGGATGAAGGCGGTGCAGAAGGTCCTCGGCGAGCACCAGGACAGTGTGGTCGCCCGCGACGCCCTGCGGGCCCTGGCGATCCAGGCACACGCGGCGGGGGAGCCCTCGTTCACCTGGGGACTGCTGTACGGACAGGAGCAGGCGACCGCGGCCGAGAAGGAGCGCGAACTGCCGGGAGTCTGGGCCAGGGCCTCGGAGCCCGACGTGCGGTCGGCATTGAAGGGCTGAGCACCGGGGTACGCTGGATGGTCACCCCTGCCAGCTCACGAAGGTCCCCAGATGTCTGCCGAGTCGGTCTTCCCACAGCTCGAAGCTCTGCTCCCGCATGTGCAGAAGCCCATCCAGTACGTCGGCGGTGAGCTCAACTCCACCGTCAAGCCGTGGGACGAATGCGACGTCCGCTGGGCCCTGATGTACCCGGACGCCTACGAGGTCGGGCTCCCCAACCAGGGCGTCATGATCCTGTACGAGGTGCTCAACGAGCGCGAAGGCGTCCTCGCCGAGCGCACGTACAGCGTCTGGCCGGACCTCGAAGAGCTGATGCGCGAGCACAAGGTGCCGCAGTTCACCGTGGACAGCCACCGCCCCGTCGGCGCCTTCGACGTCTTCGGGCTGAGCTTCTCCACCGAGCTCGGCTACACCAACATGCTCACCGCCCTGGACCTCGCGGGCATCCCGCTGGAGTCCAAGGACCGTACGGTCGACGACCCGATCGTCCTCGCGGGCGGCCACGCGGCCTTCAACCCCGAGCCGATCGCGGACTTCATCGACTGCGCGGTCATCGGCGACGGCGAGCAGGCGGTCCTGGAGATCACCGAGATCGTCCGCGCCTGGAAGGCGGAGGGCCGTCCCGGCGGCCGTGACGAGGTGCTGTTCCGCCTCTCGAAGACCGGCGGTGTCTACGTACCCCGCTTCTACGACGTCGAGTACCTCCCCGACGGCCGCATCGGCCGCGTCGTGCCCAACAAGTCCGGCGTGCCGTGGCGGGTGTCCAAGCACACCGTCATGGACCTCGACGAATGGCCGTACCCGAAGCAGCCCCTCGTCCCCCTCGCGGAGACCGTCCACGAGCGGATGTCCGTCGAGATCTTCCGCGGCTGCACCCGCGGCTGCCGTTTCTGCCAGGCCGGCATGATCACGCGCCCCGTGCGGGAGCGAAGCATCACCGGCATCGGCGAGATGGTCGAGAAGGGCCTCAAGGCGACCGGCTTCGAAGAGGTCGGCCTGCTCTCGCTCTCCTCCGCGGACCACACCGAGATCGGTGAGATCGCCAAGGGCCTCGCCGACCGGTACACCGAGGACAAGATCGGCCTCTCGCTGCCCTCGACCCGCGTCGACGCCTTCAACGTCGACCTGGCCAACGAGCTGACCCGCAACGGCCGCCGCTCCGGTCTCACGTTCGCCCCCGAGGGCGGATCCGAGCGCATGCGCAAGGTCATCAACAAGATGGTCTCGGAGGAGGACCTGATCCGTACGGTCTCCACCGCGTACGGCAACGGCTGGCGTCAGGTGAAGCTGTACTTCATGTGCGGCCTGCCCACCGAGACCGACGAGGACGTCCTCCAGATCGGCGACATGGCGGTCAAGGTGATCGCCAAGGGCCGCGAGGTGTCCGGCCAGAACGACATCCGCTGCACCGTCTCCATCGGCGGCTTCGTACCCAAGCCGCACACCCCGTTCCAGTGGGCCCCGCAGCTCAGCGCCGAGGAGACCGACGCCCGGCTGAAGAAGCTCCGGGACAAGATCCGCGACGACAAGAAGTACGGCCGCTCGATCGGTTTCCGCTACCACGACGGCAAGCCGGGCATCGTCGAGGGCCTCCTCTCCCGCGGCGACCGCCGGGTCGGCTCCGTCATCCGCGCGGTCTACGAGGCCGGCGGCCGTTTCGACGGTTGGCGCGAGCACTTCAGCTACGACCTGTGGATGAAGAGCGCCGAGAAGGCGCTGCCCGACTTCGGCGTCGACGTCGACTGGTACACCACCCGGGAGCGGACGTACGAGGAGGTCCTGCCCTGGGACCACCTGGACTCCGGCCTCGACAAGGACTGGCTCTGGGAGGACTGGCAGGACTCGCTCGACGAGACCGAGGTCGAGGACTGCCGCTGGACGCCGTGCTTCGACTGTGGTGTGTGTCCTCAGATGGACACGAGTATTCAGATCGGCCCCACCGGCAAGAAGCTGCTGCCGCTCACGGTCGTGAAGTAGCCGAACGCACCGTCCGAGTGACAACTCGGTGACGAAGGCCCGGTCCGGGAAACCCTGGACCGGGCCTTCGCGTCATCCCCGGCATGGACCAGGAAGCGCAGCCCCACCCGTACGGAAAGCACCAGGCGCCCGCGCGGTACGAACCGGGCGAGGGCTGTCTGACCACCCTCATCAGGATCCCGGTGCGGATCGTGGTGCTGGTGCTCGTCCTTCCCGTACGCATGGTCTGGGACGTCCTCGTCGCCGGTGGCCGCGCCGCCGACCGCATCCTGCTGCGCCCGCTCGGCAGGGCGCTGGCCCGGCTCTTCGACGTGCTCGTCGTGATCCCGGCGGTGTGGCTGTACGGCGCGGTGCTCACCCCTGTCGGCCATGCGCTGCTCTGGCTCGCGGCAGCCGTCTTCGTCTGGCCCTGGGTCGGGCTCTGGCGCTACGTCGTCGTGCCGGTCTTCCGATACGGCGTCGTCGTCCCGCTGGCATGGCTGTACGCGGCCGTCCTCACCCCGCTCGGGCACGGGCTCGCATGGGTGTACCGCACGCTGCTCGCGCCGGCCGGACGCGCCGTCGCCACCGCGCTCGGCCTGTTGCTGATGGCGCTGTTCGTCTGGCCGGTCGTCGGCGTGTGGCGGTACGTCCTGACCCCCCTGGCCCTGGCCGCCGTCTGGCTGGTGACACATCTGGTCGTGCGTCCGCTGGCGTGGGTGTACCGGGAGCTGCTGACCCCGCTCGGCCACGGCATCGTGTGGCTGGCCGAGCTGCTGGCGCGGGGCGTCGCCGCCGTGGGCATCGGTCTCTGGACCGCTGTCGTGTGGCTGGTCATGACGTTGCTCGTCGCCCCCGTCGCCTGGGTGTACCGGCGGATCCTCACCCCGGTCGGCCGCGAGATCGTCGCCGCGCTCGCCGTGGCCTGGCGGATCGCCGGCTTCGTCTCGCGCGCCGTCGGCCGCGTCCTGGCCTGGCTGGCCTGGCATCTGATCGGCGCGCCGGTGACCTGGGCCTATCGCTCGGTGTGTACGCCGGTCGGGCATTTCGTGAGGGACCAGGTCTGGGCTCCCGCCCGTCGTGCGGCCGTCGAGGCGGGACGCGCGGCGCGAAGCGCGCTGCGCACGGCGCGCGAAAGCGTGCGCCAGGCCCGCCGTGACGCCTGGAGGGCGCTGGTCGGAGATCAGCGGGTGGCCGAGCCCCGGGAACTCAATGGGTCCGCTGCGCGTAGGCTGGGTAGTGAGCACCATGCAACGACTGACCCCAGCGCGGCGCCCGCACCCGAGATCTCCCCGCTAGCAGACGGAAACGTCAAGCGGGGGTGAGCCGGAGCGGACACCCCGGGGCACCCCGTACTTCGTGGGCGGTACGCCACCGCGTCCGCCCCGCACCGAGGAGAAGAACCACTGGGCAAGCGACAGCCCGAAGGCCCGCCGCCCGCACCGGCAGTGCAGCGCATCCGACTGCGCTACACGAAGCGGGGCCGCCTCCGGTTCACCAGCCACCGAGACTTCCAGCGTGCCTTCGAGCGGGCGCTGCGCCGCTCCGAGGTGCCCATGGCCTACTCGGCGGGCTTCACCCCCCACCCGAAGGTCTCGTACGCCAATGCCGCACCCACCGGCACGGGCAGCGAGGCCGAGTTCCTGGAGATCGCCCTCACCGAGGCGCGTGACCCGGACACCCTGCGCGAACTGCTCAACGAGTCGCTGCCCGACGGCCTGGACATCACCGACGCGGTGGAGGCCCGTACGTCCGGTCTCGCCGACCGGCTGACCGCCTCCGTATGGGAGATGCGCCTCGACGGAGTCACCGTCGAGGACACGGCGAAGGCCGTGACCGCCTTCATGGGCGCCGAGACCGTCGAGGTCCAGCGCCGCGCGAAGAACGGGATGCGCACCTTCGACGCCCGCGCCGCCGTCGCCGACCTGCAGGCTCTTGATCCACTGGCTGATAGGCCGGGGGACAAGCCCTGTGCGATACTGCGGCTGGTTGTTCGGCACGTGACACCTGCCGTGCGACCCGACGACGTCCTGTCCGGTCTCCGCGTTGTGGCCGACCTCGCGCCGCCGGTCCCCGCAGCGGTGACCAGGCTGGCGCAGGGGCTCTTCGACGAGGAGTCCGGCACGGTGACCGACCCGCTCGCGCCCGACCGCGAGGCAGCCCCGACCGCTTCTTCAGTGGTCGCCCCGGCCGCCGTCGCGACGGCGCCGGAAGGTGCAGGTTCCGCGTAAGGCGGTCGTTGTAGCGCAGCCCTTCGACTCGGGAGCCACCTGGGTCGGGCCGCGAACTGACCAGAAGACTTTCGCCAGGCCGTACGCATACCGCGGACGGAACCGGCGAGCCAGACATCAGCTCCCGTGCGGCGCCCGCGCCCCGGACGGCGGTATCGCGCACATCACGCGAACCGTGCCGGACCGGAATCAGGCGCGGCGCCCGGGAGCGTGACGGGAGAACCGCCCGCATGCTTGAGCCGACCGAACCCGGAACCAACGGGAACACCGAAGACAACAACAGCCCCGGGGACAAGCTGCCGCCGCGCCGCAGGCGCCGCGCGGCCTCCCGCCCCGCGGGCCCGCCGTCGGGCGGTACGCCGGGAGCGGCTGCCGCCGAGGACGTCGCGCCGGCCATACCGGCCGAAGAGGCCGCGCCGACCGGTACCGACGATGCCGCGCCTCCGGCGCGTACGCGCCGTCGTGCGGTCCGCAAGGCGACCGCTCCGGCGGGTGCCCCTGCGCCGTCCGCCGAGACCGCTGAGGCCCCCGAGGCCGTAGAGACCCCTGTGGCCGTCGAGGCTGCCGCCGAGCCCGCCGAGGCCGAGGCCCCGGCTACGCCGCCGCGTGCCCGCCGTCGTGCGGTCCGTAAGGCGACCGCGCCGGCCGGTGCGCCGCAGGCCGCGGACGAGCCGGTGGCGGAGCCCGTCGCCGAGCCGGCCGCCGAGCCCGCCGAGGCCGAGGCCCCCGCTGCTCCGCGTGGCCGTCGTCGTGCGGTCCGCAAGGCCACCGCTCCGGCGGGCGCCCCGCAGCCCACCGAGGAGATCGCCGAGCCCGCCGCGCCCGCTCCCGTCGCCGCTGTCGAGGAGCCGGAAGCCGCCCCCGTCGTCGAGGCGGCCCCCCGTGGCCGTACCCGGCGCCGTGCGTCGGCCCCGGCCGGAGCGCCGCAGGCCGAGGCGGCCGTCGAGCCCGAAGTCGTCGTCGAGCCGGTTGTCGAGGTCGCGGAGACGGCCGAGGCCGTCGAAGCGCCCCAGGCCGAAGCCGCGCCCCCGGCGCGCACCCGCCGTCGTGCGGTCCGTAAGGCGACCGCTCCGGCGGGCGCCCCCCAGCCGGTCGAGACGGCCGAGACCCCCGCGGTCGCGGAGGACGTCGTCGAGACCGGTGAGAGCCTTCCGGCCGCCGTGGCCGAGGAGCTCGCCGCCGAGCCCGAAGAGGTCGCGGAGGCCGCCCCGCGCGGTCGTCAGCGCCGTCGGGCCACCGCGGCGGCAGGCCGGCCGGAGTTCACCGGCAAGGTCGAGGAGCCGGCCCGCAAGAGCCGTCGCGCGACGCGCCCGGCCGTGGCCGTGTTCCAGGCCCCGGTCTTCGCCGAGCCGATGTTCCAGACTCCCGAGACCGCGGCTGCCGCGGCTGCCGCGGCCGGTCCCGTTCAGGAGGACGAGGCCGAAGAGGTCGAGCAGGCCCCCGTGGCCGAGCCCGTGGCCGAAGCCGTCGAGCCCGCCGAGGCCGCGCCGCAGGGCGGTTCGCGCCGCCGTCGCCGTCGCCGTGGCGAGGCCGCCGAGGCCGAGCCGGTCGCCGCCCCCGTGGCGGCTCCGGTGGAGGAGGCCGTGGAGGACGAGCACGAGGCCGAGGCCGAGACGGACGCCGAGCACGAGGGCGAGGGCGAGGAGACGGACGAGTACGGGGACCGGCCTTCGCGCCGTCGTCGTCGTGGTGGCCGTCGCCGTCGTCGCGGCGAGAACAACGAGCTGGACGACGCCGAGCACGGCGACGAGGCCCCCTCGGACCGTACCGAGGACGAGGCCGAGCGCGTCCAGGAGCACGACGAGGAGGACGAGGACGACAACGAGTCGGCCTCCGGCTCCAGCAGCAGCCGTCGCCGCCGTCGCCGTCGCCGTCGCAGCGGTGAGGCCGCGGGCGAGGCCGACACGGGCACGGACGACCCGGAGCGTACGGTCGTCAAGGTGCGCGAGCCGCGCAAGAAGGAAGTCGAGCGCGAGCCCGGCACCGGCTTCGACGAGGTCCAGTCCATCAAGGGCTCGACCCGTATGGAGGCGAAGAAGCAGCGCCGCCGCGAAGGCCGTGAGCAGGGCCGCCGTCGCGTCCCGATCATCACCGAGGCGGAGTTCCTGGCGCGCCGCGAGGCCGTCGAGCGGGTGATGGTCGTCCGTCAGAGCGGCGAGCGCACCCAGATCGGTGTCCTCGAGGACAACGTGCTCGTCGAGCACTACGTCAACAAGGAGCAGGCCACCAGCTACGTCGGCAACGTCTACCTGGGCAAGGTGCAGAACGTTCTGCCGTCCATGGAGGCCGCGTTCGTCGACATCGGCAAGGGCCGCAACGCCGTCCTGTACGCCGGTGAGGTCAACTTCGAGGCGCTCGGCATGGCCCACGGGCCGCGCCGCATCGAGAGCGCGCTCAAGTCCGGCCAGTCCGTCCTCGTCCAGGTGACGAAGGACCCGATCGGTCACAAGGGTGCCCGCCTGACCAGCCAGGTCTCGCTGCCCGGCCGCTACCTGGTCTACGTGCCCGAGGGCTCGATGACCGGTATCAGCCGCAAGCTGCCCGACACCGAGCGGTCCCGGCTGAAGACCATCCTCAAGAAGATCGTCCCCGAGGACGCCGGCGTCATCGTGCGCACCGCGGCCGAGGGTGCGAGCGAGGACGAGCTGCGCCGCGATGTCGAGCGGCTGCAGGAGCAGTGGGAGGACATCCAGAAGAAGTCCAAGAGCAGCGGCAGCACCAACGCGCCGACGCTGCTCTACGGCGAGCCGGACATGACCGTCCGGGTCGTCCGCGACATCTTCAACGAGGACTTCTCGAAGGTCATCGTCAGTGGTGACGACGCGTGGGACACCATCCACGGCTATGTCTCGCACGTGGCGCCCGACCTGACGGACCGGCTGTCCCGCTGGACCTCCGAGGTCGACGTCTTCGCGACGTACCGCATCGACGAGCAGCTGATGAAGGCGCTGGACCGCAAGGTCTATCTGCCGAGCGGCGGTTCGCTGGTCATCGACAAGACCGAGGCGATGGTCGTCGTCGACGTCAACACCGGCAAGTTCACCGGTCAGGGCGGAAACCTCGAGGAGACCGTCACCAAGAACAACCTGGAGGCGGCCGAGGAGATCGTGCGTCAGCTGCGGCTGCGCGACCTCGGTGGCATCGTCGTCGTCGACTTCATCGACATGGTGCTGGAGTCCAACCGGGACCTCGTGCTGCGGCGTCTGCTGGAGTGCCTGGGCCGGGACCGTACGAAGCACCAGGTCGCCGAGGTCACCTCGCTCGGCCTGGTCCAGATGACCCGCAAGCGGGTCGGCCAGGGTCTGCTGGAGTCCTTCTCCGAGACCTGTGTCCACTGCAACGGGCGCGGCGTCATCGTCCACATGGAGCAGCCGACCTCGGTCGGCGGCGGAGGCGGCAAGCGCGCGAAGAAGCGTGGCCGCGGTGGTGCGGGCCAGGACCAGGTCCACGAGCACGACCACGAGCAGGCGGACGAGCACGAGATCGAGAGCGAGGCCGAGGTCGCGGCGGAGATCGCGGCCCCGGTGGCGCTGCCCGAGCCGGAGTTCGTTCCGGACGAGGAGCTCTACAGCAGCCCGGCCGAGGCCGAGGCGGCTGCCACGCGCGGCCGTGGACGTCGGCGTGCGACCCGCAAGGTGTCGGCTCCGGCCGGCGCCCCGAGGGCCGCGGCCGAGCCTGCGCCCGTCGTCGAGCCGGTGGCCGAGGCCGCTCCGGTCGTCGAGCCGGTCGTGGAGCCCGAGCCGGTCGTCGAGACCCCGGTGGCCGCTCCGGCCGTCGAGGCCGAGGCGCCCGCCCAGGGCCGTACGCGTCGCCGGGCGACCCGTAAGGCGACCGCTCCGGCGGGTTCGCCGAAGCCGGCCGAGACGGTGGAGCCGGTCGTCGAGGAGATCGTGGTCGTCGAGACCCCGGTCGCCGAGGCCCCCGTGGTGGAGGCTCCGGAGGCCGAGGAGCCCGCTCCGGTCGCGGCGCCGCGTGCGCGGCGCCGGGCCACCCGTAAGGCCACCGCTCCCGCGGGCTCGCCCACGGGTGCCGACGAGGCGGAGGTCGTCGTGGTGACGGCCGCGCCCGTGACCGAATCCGCTTCCGACGCTGCTTCCGGCAGCGCGGAGACGGAGGCGGAGGCGCCGGCCAAGAAGACGGCCCGCAAGGCCGCCGCCAAGAAGGCACCGGCCAAGAAGGCAGCCGCCAAGAAGACGGTCGCGAAGAAGGCCGCCGCGAAGAAGACGACCACCAAGAAGGCCGCCTCGAAGAAGACGGTGGCTGCCGAGCAGTCGTCGCCCTCCGTGACGGCTTCTGCATCGTCGTCGGACTCCGCGCCGTCGGCCGGCTGAGCATTCCGTATCCGGTTGTGCAACGACACGTGTCCCGCCCCGAGGCTCTCGGGGCGGGACACGTGCTTTGTTTCAGAACTGATGCACCCGCGGGTTAACAGGCCCGAAATGGCCCGAGAAATCCCTGATAATGTGACGGCGGTCGTTGTCCTGTCAGGGTTTTGTTTCCGGAAACCACGGACAGTGACCGGGCGCCGGTGGAGGACATACCGGTTCCGGATTCCTCGGCAGGGCGTCGGCATTCCGCCGGTGGGGTTAAGCGCGGCCTCGTGAGACGTCCCGCACCCCAGATCTCTGCCAGTAAAGAGCTCTTGCGGTGTTCAAGGAGGACGTCCATGACGAGCATCAACGAGCAGCCGATTCCTGCTGCCCGCCCGGTCATCGGTGAAGAAGAGATCGAGGCAGCCGTACGCGTTCTGCGCAGCGGACGCGTCGTACAGGGGCCGGAAGTGGCGGCGTTCGAGGAGGGCTTCTCGGAGCTGGTCGACGGCCGTCACTGCGTCGCCGTCAACTCGGGGACCTCCGCGCTGCACCTCCTGCTGCTCGCTCTGGGCATCGGCCCTGGCGACGAAGTGATCGTGCCTTCGTTCTCCTTCGCCGCGTCCGCCAACGCCGTCCGCCTCGTGGGCGCCGACGTCGTCTTCGCCGACATCGAGCCCGGCAGCTTCGGCCTGGACCCGGCAGCCGTCGAGGCGGCGATCACGCCGCGCACCGCCGCGATCATGCCGGTGCACCTCTACGGTCACCCGGCGGCCATGGACAAGCTCATGCCCATCGCCGAGAAGCACAAACTCGCCGTCGTCGAGGACGCCTGCCAGGCGCACGCCGCCGCGCTGAACGGAACCCCGGTGGGTGCCTTCGGAGCCGGCGGAACGTTCAGCTTCTACCCGACCAAGAACATGCACTCCCTCGAGGGCGGCATGGTCACCACGGCCGACGCCGAGCTCGCCCGCACCCTGCGCCTCCTGCGCAACCAGGGCATGGAGCAGCGGTACGCCAACGAGATCGTCGGCGCCAACATGCGCATGACGGACGTGGCCGCCGCGGTCGGCCGCGTACAGCTGACGAAGGTCGGCGGCTGGACCGAGCAGCGCCGCGCCAACGCCGCGTACCTCGACGCGCACATCACCACCCCGGCCGTGATCACCCCGCCGGTCGCCGAGGGCGCGCGCCACGTCTACCACCAGTACACGATCCGGGTCCGGGGTGACCGCGACGCCGCGATGGCCGCGCTCACCGAGGCGGGCGTCGGCAACGCCGTCTACTACCCGACGCCGATCCACCGGCTCAAGCCCTACTGGGAGCCGGACCAGAAGGCCGGCCGCACCTGGGACCTGCCGGAGACCGAGCGCGCCGCCGCCGAGGTCGTCTCGCTCCCCGTGCACCCGTCGCTCAGCGAGGGTGAACTGGAGCGGATCGCGAACGCAGTGAATGCCATGGGAGCGAACCTGTGACCACCGCCGTACTCAAGGCCGGACTGATCGGCCTGGGATCCATGGGGCGTCATCACGCCCGCGTACTCGCCGGACTCGACGGCGTGAAGCTGGTCGGCGTCGTCGACCCGATGGGGGACAAGAACGGCTGGGCGCAGGGCGCTCCCGTCCTGTCCACGGTCGAGGAGCTCATCGCCCTCGGCATCGACTACGCCGTCGTGGCGTGCCCTACCGGCCTGCACGAGGAAGTCGGCCTGCAGCTGGCCGACGCCGGTGTCTGCGCCCTGATCGAGAAGCCGCTCGCGGACACCGTCGAGGGCGCCCGCCGCCTCGTGGAAGCCTTCGAGTCGCGTGACCTGGTGGCCGGTGTCGGTCACATCGAGCGCTGCAACCCGGCGCTGCTCTCGCTGCGCAGCCGGCTGGCGGCGGGCGAGCTCGGCGACGTGTACCAGGTCGTCACCCGCCGCCAGGGCCCGTTCCCGCACCGCATCGCCGATGTCGGCGTCGTCAAGGACCTGGCCACGCACGACATCGACCTGACGGGCTGGGTGACCGGTCAGACGTACACGTCGATCGCCGCCCACACCGTGTCGAAGTCCGGCCGCCCGCATGAGGACATGGTCTCCGCCGTCGGCCAGCTCTCGGACGGCACGATGGTGAACCACCTGGTCAACTGGCTGAGCCCGCTCAAGGAGCGGTTCACCTCGGTCACCGGCGAGCGCGGCTGCTACATCGCCGACACCCTCACCGCCGACCTGACGTTCCACTCCAACGCCTCGGTGACCACCGAGTGGGAGGCGCTCCGCGCGTTCCGCGGTGTCTCCGAGGGCGACATGATCCGTTACGCCATCCCGAAGCGCGAGCCGCTGCTCGTCGAGCACGAGCTCTTCAGGGACGCTGTGCGGGGAGAGCCGGCCGACATCTGCACCCTGCGGCAGGGGCTCCGTACGGTCGAGGTGGCAGCTTCGGTGCTGGAGTCGGCCAGGAGTGGCCGGACGCTGGTCTTTGAGACAGGAGAGCCCGCTAACCATGGCGGTTGAGAGTTTGGTGGCGGAGCTGCAGCGCAGCTCCCGAGGCAAGATTGTCATGCTCGTCGACAACGGCGTGAACGGCGATTCCCGCGTCCAGAAGGAAGCACGTTCCATGGCTGCGGCCGGCTGGGACGTGGTCCTGCTGGGGAAGTCGCCGACGAAGAAGGACCAGCGCTGGCAGCTCGGTGACGCCGAAGTGCGGCTGCTGCACGTTCCGACCCCCCTGCACCGCAGGCGGCACGAGTACCGGCGGGCCGTGCTGCGCTCGCCGCTCGCGTACAGGCCGGGACCGCTCGCCGCCTACCGCAAGCAGCGGATGAAGGCGTGGCGGACCGAGCTGAACATTCAACTCATCCAGGCAGGTCGCGAGGGCTCGGCGCTCAGCAAGCTGAAGCTGCTGCCTCCGCGGGTCGTCTCCAAGTCCTTGAACAAGTGGGTGAAGCTGCGTGTGAAGCAGACGGATGCCCTTGAGCAGCGCCGCAAGGACATGAAGTCCCCGCTCGACCGCTTCACCACGGCGTTCTGGCTGCGCACGATGGGTGACCGGTCCTGGCGTCGGCTCGACCCGGCGCTGTGGGACATGGAGCTGGCCTACGGCAAGGTCATCGACTCCCTCAAGCCCGACCTGATCCACGCCAACGACTTCCGCATGCTCGGCGTGGGCGCCCGCGCCAAACTGCGCTCGGAGGCCAAGGGCCGTCCCGTCAAGCTGGTCTGGGACGCCCACGAGTTCCTGCCGGGCATCAAGCCGTGGAACTCCCATCCGCGCTGGCATATCGCGCAGTGTGCCTACGAGCGGGAGTTCTCCCGGTACGCCGATTCCGTTACGACGGTCTCCGAAACGCTCGCCGACATGCTGGCCGAGCAGCACGGTCTCAAGGCCAAGCCCGAGGTGGTGCTGAATGCGCCCGACGCGGAGATCTCGCCCGAGCAGGCATCCGAGCCCGTACCGGACCTGCGCGAACTGTGCGGCATCGGCCCCGACGCACCGCTTGCCGTGTACAGCGGTGCTGCGGCCACGCAGCGTGGCCTCGACATCATGGTCGAGTCGCTGCCCCAGCTGCCTGACATGCATGTCGCGTTCGTGGTGCTGAAGCCCGCGTCGGAGTACATGAACAGGCTGACGGCGCGGGCAGCAGAGCTGGGAGTGGCGGACCGGCTGCACATCCTGCCGTACGTTCCGCATTACCAGGTCGTTCCGTTCCTGGCCTCGGCGGATGTGGGAGTCATCCCGATCCACCACTGGCCGAACCACGAGATCGCCCTGATCACGAAGTTCTTCGAGTACTCGCACGCCCGACTGCCGCTCGTCGTCAGTGACGTCAAGACGATGGGTGAAATGGTTGCCCGCACCGGGCAGGGCGAGGTCTTCACGGCCGAGGACATTTCGGATTACGTCAGAGCCGTCAAGTCCGTGCTGGCAGACCCGGCGAAGTACCGCAACGTCTACGACTCCGCCGGTCTGCTCGAAGAGTGGACCTGGGAGGCGCAGGCCGAGGTGCTCGACGGGGTGTACGCCCGCCTGCTCGGTGGCTCGCGCAGCAAGTCCGCCAAGTCGGTTCCGCAGGTGGTGGCATGACCGTCGTACCTGACGTCACTGTCGTCGTCGCTGTCTACAACACGATGCCCTACCTGACGGAGTGCCTGAACTCCCTGGTCGGGCAGAGTATCGGCCTCGATCGCCTTGAGGTGGTCGCGGTCGACGACGGTTCGACGGACGAGAGCAGCGCTGAACTCGACCGGTTCGCCGAGAAGTATCCGGGCACGGTCAAGGTCATTCACCAGGCCAACTCGGGAGGGCCCGCAGCCCCCAGCAACCGGGCTCTGGACGTGGCCACGGGCCGGTTCGTGTATTTCATAGGCTCTGACGACTACCTGGGCGCAGAAGCCCTGGAACGGATGGTGTCCTACGCGGACGAGCACGGCTCGGACGTGGTGATCGGCAAAATGGTCGGTACCAACGGCCGTTACGTCCAGCAGAAGCTGTACGCGAAGAACGATCCCGACATCAGCCTGTACGACTCGAATCTGCCCTTCGCGCTGGCGAATACCAAGCTGTTCCGGCGTGAACTGGTTGAAAAGCACCATCTGCGCTTTCCGGAGGATCTGCCGGTCGGCAGCGACCAGCCCTTCACCATCGAGGCGTGTGTCAGAGCCAGGAAGATCTCCGTCCTCTCCGACTACACCTTCTACTACGCGGTGAAGCGCGGTGACGCCAGCAACATCACCTACCGGGCCAATCACCTGGCCCGGCTCCGCTGCACGACCTCGATCATGAAGCACGTCGCCTCTCTCATCGAGGCCGGTCCGCAGCGGGACGCCCTGTTCAAGCGGCATTTCACCTGGGAGATCGCCAAGCTCGTCCAGGGCGATTTTCCGGCCTTGGAGCCGGCCGTCCGCCGCGAAGTGTGTGCAGGTATCGCGGCGCTCGCCGACGAATACCTCAGCGACGCCCTGCGGGACGCCCTGGACGTCAAGCGCCGGGTACGGATCTGTCTGGCGCAGGCGGGTGCTGTCGACGAACTGATCCAGGCGATCACAGAGGAGGCGGAGCACGGTGCGCCGCCGTTCCATCTGGAGGGTGGGCGGGCCTTCGCCCGCTACCCGGGCTTCCGTGACGAGGCGCTGGGTCTCTCCGATCGTTGCTACGAGCTGGTCGGCGAGGCAGTACCCGGGCGGTTGTCGAAGGGTACGGAACTGGTCGTCGCACAGTGGGACCAGACCGGCGAGGACCTGCGTCTGGACGTGACGGTGCGGATCGGTGTCACAGGTGACAACGGCTCCGCCGCCGTGCGTCTCGTGACGGGTGCCATGCCCAAGAGCGCGGACAAACCCGGGGCGCGCCGACTGCCTCCGGGGCACAGACTTCCCGCGATCGAGGGTCGGTTCACTCGCTGCGTCACGGAGGACGGGCAGGCGACCGCGCTGCGGGGCCTCATCCCGATCCAGTCCGTCAAGTCGAAGCGAGGCGTCCGCGTCTACGTCGACGTGGCAGGCTCGACGTATGAGATTCCCGTACGGACCGACGGGCTGCCGATGCCGCTGGCACGCCGGTGGGGGAGGGCGAACCCGTACCGCGTCGCGGCAAGCCCGAACACCAAGGGCCGGCTCGTGATCACCACGGCTCCGTTGTGGGAGAGCGAATCCGGCAAGGGTCCGCGGCTGCGCCGCATGCTGTCCAGGCTGAAGAGGAAGTAACCCGATGAACATCTGTGTAGTCGCGCTCGGCAAGATCGGTCTTCCGCTCGCCGTGCAGTTCGCCGCCAAGGGCCACAAGGTCATCGGCGCGGATGTCAACGAGAAGGTCGTCGAGCTGGTCAACGCGGCCACCGAACCGTTCCCCGGCGAGCACGACCTCGACGCCAAGCTCAAGGAGACGGTGGCGGCGGGCCTGCTGTCCGCGACGACGGACACGACGGCCGCGGTCGCCGCCTCCGACGCCGTCGTGGTCGTCGTCCCGCTCTTCGTGGACGCCGAGGGCATCCCCGACTTCGGCTGGATGGACTCGGCGACGAAGGCCATCGCGGCTGGCCTGAAGCCCGGCACCCTCGTCTCGTACGAGACCACCCTGCCGGTCGGCACGACCCGTACCCGCTGGGCGCCGATGCTCGCCGAGGGCTCCGGCCTCACCCCGGGCGAGGACTTCCACGTCGTCTTCTCCCCGGAGCGCGTGCTCACGGGCCGCGTCTTCGCGGACCTGCGCCGGTACCCGAAGCTCGTGGGCGGCATCGACGAGGCGTCGTCGCAGCGCGGCGTCGAGTTCTACGAGGCCGTCCTCGACTTCGACGACCGCGAGGACCTGCCGCGGCCGAACGGCGTGTGGGACCTCGGCACGGCGGAGGCATCGGAGCTCGCCAAGCTCGCCGAGACGACCTACCGCGACGTCAACATCGGTCTGGCCAACCAGTTCGCCCGGTTCGCCGACAAGAACGACATCGACGTCAAGAAGGTCATCGAGGCCTGCAACAGCCAGCCGTACAGCCACATCCACCAGCCCGGCATCGCCGTCGGCGGCCACTGCATCCCGATCTACCCGCGGATGTACTTGTGGAACGACCCGGAGGCGACCGTCGTGCGCTCGGCCCGTGAGGCCAACGCCGCGATGCCCGAGTACGCCGTGGACCTGCTGGCCGCCGCCTACGGTGACCTGGACGGCGCCGGCGTGCTGGTACTCGGCGCCGCCTACCGCGGCGGCGTCAAGGAGACGGCTTTCTCCGGCGTCTTCGGCGTCGTCGAGGCACTGAAGGCGCGCGGCGCGATGCCCTTCGTCTCGGACCCGATGTACACGCCCGAGGAACTGACCGCGCACGGACTCGTCCCGCACGAGGGCCAGGCCGTCACGGCGGCGATTCTCCAGGCCGACCACGCCGAGTACCGTGAGCTCTCCGCAGCCGACATGCCGGACGTCCGCGTACTCGTCGACGGGCGCCGTACGACGGACCCGGCCAACTGGGAGGGCGTCCGCCGAGTCGTCATCGGCGGCTGACCGGGCGCGGGTCCGGGCTGACTTCGGCGTCCTCCCGATCCACCAGGAGCACCCGATGGGCTCTTGACCGTACGGAAGTCCGAACTCTGCGCCCCGGCAGTCCGACTGGCTGCCGGGGCGCGGTGTGTCCAGCAGAATGCACGGCGAGGGCTCGCGTCACGCGCTGGGCACATGGGTCTGGCCGGTAGTCATCCACAGGTTCGACGAGCTGGTCCGCGGCGACCCGCCAGGCCTGACGGGCGTCAGCGGACCATGCGGTCCAGCAGGTTCTTCGTCGCCGTGCGGATCCGCTTGTCGACCTTGCCCTCGACATGGAGGGCGAGCGGCCACTGGAAGGTGCCGGCGACGAAGACCATCGTGCCGCGGCCGTCCACGCACACGCTCGTGTTCTGCATCCGCGCTCCGCGGCCCAACCGGTCCTGGTAAGGCGAGGCCGACAGGAGAGTCTGCTCGACACCCGCGGGCTGGGGAAAGCCGGCCTGGTAGCCGTCGGCCTCGATGGACACCATGCCCGGGATCGCATCTCCGTCGCGCAGACCTGTCCCCTCCCACAACCAGTGGTCGGCGTTGTCGACCACGAGGGGGACGGGCGGCGCGAGGATGCCGCTGAACTGCACGCCGAGCAGGCCCTGCTCGGCGCGGCTGCCGTCGGCCGTCAGCATCCGCCACTTGTCGGTCCGCTCCTCCCTCTCCGCATTCCGCTCCGCCCTCTCCGCCCTCTCCACATACGCTTCGGAGTCCTGCTTGTAGCAGGCGATGACGCGATGGGCCCGCCCGGCGGCGGAGTCCTCCAGCCGGATGCGGAAGTAGACGTTGTTCGCGGCGAGGAAGGCGAGATGGGTGCCGTGCGCGACGGCCTTCGAGGCCGTGTCGCGCATGGCCTGCGACCAGTACTCGTCGTGGCCCGGGAAGACGATCGCGCGGTGCCGGGCGGGATCGATCCGCCCGTCGTGCAGGTCCGTGCTGGAGGCGTAGGTCACGTCGTAACCCTCCGCCTCCGCCCAGCGGATGAAGGCGGTGTCGAGGTCGAACCAGCGGGGGAGACCGAACTGGGCGTAGGGGCGGTCGAACGACACGTTCACGGCGCGCTCGGTGAATCCGCCGACCTCGCCGTTCGGCAGAAAGCCGCGGTAGAGGTTCTTGCCGGTCCGCCCGTCCTCCGGCCACAGGTTGTATGCCTGGTAGGTCGTGAAGGGCAGCACGACCAGGATGTCCGACCGGCGCTCGGGCTCGCGGACCACGAACGGTGTGTAGCTGCGGTATCCGTCGACGGTGGTGAAGACGGCGAGATACGCGCCGGATATCCAGCTCCCGGGTATCTCAAGCGTCCACGAGACCGGCCAGCCGCAACTGATCATCCCATTGCGGGAGTCCGACGTGGGGACTGGCTGGGGGGTGCCGCTCAGCCGGGGGCTCGTCGCAAGGCGCCTGGCGCCCTTGCCCGCATAGTGGCCGAGCCGGTAGACGGCGACGGTGAAGTCATGTGCCGGCCGTACCGACACATGGAAGTCCACCGACTCGCCCGGACTCACCGAGCTGACCGAGGCGTAGCCCTGGACACGCGGGTCGAGATCGGTCGCCTTGCGCGTGTGCTGACGACCCAGTTCCCAGCTGCGCGAGCCGGAAAGGCCGTTCTCGCGTACGACGGGGTTTTCTCCTGAGAGGGCGTCGTGCGGGACGGCGGACGCCTGGGCCGGGATCAGTTTGTCGCGTAGGCCGTAGCCTGCTGCGGCTGCGGTCCCCAGACCGAGGGCGCCTATCGCGGTACGGCGGGACACACGAGACATGGACTGTTCCTCCGGCTGTTCTTCAGGGCGCCGCCTCGATCATCGGGGATCGAGTGGCAGGGCGGGACACCGCACCACCGGCCCGACGCATCATATAAATAGGTCGACTTGGCGTGCGCGGACCGCTGGTGTCCGTCCTGAGGGAGCCGGCTGACCGGTTGGCTCAGCCGCCGCTCAGGGTCGAATCGCGCTGCTCGCTCTGCCGGCTCTGCCGCAGTCTGCGCGTACTGCTCCCGCCTGGACCCAGCCGACGGATTGCACGCTCCGCCGGGCGCTCGACGTACACGTAGAGGATGCCGGCGAGCACCTGGCTGGTGACGAGGATGACCAGCCACGTAGCGGCGATCGCGGGAAGGGAGTCCGGATCCGGGCGTCCCGCCGTGCCCAGCACGATCCGGATCACGATCTCGTGCACCAGGTACCAGGCGAACGACCAGTGCCCCAGCCGGACCATCCAGGGGCCGCTCAGCGTTGTCCGCAGGTTGTGGACGTCGGCGTGGGCCGCCGAGGCCACGAGGAGGGCGAAGACGGGCCCGGCCAGCAGCTGGGACGCGCTGTAGGCGCCGTACCACTCGCGGTCGGACACCGCGTCGGACCAGGGGATCAGCGCAAGGTGCCAGCCGAGCACCAGGAGCGCGGCGACCGGCAGCGACACGGGCGGACGCCACCCCCTCTTGACCGCGAGACCGGCGACGATACCGAGGATGAACTGCAGGATCCGGGTTGCCGGAAGGTAGTCCAGGGTCAGGCTGCGCGTCGTGGGGTCGGCGATCTGCGAGGCGAGGACCCACACCGCCAGCGTCGCCGCGAACACACCGCACGCGACAGCGAGCCAGGTGCGCGGCGTGCGGCCTGCGAGCATGGCGAGCAGGAGCGGGAAGCAGACGTAGAAGAACGCCTCGTCGCTCAGCGACCAGCCTGCGGGGTTGCCGCCCTTGGCGATGACGGGGTCGAGCACCCAGGCGTGCAGGAGCGTGAACGACACGGCGACGGCCTTCTTCGACACCGGATTGCCGAACACGAGCCAGACGACGACGGACAGCGCCGTCGTCAGCGCGAACAGCGGCCAGATGCGGGCGAATCGACGCCAGAGAAAGACCCGGACCGGCACGCGGTTGCCGTCGTAGGTCCATGCGAGGACGAATCCGGAGAGCACGAAGAAGAAGGTCACGCCGGAGCGCCCGTACCACACGGTCTGGCTGATCCCGGGTATCTCGCCGACCCCGCGGGAGAGGTGGTAGAGCACCACGACGAGGGCGGCCCAAAAGCGCAACCCGGTCAGGGAGGGAAGTCGGTCGCGGCTCGGAGAAGCCGAGGGAACCGTCGCGCTCCCCAATATCCGGTTGTACACCATGCCGCCTTCCAGGCTCAGGGTCGCAGATGAAGATACGGCCAACGCTCTTGAGGGCGAAAGCGTGCTGGTACTTGTGCGGGCGGGGTCTGCGGGCCGTCAGTCACGCTTCGTGAGGACGCCGTCCTTCTCGTCGTACACCTCGCCTGTCCGCGGGCACTCCCATGCGCCCGCCTCACCCGCGCGCTCTGCCAGACGGACGCCCGAGCGGCCCACCCAGCCCGCCTGGCGCGCTGGTACGCCCATGACCAGGGCGAAGTCCGGGACGTCCTTGGTGACCACCGAGCCGGCCGCGACCATCGCCCAGCGGCCGATCGTGAGCGGGGCCACGCACACCGCGCGGGCTCCGATGGAGGCTCCCTCGGCGATCCTTACGCCGACAGCCTCCCAGTCGCCGCCGCGCTTCTGGTGTCCTTCCGGATCCACCGAGCGCGGGTTGTGGTCATTGGTGAGCACCACGGCCGGCCCGATGAAGACACCGTCACCGAGCTCGGCCGGCTCGTAGACGAGGGCGTAGTTCTGGATCTTGACGTTGTCGCCGATCTGGACACCGGTGCCGACATACGCACCGCGGCCGACCACGCAGCCCGCACCGAGCCGGGCATCTTCACGGATCTGCGCGAGCTCCCAGACGCTGCTGCCGTCACCGATCTCGGCGGTCGCGTCGACCTGGGCGGTGGGCTGGACTCGGTAGTTCACGTGTGGCGCCTTCCGGAGAGCGGATTTGCCCGGAGAGCATACGATCTCCGGGCCCGGCGCAGAGGGCGGGGGCGCGGGGCGGGTCTCACGGCCAGGCCGTCGCTGTCGGTCAGCCGTCAGGGTTGGGCGGCCTGATGGAGGGGGCCGGACCGCCGCTGGTCCGCCGCGGACGGTCATTCGCCTCGGTGCGCCACGGGTTCCCTGCCCGGGGCTGCCAGGTCTCGGTACAGGCGAGGCCCCGACAGGCACCGCGGGCCCGGTTTGACCCCCCGCACCCCGCCCCGTAACCTTGACCCTCGGCGTGTTTCTGTGCGCCTACCCCTGAGCACATCCCTCCCGGCCACGGCGTTCGCGCCGTAAGCCATGGAGAGGCCGCTCATCCTTCCGGATCGTCGCGGGCTTCGGCCTGCGCGAGCGGCTGGCATCAGGGGATCCGTTCCGAGCGAAAGAGAGATCCGCGTGTACGCCATCGTGCGCAGCGGTGGTCGCCAGCACAAGGTAGCTGTCGGCGACATCGTTGAGGTTGACAAGATTTCCACCGGCAAGGTCGGCGACACCGTAGAGCTCTCTACGCTGCTCGTGGTCGACGGCGACGCCGTCACCAGCGACCCGTGGGTGCTTGCCGGGATCAAGGTTCAGGCCGAGATCGTGGACCACCACAAGGGCGCGAAGATCGACATCCTTCGCTACAAGAACAAGACCGGCTACCGCCGTCGCCAGGGTCACCGTCAGCAGTACACGGCGATCAAGGTCACCGGTATCCCCGCGGCTGCGAAGTAAGGGACTGAGGAGACATGGCACATAAGAAGGGCGCATCGTCCACTCGGAACGGGCGCGATTCCAATGCTCAGCGGCTCGGCGTGAAGCGCTTCGGCGGTCAGGCCGTCAACGCCGGTGAGATCCTGGTCCGCCAGCGCGGTACCCACTTCCACCCGGGCACGGGCGTCGGCCGTGGCGGCGACGACACGCTGTTCGCGCTGACCGCCGGTGCGGTGGAGTTCGGTACGCACCGTGGCCGCAAGGTCGTGAACATCGTTCCGCTCGCCGTCTGATTCAGGCGTAAGCAGAACGACACAGCACCTTCCGAGGGCGGATCTCAGCTTTCCCGGTAATCGGGGAAGCGGGTCCGCCCTCGGCGTGTTACGTAGAGAGACATTCCCGTATTTACCTGGAGGCACCAACCATGACCACCTTCGTGGACCGCGTCGAGCTGCATGCCGCCGCGGGTAACGGGGGCCACGGCTGCGCCTCCGTCCACCGTGAGAAGTTCAAGCCGCTGGGAGGCCCCGACGGGGGCAACGGCGGCCGTGGCGGCGACGTGATCCTGGTCGTCGAGCAGGCCGTGACCACGCTGCTGGACTATCACCACAGCCCCCACCGCAAGGCCACGAACGGCCAGCCCGGTGCGGGTGACAACCGTTCCGGCAAGGACGGTCAGGACCTCGTGCTGCCGGTGCCCGACGGCACGGTCGTCCTCGACACGGACGGCAACGTGCTGGCCGACCTGATCGGCCAGGGGACCACCTTCATCGCGGGCCAGGGCGGCCGTGGCGGCCTCGGCAACGCCGCGCTGGCCTCCGCCCGCCGCAAGGCCCCCGGCTTCGCCCTGCTGGGCGAGGCGGGCGTGAGCCGGGACATCGTCCTGGAGCTCAAGACCGTCGCGGACGTCGCGCTCGTGGGCTACCCGAGCGCCGGCAAGTCCTCGCTGATCTCGGTGCTTTCGGCCGCCAAGCCGAAGATCGCGGACTACCCGTTCACGACCCTCGTGCCGAACCTGGGCGTCGTCACCGCCGGATCGACCGTCTACACCATCGCCGATGTGCCGGGGCTCATTCCGGGTGCCAGCCAGGGCAAGGGGCTCGGGCTCGAGTTCCTGCGCCACGTCGAGCGCTGCTCGGTGCTCGTGCACGTCCTGGACACGGCGACGCTGGAGTCCGACCGCGACCCGCTGTCCGACCTCGACATGATCGAGGAGGAGCTCCGGCTGTACGGCGGCCTGGAGGACCGGCCGCGCATCGTCGCCCTCAACAAGGTCGACATCCCGGACGGCCAGGACCTCGCCGACATGATCCGCCCGGACCTGGAAGCCCGCGGGTACCGCGTCTTCGAGGTCTCGGCCATCGCGCACAAGGGCCTGAACGAGCTCTCGTACGCCCTCGCCGGGATCATCGCCGAGGCGCGCGCCACCAAGCCGGCCGAGGAGTCGACCCGCGTGGTCATCCGCCCGAAGGCCGTCGACGACGCCGGTTTCACCGTCAAGCTCGACGACGAGGGCATCTACCGGGTGCGCGGCGAGAAGCCCGAGCGCTGGATCCAGCAGACCGACTTCAACAACGACGAGGCCGTCGGCTACCTCGCCGACCGGCTCAACCGCCTCGGCGTCGAGGACGCGCTGCGGAAGGCGGGCGCCCACGCGGGCGACGCCGTGGCCATCGGCTCCGCGGAGAACGCGGTCGTCTTCGACTGGGAGCCGACCATGATGGCCGGCGCCGAGATGCTGGGCCGTCGTGGCGAGGACCACCGGCTGGAGGCGCCGCGGCCCGCCGCGCAGCGCCGCAAGGACCGTGAGGGCGAGCGCGACGACCCGCAGCGCGAGTACGACGAGTTCGACCCCTTCTAAGCACTGCTTCCGATCTGAGCACTGCTTCCGAGCACCACGCGCAGAAGGATTCTCCGAGTGCGCGAGGCCCGTCGCGGCACCGTCGAAAGCGGTGTACGGCGGGCCTCGCGCGCACCGTGCCGCCCCCGAAATCCCCGTGTCGGAACGGCCACTCACCGTCACGCTCGGCACAATTGCCTGGTGGTGGCCGGTGTTGGTCGCCCCAGGCGTGCGGATTGGGTAACACGTCTGTGGAGTCGGTCACTCCGCGCAAGGCCCCACGGGAGCCCAACCTCCCTGGCCAGGCGGTGAACTGCGGGTTTCCGGGGGGCATGCACCGACCGACGTCCGCCTTGCGAGACGGTCACGGAGAGTGCGACCATCACACTGTTCCCTCGTCATCGCAAGGTAGGTCGTCTGTGTCTGTGTCGCACCACGCCAAGCCCCGGACCACAGCAGTCGTGCTCGCCGGTGGTACCGGTCAGCGCGTCGGGCTGTCGATCCCCAAGCAGCTGCTGAAGATCGCCGGCAAGGCAGTCATCGAGCACACGCTGACCATCTTCCAGAACGCCGAGGGCATCGACGATGTGATCGTGCTGATGGCGCCCGGCTTCGTGCCCGACGTCGAGAAGATCGTCGCCAAGGCCGGGCTGACCAAGGTCATCAAGGTCATCGAGGGTGGCAGCACCCGTAACGAGACCACCGAGCGCGCCATCGCGGCCCTCGGTGAGGGCCTCGCCGAGGGCGAGGACCGCAACGTCCTCTTCCATGACGCGGTCCGCCCCCTGCTGTCACAGCGCGTCATCAAGGACTGCGTCGACGCCCTCGACCGCTACCAGGCCGTCGACGTCGCCATCCCGTCCGCGGACACGATCATCGTGACCCGCACCCACGGGGAGGACGGCGAGTTCATCACCGACGTCCCGGACCGGTCCCGGCTGCGCCGCGGTCAGACTCCGCAGGCGTTCAAGCTGTCGACGATCCGCAAGGCGTACAAGATCGCGGCGGGCGACCCCAACTTCCAGGCCACCGACGACTGTTCGGTGGTCCTGCGGTACCTCCCCGACGTGCCGATCTACGTGGTCGCGGGCGACGAGTACAACATGAAGGTGACCCAGCCGGTCGACGTCTTCATCACCGACAAGCTCTTCCAGCTGGCCTCCACCGCCGCCCCCCGCCAGGCCGACGAGGCCGCCTACCGCGAGCTGCTCTCCGGTAAGACGCTGGTGGTCTTCGGCGGTTCGTACGGCATCGGCGCCGACATCGCCACGCTGGCCGAGCAGTACGGCGCGAGTGTCTACGCGCTGGGCCGCTCCACCACCGGTACGCACGTCGAGAACCCCGAGCACGTCGACGACGCGCTGTCCAAGGCGTACGCGGAGACCGGGCGCATCGACTACGTCATCAACACCGCGGGCGTGCTGCGCATCGGCAAGCTGGCGGAGACGGACAACACGACGATCCAGGAAGCGCTGAACGTCAACTACCTGGCGCCGGTCCAGATCGCCCGTGCCTCGTACAAGTACCTGGCGGAGACCAAGGGTCAGCTGCTGCTCTACACCTCCAGCAGCTACACGCGCGGTCGCGCCGAGTACAGCCTGTACTCCTCCACCAAGGCCGCCATGGTGAACCTCACCCAGGCGCTCGCCGACGAGTGGGCGGGCGAAGGCATCCGCGTGAACTGCGTCAACCCGGAGCGCACGGCGACCCCGATGCGTACCAAGGCGTTCGGCCAGGAGCCCGAGGGCTCGCTGCTCTCCTCCGAGGCCGTGGCCCGCACGTCCCTGGACGTGCTGCTGTCCGCGATGACCGGTCACGTCATCGACGTCCGGCAGCAGGATCCGACCAGCGACGTCTCCGAATCCTCCGGCTTCGAGCAGGCCCTGGCGTCCGTGCTTGACCGCCAGGAAGATGTGTAATAATTCTCGGCAAATGTTCTTTTTCGGGCCTTTGTGATCGCATTCCGCGAACACAAAGGCCCGAATGCGTGAAGCCGCACCTTCACATTTCCCTCAATACGTGAATCAAACCGGCACCCCCTGGAGCAGGTTCTTCGTGATTTCGACAGCCATTCGCCTGGCCCGCGTGGGCAGCCGGTCAGAACTGGCGGCGGCCGCATTGATGCTGCTGGGATATCCCCTCATCATGCTGGCCGCGCTTGTGCCCAACATCTGGTTCTTCGCGGCGGCCACGGCTGTCACGTATGTCGCGGACTGGTATCTGCACCAGCGCGGCAGTTATCTGATCAACCGGCTCGGCAAGGTGCGGGCGGGACTGTCCATCCGCTTCCTGCTCCGCCAGCTGATGGTCATCCTGCTGCTGGCCCGGCTGGACCTCGCGTCGGAACCGCTCTTCTACACGGCGGTCGCCTGTTTCCTGCTCTTCTACAGTCTTCAGGCCCCGCACGGCGCCATGACGACCCTGGTCCGGATGCGCCGCACCATGCCGGTCGTCACCCGCAACGTCGACCTGAACGCCGTGCGCATTCCCGACGCACCGCCGCGCGCGCTGCTGCACCGGTCGGCCGAGAAGATGCTCCACCTCGACATCCCCGCGGTGGTCGGCATCCTGATCGCCGCCGAGACCGGGGTGGACGCCATCGGCTACGCCGGCGCCGCGCTCACCCTGCTGCTGGCGCTCGGTTTCACCGCGGCGCTGGTCCCGTATCTGCGCCGCGGCCGACTCGTCCCCCCGGCGCCCGCCGTGCTCAAGGCCGTGGACAGCTGGCTGCGCGAGTACCAGCCGACGGTCGTGCTCTACTTCTCCGGCTCCAACGAGTCGGCGTACCAGGGCAACATGTGGCTCGACACCATGGCGAAGACCGACGGCCGGCCGCTGATCATCATGCGGGAGCGCGGTCTCGTGCCCCAGCTCGCCGAGACCTCCGTGCCGGTGCTCTGCGTTCCGGCGGGTACGCACCTGATGAACCTGGACCTCTCCAGCGTCCGGGTCTGCCTCTACCCCGCCAACGTCGGCAAGAACATCCACATGCTGCGCGTCCCGACGATGAAGCACGTCTTCATCGGCCACGGCGACAGCGACAAGCTCGCCAGCGTCAACCCGTACTCCAAGGTGTACGACGAGGTGTGGACGGCGGGCCGCGCGGGCCGCGACCGCTACGCGCTGGCCGACGTCGGCATCCGTGACGAGGACATCGTCGAGGTCGGACGGCCGCAGCTCGCGCCGATCAAGACCTGGACCGGCACCGCGAAGAACCCCATCCCGACCGTGCTCTACGCCCCCACCTGGGAGGGCTGGGACGACAACCCCGGCAACACCTCCCTGCTGCTGGCCGGCGAGAACATCGTGCGCCGCCTGCTGAACGCCGAGAAGCCGGTACGGGTCATCTACAAGCCGCACCCCTTCACCGGTATCCGCAGCGCCAAGGCCAAGGCCGTCCACGCGCGGATCCAGAACCTGCTGACCAAGGCAGCCGCAGAGCGTGCCGCAGAGCCGCGCTGGGCCGAGCAGGCCGCCGCGGCTGCCGCCGGGCAGAACGCGGCGAAGGCCGAGCTCACCCGGATCGAGGCGGCGCTCGCCGAGCTGGGGAAGTCCGGCCGCTCCGGTGGTGACGACGCCGAGGAGTCGCGCGTCTCGCTCGCCGACCCGGCGCGCCAGGACCGGGCCGAGGCCCTGCGGGCCGAGTGGAACGACGCCTACTGGCGCTCCTTCGGCTGGTGGGAGCACAAGACGGTGACGGGCTCGCAGCCCAAGCTGTACGACTGCTTCAACGAGTCCGACGCGATGGTCTCGGACATCTCCAGCGTGGTGTCCGACTTCATCGCGAGCGGCAAGCCGTACGCGGTCACCGACTCGGCGGAGCTGGGTGCCGAGGAGTTCAAGCGGCAGAACACCGCCGTACGGGCCGCGGTCATCCTCTCCAACAGCGCCGAGGAGATCGGCGAGCTGCTGGACGCGGTCGCCGACAGCGCGGCCGACCCGCTGGCGAACGCCCGGCACGAGCTGAAGAGCTACCTGCTCGGTCCGGACGAGCCGACCTCCCTGGAGCAGTTCAACGCCGCGGTGCACGCACTCGCCGCCAAGGCCGAGGCGCGCAACGCCGGCGTCCGCCAGCGGATCGGGGAGCAGAGCGTGGCGTCGCCCGATCTGGAGGACGAGTCCAGCGGTGCGGGGGACGGCCAGGAGCAGATCGTCGCCGACGCCGTGGCCGCGGCCGACGCGGACGCCGAGATCGGCACCGGCCCCTCGGCGGTCCGCTGACCGCCCCCGAGTGATCCGGCCGCTGCGGCGGCGGGCGACCCGTCCGACGGCCCGTACGTCTCTCCAGGAGAGGGACATACGGGCCGTTCGGCGTGTTGATACACAAAAGACAGATTCGATCGGCATTCTGTCTCATTTGTGATGAGAATTGATGAGATGGGTCAAACCGGGGTGTCGATGGAGGGCGGCGGATCGGAGGCCGACGCACCCGATGTCAGCGTCGTCATCGGGGCCTACCAGGCCATGCCGTATCTGATCCGCTGCCTGGAGTCCGTGGAGGAACAGACGCTCCCGGCCGCACGCATGGAGATCGTCGCCGTCGACGACGGCTCCACGGACGGCACGGGGGAGTACCTGGACGCCTTCGCCGCCCGCAGCGCGATCCCCGTGCGGGTCGTCCACCAGGCCAACTCGGGCGGCCCCAGCGGGCCGCGCAACGTCGGCCTGGGGCTGGCGCGGGGGCGGTACGTCTTCTTCCTCGACGCCGACGACTACTTCGGACCGGAAGCACTGGAGCGGATGGTCGCGATGGGCGACCGCGCCGGTACGGACGTCGTCCTCGGCAAGGTCGTCGGCGTCAACCGCGGCGCGGCGAAGTCGATGTGGAAGGAGACCGTCGAGCGGGCCGACCTGTACGCCTCCAACGTCAAGTTCACCCTGAGCGCCCAGAAGCTCTTCCGGCGCTCGCTTCTCCAGCGGCTCGGGATGCGCTTCGACGAGAAGCTCAGGACCGGCGAGGACGCGCTCTTCACGATGGAGGCGTACCTGCGGGGCAACGGCGTCTCCGTCGTGGCGGACTACACCTGCTACTACCTCGTGGGCCGGGACGACGGAAAGCATGTGACCAAGAGCGGCAGTTACGTACTGCGGTTCGATTCGGCTCGGGCGCTGATGCGGCTCATCGCCACCCACGTACCCCCGGGGCCGAGGCGGGACTCCCTGATGGTCCGGCCGTTCGTCATCACATTGCTGCCACAATTCGGACCCAATCTGCTGAAGCAGTCGGAGGCGGTGCGCGAGCGGAAGATGGCGCTGGCGGCGCCCCTGCTGGCGGCGTACTGGACGCCCGGACTGGCTCGCGGACTGAAGGCGAACGAGCGGCTCCGGCTGGTCTGTGTGGCCAGGGGCAGGCTCGATCTGCTCCTCGACATCGTGCGGTTCATGAAGGCCAAGGCCGAGCCGGCGCTCGTCCGCGGGGGCCGCCCGACCCGGTTGTACCTTGCGTATCCGCACTTCAGGGACGGTTCGGGGCTGCCCGACGCGGCGTACGAGGTGACGGTCACCGAATGGATCGGCGACCGGCGGGTCGAGGCTCCGGAGCGCAGGCCCTATGTCTCCCTCGTCCGCAGGGTGGTGCGCAGGATCCGCCGGACGGTACTCCGGACGCGTCACGCGCTGCGCGAACACAGGGCTCGGACAGAGGCCCGTAATCGGACTGAAGTGCGGTGAAACACCCGCCGTACGAAGGGAATTGTGACGGGCGTCACTCCGGGCTGTGGGGCAACCATGAGACCTTGGTGAGAGTCTCATTCACGCCCCGTCTTCCTGGGGTTCACGTCTGAAAGTCCCCCCGGAAAGGCCCTCTCGCCGTGGCGTCCCGACCTGTCGAAACCATCCCCGAAGAACTCAGCCGTCTCATGAAGTACTTCCCCGAGACACCGGCCGAGGAGCGGTCCGCCTTCCATACGGCCGCCAAGGACTTCCTGGCGCAGGCGGCACCCAAGCTGGTCCGGCAGTTCTCCCCGATGGCGCGGGTCAAGTGGCATCTGGCGGCCAACGGGCGTGGGGACGAGCTCGTCGACGTCCTGCACTACGAGCGTGAGAACCCGGGCGTCTTCGCGGTCAAGGGCCTGCGGCGGGCCCGCATCGAGCTGCCCGGCGTCGAGAGCTCCTCCCTGCCCCCCACGGTGCGCAACTTCACCCGCAGCGAGCTCCCCGTACGCGGCAAGCTGACCGACCTGGCGTGGCAGGACGGGCGACTGGTCGTCCGCGGCTACGCCTACATCCCCAACGTCCCGTCGGCCACCGGCAAGCGCTCTCTGCGCGTAGCCGTCCTGCGGCGACAGGGCAGCAAGAGCACCATCCCGCTGCGTCTGCGCACCGTCCTGGAGCCCAGGGCGACGGCAGAGGCCAAGGGCGCCCTGCACTGCTACGACTGGTCGGGCTTCGAGATCGCCATCGACCCCTCGCGCCTGCGGTCCCGCGGGCAGTGGCAGGCGGGCACGTGGCGTCTCGGCATCGGCATCCCGCGCCCCGGCGGCATGTCCGTCGGCAGCATCCTCAAGAGCAACAGCGGCGCCGCGGGGCACTCCCAGGTGCACGTGCTGGACGACGGCGTACGGCTCGTCGCCGGGTACGACCGCAACCGCCTGAAGCTCTCCGTGGACGTCGTGCCGGCCGAGGCCGAGTCCCAGGAGATGGACGACAACGGCCTCACCGTGACGTTCCGCTCGCGCGGGACGGCGAGCGCGGGCAAGACGCCGACGGCGCTGCGCATCGACCACGAGGGCAGCGGGTTCACGGCCGACCTCCCGATGGAGGCGGGCAGCCCCGGCGCCGACGGCTGGAACCGGTACACCGCGCGTCTGCCCTTCGGAGACCTGCCCGTCGAGGGCGTCGTCCCGGGCAAGGCCAGGAAGTACCGCGCGCTGATCGTGTTCGCCGACGGCACGACCCGCCGCGCCACCATCGGCCACGGCCTGCGCACCGGCGTGCAGCAGCTGCACGGCACCCTCGAATTCGCCGTGGTCACCGACGGCGCGGGCAACTTCACCCCGCAGCTCCGCTCCACCCAGCCCGTCGTCGACCGGACCGAATGGTCGGAGAACGGCGAACTGCTGCTCTCCGGTACGTACACGGGTCCGGCCGAGAAGATGAAGTTCGTCCTGCGCCACAGCGGCCGCAACGAGGACAAGCCGCTGCCGGCCGAGTTCGAGAACGGGCGCTTCACCGCCCGCCTCACCCCCGACTCCATGCCCGCGTACGACGGCACGCTCCCGCTCCGGTCCGGCCGCTGGCTCCCGTTCCTGCGCGCCCGCGACGAGTGGAACCACCGCCACGACATCCCCGTGACGATCCGGCCCGACCTGGTCTCCACGCTGCCCTCGGCCCACGACGGCGCCCGCCGGACGTACACCCTGGAGCGGCTGGACTACGACCGGATCTTCCTGGAGTCCGGACCGGTCCTGGAGCCCGAGCTCCGCGGCGCGTACCGCCAGCGGCTCATGCGCGACGTCTACACCCCCGAGCAGCGCAAGCTGCCGCTGCGCGAAGCCGTGCTCTACAACAGCTTCGGCGGCAAGCAGTTCTCCGACTCGCCCCGCGCCGTCTACGAGGAGCTCGTACGCCGCGGCACCGAGGTCGAGCACATCGCGATGGTCCACGACGAGCAGGTCGTCCTGCCGCCGGGTGTCCGCGGCGTGCTGTGGGGCAGCAAGGAGTGGTACGAGGCGCTGGCGCGCAGCCGGTACATCGTCACCAACGGCGGCATCCGCGAGTGGTTCGTCCGCCGTGAGGGCCAGGTCGTCGTCCAGACCTGGCACGGCACGCCCCTCAAGCGCATCGGTGCCGACCTGCTCGGCACCCCGCAGGCCAACCTCGCCTACATCTCCAGCCTGCCGCAGCGTTCGCGTCAGTACAGCCTCTTCATCACGCCGAACGCCTTCACGACGCCGATCATGACCAACTCCTTCCGCCTCCAGTGCGAGGTCCTGGAGGCCGGCTACCCGCGCAACGACGTCTTCCACGCCCCGGACCGGGTGAAGCGCGCGGCGGCCGTACGGGAGAAGCTCGGCATCCCCGCGGGCAAGAAGGTCGTCCTGTACGCGCCAACCTGGCGCGACGACCAGCGGTACGGCGGCCGGCGCTTCAAGCTCGACAACCAGATCGACGTCACCGCCGCCCAGGAGCAGCTCGGGGACGACCACGTGCTGCTCTACCGCAAGCACCACAAGGTCCTCGACAGCATCCCCGGCGCGGGTCAGGGCTTCGTCTGGGACGTCACGTACTACCCGGACATCGCCGACCTCTACCTGATCGCCGACGTGCTGATCACGGACTACTCCTCGGTGCTGTTCGACTTCGCGCACTCCGGCCGTCCGATGCTGTTCTTCACGTACGACCTGGAGCACTACCGGGACACCCTGCGCGGCTTCTACTTCGACTTCACGTCGCGCGCCCCGGGACCGCTGATCAAGACGTCCGCCGAACTCGTCGACGCCATCCGCAACATCGAGAGCGTGACCGAGGAGTACAAGGAGAAGTACGCCCAGTTCAGGGTGGACTTCTGCGAGCCCTCCGACGGCCTCGCCGCAGCGCGGGTCGTCGACCGGATGCTGACGGTCAACAACGACTGACCCCGTCCCGACCGGCCGCGCCCGGCTCCTTCCACCGCTGTCCATCGAGCGGAACGGGAAGGCGCCGGGCGCGGCCGCTCGCGTACTGTGCTGCTCGGGGACGGCCCCCGGGAGCCCGGCCCCGCGGAGGCCCGCGACGGCCCCTCAGCCAAGCGCCGGGCCAGCCAGAGTGAGGAAGTACGTGTCAGCTGCCAGGCCGGGCGTGACCGGCGCCCGCAGGATCGTGGTCAAGGTCGGTTCCTCCTCTCTCACGACGGCGGCAGGCGGCCTCGACGCCGACCGCGTCGACGCGCTCGTCGATGTCCTGGCCAACGTCAGGAGCGGCGGGGAGAAGGAGATCGTCCTCGTCTCCAGCGGTGCGATCGCCGCCGGACTCGCCCCGCTCGGACTGGTCCGCAGACCGAAGGACCTGGCCCGCCAGCAGGCCGCCGCCAGCGTCGGCCAGGGACTCCTGGTCGCCCGCTACACGGCCTCGTTCGCGCGCTACGGCGTACGCGTCGGACAGGTGCTCCTCACCTCCGACGACACCAGCCGACGCGCCCACTACCGCAACGCGTACCGCACGCTCGACCAGCTCCTCGACATGGGCGCGCTGCCCGTCGTCAACGAGAACGACACCGTGGCCACCGACGAGATCCGGTTCGGCGACAACGACCGGCTCGCCGCGCTCGTCGCCCACCTCGTCCACGCCGATCTCCTGGTCCTCCTCTCCGACGTCGACGGCCTGTACGACGGAGACCCCCGGACCCCGGGCGCCTCGCGGGTCGCGGAGGTCAACGGGCCCGAGGACCTGGAAGGTGTCACGATCGGCAGCGCCGGGAAGGCGGGCGTCGGGACCGGCGGCATGGTCACCAAGGTCGAAGCCGCCCGGATCGCCAGCGCGGCCGGAATCCCCGTCGTCCTGACCTCCGCGAGCCGGGCCGCCGACGCCCTCGCGGGCCGGGACACCGGCACGTACTTCCAACCGACCGGACGACGCTCCGCGGACCGGCTGCTCTGGCTCGCCCACGCGTCGACCCCGCAGGGCGCCCTGACCCTCGACGACGGCGCCGTACGGGCCGTGGTGGACCGTCGCACCTCGCTCCTGCCCGCCGGAATCTCCGCGGTCGAGGGGGAGTTCACCGCGGGCGACCCGGTGGAGCTGCGCGACCTCTCCGGCCGGGCCGTGGCCCGCGGCCTGGTCAACTTCGATGCCAAGGAGATCCCGCAGCTGCTCGGCCGGTCCACCCGCGACCTGGCACGGGAGCTCGGCCCCGCCTACGAACGCGAGGTCGTACACAGGGACGATCTGGTCATCCTGGCGCCCGGACTCACCCCCCGAATCGGCTGAAAGTCCGGACATTCGGCGGAGACCTTCACCAAAAGCGCCCCACGCCCGCCCTCGGACTGGTCAACTTTGTAGCGGGGACACAAGGCGTACAGCACAGCAACGCATTCACAGGAGGCCGCCGGTGAGACGAGCGCGCCCGGGGGCGCCGCCCCGAGGGACGGGAAGCCGCGCCCTGACCAGCGTCGGAGCGGGCTCCGACTTCGGCGCAGGGCTGCCCGCAGACCGCACCACGGACCGCGCGACCGACCAGGAACCGATGGCGGCCCGCGAGGAACGGACCCAGTCGAAGCTCTGGCACATCACCCTCAGCGTCTCCGGTACGGAGATCCCGCTGAAGGAGGTCAGACGCGGCCTCGAACAGCTGGCGCACGACCACCCGTTCCTGCTCACCAGCCGCTACGCCAACGACCACGCGGAGATCCGCTACTGGGAAGAGGCCCGCGACCTCCACGACGCCGCGGCGGTCGCGCTGCGGCTCTGGGGAGAGCACCGCTCCAGCGCCAAGCTCCCGCCCTGGGAGATCGTCGGCCTGGAGGTCATCGACAGGGAGACGTACCACCTGCGCATCGCCGAGGGGTACGGGCCACCGCCCGCGGCCCCGGTCGGGGTGCACCCGTACTGAGCGGGCCGGCAGTCCTTTCGGGACGGCCGTCTCGTATCACGGGATGCGTGAGAGATGCCCGCAGCGTGCGCACTACTCTGCGGGCATGACCACGCTTTCGCCGTACGACAACATGTCCCCGGTCGCCCAGGCCGCCTACCGGGCACGCGCAGCCGCCGCCGACATCGCGCCACTGCCGCGCGCGGCGAAGGACGACGCGCTGCTGGCGATCGCGGACGCGCTCGAAGTGCGTACCGGCGAGATCGTCGCGGCGAACGCCGAGGACGTCGCCCGGGCCCGCGAGGCCGGCACCAGCGAGTCGATCGTCGACCGGCTCACCCTGACCCCCGAGCGCATCCGTGCCATCGCCGCCGATGTGCGCGACGTGGCGGCCCTGCCCGACCCGGTCGGCGAAGTGGTGCGCGGGTCGACCCTCCCCAACGGCATCGACCTGCGCCAGGTCCGGGTGCCGCTCGGCGTGGTCGGGATCATCTACGAGGCCAGGCCCAACGTGACGGTGGACGCCGCGGCCCTCTGCCTGAAGTCGGGCAACGCCGTACTCCTGCGGGGCTCCTCGTCCGCCTACGCCTCGAACGTGGCCCTGGTACGGGTGCTGCGCGACGCCGTCGGAGGCTCCGGGCTCCCTGCCGACGCGGTGCAGCTGGTGCCGGGGGAGAGCCGCGATTCGGTACGGGAGCTGATGCGGGCCCGCGGCCTGGTCGACGTACTGATCCCGCGCGGCGGCGCCTCGCTGATCCGCACCGTCGTGGAGGAGTCCACGGTGCCCGTGATCGAGACCGGCACCGGCAACTGCCACGTCTACGTGGACGCGCAGACCGACCTCGACATGGCCGTCGGCATCCTGATCAACTCGAAGGCGCAGCGCCCCAGCGTGTGCAACGCCGCCGAGACCCTGCTCGTCCACAAGGACATCGCCGCGGAGTTCCTCCCCAGGGCCCTGGACGCCCTGGCCGAGGCCGGGGTGACGGTCCACGGGGACGAACGGGTCGTGGAGTACGCCGAGGGGTCGAAGGCCACCGTGGTGGAGGCGACACCGGAGGACTGGGAGACGGAGTACCTCTCGTACGACATCGCGGCCGCCGTCGTCGAATCGCTGGACGCCGCGGTCGCGCACATCCGGCTCTGGTCCTCGGGCCACACCGAGGCGATCGTGACCACGTCGCAGGCGGCGGCGCGCCGTTTCACCCAGCTGGTCGATTCCACGACGGTCGCGGTGAACGCCTCCACGCGCTTCACGGACGGCGGCCAGTTCGGGTTCGGCGCCGAGATCGGCATCTCCACGCAGAAGCTGCACGCCAGGGGCCCCATGGGGCTTCCGGAGCTGACGTCCACGAAGTACATCGTGACCGGCGACGGCCACATCCGGTAGCCGCGGGTGGGGCGAGTTTGTGCGCTCTCTGCCCAAAACGCCCCGGCGCGGCTACGCTGAAACCGTGCCGGACGACGTGGGAGGCAGGCCGTTCCAGGACGGCTGGGAGCCCGACGACGACCGCGGGGGCGCGGACGAGGACTTCGCCTCCGTGGTGTTCGACGAGGACTTCGTACGGGCCGCAGAGGTCCATGAACCCACCGCGGTGGAGCGACTGCTCTCCGCAGCGCAGGCGCGCGCCGAGGCCGAAGCGGCCCGCGCGCGCTCCGGCGGCGGCCCCCTCGACGACGACCTCTACGACGAGGGCTACGGCGCGGACGGCCTGTACGGCCGCAGGCGGTCCTTCGGGGACTCCGACGACCTCGACGGGGACGAGGACGACTACAGCGGCCCGTACGGGCGTCACGGCGGCGCCCTGCGCCCCTACCGCGGCACGGCGCGGTGGCACCGGCCGGTGGCCTGGCTGCTCGCCCTCCTCATGGGCATCGGCATGGTCGCCCTGGCCTTCTCCGCCGTGTACCGGGGCGCCGCCGGAAACCGTCAGGACCAGATCCCGCAGCCGGTGACGAGCGGCGTCGACAAGCCCGGCGCGGACCCCTCGGGCTCCGCGGAGCGGTCACGGCCGGCGGTCTCCGCCGTCCCCCGCACCCCCTGACGGAGGGCCGTCCCTGCGGATGCCCTCCTTCTTCTGGCGTCCCCCGCGTTTACCTTCCCGGTAATCGACCTACCCTGAAGATGTGACCCCTCTTCTCTTCCGGAGGGGGCTTCTCACTTGTCCGGCCGTGGACCGCGCAGATGCCGGACAGGACCTGCCCGACGCCTTCCGGCCGAAGCAGACCGTCGCGCTCCCGGCTCCCGGCCGGTGGCGTGGAGATCGGGAGAAGTCATGACTGGCCGTGGAGAACCGCCAGAAGGCCCACCCGAGAACCCGGCGGGTGGCGAGGACGAGTACCGCTCACTCGTCTTCGACGAATCGTTTGTGCGCGCTGCCCGGCTTCAGGAGTTCTCCGCGAAGGAACGGATGGGCGACCACGCCCTCGCGGTCCGCTCGCTGCCCGGCCGCGCCGCCCGCAACGGCTCCAAGGCGGCCATCGCCCTCGTCGTGCTCATCGCCCTGGCCTTCGCCACCGCCGTGTACATCGGCTTCCGTCACCCCTACCCGGCCCCCACCGTCAGGCGGGCCGAGCCGCTCAGGACGACCGTGGTGCCCCTCACCCCCCAGGGGGTCGTGCCGGGCGGCACCCCCGCCGCGCTGTACGCGGAGAGCCCGGCAGCGGAATTCCGGTCCGGCGCCGAAGGCATCACCCTGCCCGTGGTCCGGCGCACGCACAGCTTCTCCGACAGCCAGGTGATGGCTGCCCTGACCACGGCCAAGGACTACCTGGTGGAGTCCTCGCTCGACCCCGACGTGCTCACCGGAACGTCCACCCGGCCGGTCGGGCGGCTGCTCGATCCCGACCAGACGGCCCAGTTCGACCGGAGCATGAGTTCACCGGCCAACGACGGACAGCACTCCGCCACCGGCTGGCTGGTGCGGTTCGATCCGGACGACGTGGAGCTCGCCGACCCGAAGGTCAGGGTCCAGGGCACGCTGGCGTACACCGAGGCGGGAGCGGACACCCTGGAAGTGGTGTCCGACCACACGTTCACATACGCGCTGCGCCCGGTCGTCTCCGGCCCGCAGAAGGCGGACGGTGCCTCGCTGTTCACCGTGCGGCGGGAGCTGCACTTCCAGTTCGACCGGGAGGACCTGCGGCTCCACCGGCTGGAGGTCAGGACCGCCCAGGTCCAGGCCGGACCCCAGACGTGCTCGGCGGACACCGCCGGTGCGCTCGTGCCGCTGCTCGCGGGGGAGCGGTCGGACACCAAGGGACCGGCCGGCACCGACCCGTACGCCACGGGCCGGCGCACGGTGGCGCTGTGCGGGACGCTGGCGGTCAGCTCCCCGTCGGCCCAGAACCCTCCTCCGGGTCCTGCGGACGACGGCTCCCGCCGTCCGTAGACCCGCCGTCCGTGGACCCGGTGCCGCTGCCCCCGCCCGTGAATCTGTCCCGGAGCTTGCCGCCCAGATCGCCCGCACCGCCGGCGATGTCGCCCACGAGCTTCATCAGCGGGTCCTTGCTGGTGCGCACGGTGTCCGCGTAGTGCGAGGCCGACTCCCGGAAGGAGTCCGTCACCGAGGTGTCCTTGTCCTCGTCGCGCCGGGGGTAGTGGCCGTCCATGATCCGCTGGTAGTCGCGGGTCTCCGACCACTTCTTCAGCTCGGCGGCCCGCACCGCGGTGAACGGATGCGTCCGCGGCAGCACATTGAGGATCTTCAGCACGGAGTCGCGCAGGTCGCCGGCCTTCTCGTACTCGTCCGCCTGGGCGAGGAACGCGTCCACGTTCATCTCGTGCAGGTGGTTGCCACCGGCGATCTTCATCAGACCGCGCATCGACGCCTGGAGGTCCTGGCCCACCAGCAGTCCCGCCCGGTCCGCGGACAGCTCCGACTTGCGGAACCACTCGCGCAGCGCCGTCACTATCGCCATGATCGCGACATTGCCGAGCGGGATCCAGGCCACCTTGACGGCCAGATTGGTGAGGAAGAGCAATATCGTGCGGTACACCGAGTGGCCGGAGAGCGCGTGACCCACCTCGTGGCCCACGACGGCCCGCATCTCCTCCTCGTCCAGCAGCTCGACCAGGCCCGTCGTCACCACGATGATCGGCTCGTCGAGACCGATGCACATCGCGTTCGGCTGCGGGTTCTGGGCGACGTACATCGGAGGGACCTTCTCCAGGTCCAGGATGTAACAGGCGTCCCTCAGCATGGCGTTGAGGTGGGCGAACTGGGCGTCGCTCACCCGGACGGAGTCGGAGAGGAAGAGCAGTCGCAGACTGCGCTCGGGAAGAAGCCCGCTGAGCGCCTTGAAGACGGTGTCGAAGCCGGTCAGCTTGCGCAGTGCCACCAGGGCCGAGCGGTCCGCCGGGTGCTCGTACGCCCGGGAGGAAATACCCGGAAATCGCCTGCGCTGCCTGCTCGGCACGTTCTCGTGGCTGTCGGTCATGGAAGGCCCCCTGTTCGTACGAGACGTCGCTCGTCCCCCTGACAAATCCCAGCGTATGTGCTGGCGCTACGGTGTGCGGGGGGCTGTGGATAACTTTGAGGAGCGCCCGAAATGCCGTACACCGCCGCACTGCTCGCTGCCGCGTCCGAGGACCAGGGAATGGGTGACACGCTTCGGATCGTGCTGCTCGTCTCGATCGTCGGAGCCGCCCTGCTCGCATGGTTCCTGTTGCGCGGATACGGCAACGACGACAACAACGACTGAGTCGGCGTGAGCGTGCCCGAGGCGCACGCATACGATGTCGGCGACGTCTTCCTTCCGACTCCCGACGAAAAGGTCCCGCCGAAGATGAGCCTCACGAGCACCGCGCACCAGCTGGTCACTCTCGCCTCCGAAGGCGGCGAGTCCGGTGGTAACCACGAAAGCCTCAACCCGTACCTCACCGGCGGTGGTGCGTTCGTCGCGCTGCTGCTCCTGCTGTGGATCACCACCCGCTTCAACCGCGACCGCTGAGGCAGAGGCGTACGGCCGTACCAGTAGGGTCTGCACGCATGGGAGAGCAGGAAGTGCCTACCGGCCGCGGCAAACGCCGACTCGGCGTGATGGGCGGGACATTTGACCCGATCCATCATGGACACCTGGTGGCGGCCAGTGAAGTGGCCGCCCAGTTCCACCTCGACGAGGTCATCTTCGTCCCGACCGGGCAGCCGTGGCAGAAGAGCCACAAGCAGGTCTCGCCGGCCGAGGACCGCTATCTGATGACGGTCATCGCCACCGCCTCGAACCCGCAGTTCTCCGTGAGCCGCCTCGAGATCGACCGTGGCGGACCGACGTACACCATCGATACGCTGCGGGACCTGCGTGCGATCCACGGTGACGCGGACCTCTTCTTCATCACCGGCGCGGACGCGCTGTCCCAGATCCTCACCTGGCGGGACGCGGAGGAGCTGTTCTCGCTCTCCCACTTCATCGGGGTGACCCGCCCGGGGCACGTGCTCACGGACGACGGACTGCCCGAGGGCGGTGTCTCCCTCGTGGAGGTTCCGGCGCTGGCCATCTCGTCCACGGACTGCCGTGCGAGAGTCGCGCAGGGGGATCCGGTCTGGTATTTGGTGCCGGACGGAGTGGTCCGGTACATCGACAAGCGCCAGCTGTACCGCGGCGAATGAGCCACGGAGAGGGGCACCGGTGAACGACCGACAGAACCCGTACGACCCGTACTTCCAGCAGCCTCAGGTCATCGGCTACGACGAGTACGGGCAGCCGGTGTACCAGCAGCCGGGCCAGCAGCCGTACGACCCGTACGCCGCGCAGCCCCAGCAGGGCCAGCAGCCCCAGCAGGGTCAGGGTGGCGACCAGGGCTACGGATACGACCCGTACGCCCAGCCGCCGCAGCAGCCCCAGCAGTACGACCCCTACGCTCCCCAGCAGCCGCAGGCCGCGCCGCAGCACCATCCCGGCCAGCCCTCGCAGCAGCCCCAGGGGCACGGCTACGACAGTGGCTACGGGGACTACGGCTACGACCAGGGCAGGCAGCAGCAGCCCGCAGCGGCCGACGCCACCCAGCAGTGGAGCATGCCGCCGCAGGGCGCCGCGCCGGCCGTGGCGCCGCCTGAGCCCGAGCGCCCGTACGAGAGCGACCCGGAGCCCGCCGTACCCGGGCAGCGCCGGGCCGCTCCCGACTACCGCACCGAGCAGTTCTCGTTCATCGAGGAGCCCGACGAGGACTCCGAAGACGTCATCGACTGGCTGAAGTTCACCGAGAGCCGCAGCGAGCGGCGCGAGGAGGCGCGGCGCCGGGGCCGCAAGCGGATCGTCGCCCTGATCGTCGTCGCGGCGCTCGTGGTGGTCGGCGGCGTGGGCTACCTCTGGAGCGCCGACAAGATTCCCGGTCTCTCCGGATCGGACGGCCAGGAGGCCACCCAGGCCGGCCCGCAGCAGCGGGACGTCATCGTCGTCCACCTCCACAACACCAAGAAGGGCGGCACCTCCACGGCGCTGCTCGTCGACAACGTCACGACCGAACAGGGCACCACCGTCCTCCTGCCCAACTCGCTCGCCGTCGCCAACGACGACGGCTCGACCACCACGCTCGGCAAGTCCGTCGACGACGACGGGTCCAGCGCCACGAGCGAGTCGATCGACACCCTCCTGGGCACGAGCATCAGCGGCACCTGGCGGCTCGACACTCCGTACCTGGAGAACCTGGTCGAGCTGGTCGGCAACATCGAGGTCGACACCGACACCGATGTGCCCGATGCCAAGAAGGGCGCCTCGCCGCTGGTCAACAAGGGGGAGGCGCAGACGCTGAGCGGCCAGATGGCCGTCGCGTACGCCACCTACCGCGGGCCCGACGAGCCCGAGGCGAAGCAGCTGCTGCGGTTCGGCCAGGTCATGCGGGGCGTCCTGCGCAAGCTGTCGGAGGACCCGAAGGCCGCGACGGTCACCGTGCAGACGCTCGGACAGATCCTCGACCCGTCCTTGCCCGAGCAGGACCTCGGAGCGTCCCTCGCGAAGCTCGCCGGACACGCCAAGGTCGGCAGCTACAAGACGGCACTGCTGCCGGTCCAGGCCGACGGCACGCTCACCGAGAAGGCCGCGGACAGCGTGGTCAAGGACGTGCTCGGCGGGGCGGTCAAGGCTCCGGAGAAGGACGCGGCCGTCCGGGTGGGCATCAAGAACGCCACCGGGAACACGGACGCCCCCGAAAGGGCCCGGGTGCAGCTGCTCAACGGCGGCTACACCTTCGTGGACGGGGGGAAGGGCGACCCCGCGACGTCGTCCGCGGTCTTCTACAGGACGGCCGAGGACAAGGCGAAGGCCACCGAGGTGGCCAAGACGCTGGGACTGCCGACGAGCTCGGTACAGAAGGGCAAGCCCGCCGCCAACGCCGACGTGTCCGTCGTACTCGGCCAGAACTACAAGATCAAATAGCGAAACGGCGCGATCGAACGATCGTCGTAGGGGCTGTCGGCGGTCCGTGAGACCCTAGAGGTTGATCTGACCGCCGACGAAAGCCTGCATGTGACCGCCACGGACCGCTCCATCGAGCTCATCAACGCCGCCGCTCAGGCGGCCGCCGACCGGCTCGCGCACGACATCATCGCCTACGACGTCAGCGACGTGCTGTCGATCACCGACGCCTTCCTGCTGGCCTCGGCCCCCAATGACCGCCAGGTCAAGTCGATCGTCGACGAGATCGAGGAGCGGCTCCAGAAGGAGCTCGGCGCCAAGCCGGTGCGCCGCGAGGGTGACCGCGACGCCCGCTGGATCCTCCTCGACTACGTCGACATCGTGATCCACGTCCAGCACAGCGAGGAGCGCGTGTTCTACGCGCTCGAGCGCCTGTGGAAGGACTGCCCCGAGATCGGCCTCCCCGAGGACGCGCTCAAGACCCGCGGCAAGGCCGAGGAGCACGCACAGCTCAACGGCATCCCGGAAGGTGAGCAGCACTGAACGGCAGCAGCAGCGGCAGGGGCCGCAGGATCGTCCTCTGGCGTCATGGTCAGACGGCGTGGAATCTGGAGCGCCGTTTTCAGGGCTCCACGGACATCGAGCTCACCGAAGCCGGCATCGGGCAGGCCCGTCGGGCCGCCCGGCTGCTCGCCTCGTTGAAGCCCGATGCGATCGTCGCCTCGGACCTGCGGAGGGCATCGGCCACAGCGGCTGAGCTCGCCGCGGTCACCGGTCTCCCGGTGGCGCACGACTCCGCCCTGCGCGAGACGTACGCGGGCGCCTGGCAAGGGCTCACGCACGACGAGATCGTCGAGCAGTACGCCGGGCAGTACGCCGCCTGGAAGCGCGGCGAGCCCGTGCGCCGCGGCGGGGGCGAGCTGGAGACCGAGGTCGCCGACCGGGCCGCCCCGGTGGTGCTGCAGCACGCCGACAAGCTGACCGACGGCGGCACGCTCGTCGTGGTCAGCCACGGAGGCACGATCCGGACGACCATCGGCCGTCTGCTCGGCCTGGACGCCCACCACTGGGAAGGGCTCGGCGGTCTGTCCAACTGCTGCTGGTCCGTCCTCGGTGAGGGCGCGCGCGGCTGGCGTCTGCTCGAACACAACGCCGGGACACTGCCGGAACCGGTGCTGGGCGACGACGATTGACCGCTGCCCGGAGGCCGTCTCCGGGCGACGTCGGCCGGATTTCACTTTCTGGCTGGTCGCAGGCTAAAGTTCTTCTTGTTCGCAGCGCGGAAACGCGGGAAAGAAAGCGAACAGCGGGGCTATAGCTCAGTTGGTAGAGCGCCTGCATGGCATGCAGGAGGTCAGGAGTTCAATTCTCCTTAGCTCCACAATCAAGATCCCGTCCCCGGTTGGGGGCGGGATCTTTTCGTTACCCGGAAGGCCGGCTCCTCGGCGGGCTGACCCCCTTGCGGGGCCATGGCAGAATCGGAGCGCCGGAGGGGGCGAAGGACCGATCGGGAGGGAGCGCGATGCCTGCGAGTCGCGAACAGGTCCCGGACCTGCCCGTCACACCCGCCGCCTCCCGCCCCTCGCGTCCCACTCCGCCCCTTGCCCCCTTCTCTGTGCTCGGCTGTCCGTCCTGCAGTTCGTCCCAAGTGGCCCAGGTCCTGGGTGACAACGGCGGGGTTTCCTACGGGTGCACGGCCTGCGGCCACAGCTGGAGCTGACTGATGGGTGCACACAGGCGTAAATGCGACTGGTGCGGCAGTGGTACGCCCATCGTCCGGGACATGGATCCGGTCAACCCGGAGTACCAGTACTGGTGCGAGGAGTGCGCGCGGGCGCTGATCATAAAAGGCGACCCCATCGAGACCTACCGGGAGCTGGAGGGGGAGCCGATCTACGGGAGGCTCCTGGAGGAGCACTGCACCCTCAAGCGGTTCTACTCCTTCGCCACCGCCTGACCCCCGAAATCGGGCAAAACGGCCCAGACGGGAAACGATTTGGTGGAGGACCGGGGGGACCGTGTAATGTTCTCGATGTCGCCAAGGGAAACCGGGCGGCAAGCAGCGAGGGGCTATAGCTCAGTTGGTAGAGCGCCTGCATGGCATGCAGGAGGTCAGGAGTTCAATTCTCCTTAGCTCCACAGTGAAAGAGCGGGTCATCCGGATCGGATGACCCGCTCTTCGTCGTTCAGGTTCAACTGCGTCCGCTGCCCAGGGCCTTGCGGTTGGTGCTCGGCAGGGCGGGGCGCTCGGCCGGTGCCTGCTCGATGCGGAGCGCGAGTTCCGGGCAGCGCCGTACGGCCCGCTGGGCCCGCCCGCGCAGATGCATCGGAACCGAGGCGTCCGCGAGTGCCGGATACCCGTCGGGGCCCAGCCGGATGAGCTCGGGGACGATGTCGGCGCACAGCCCGTGGCCCTGACAGAGCGTCCAGTCGACCGCCAGCTTCCCGCCGCTCGGAATGGACTCCTCCAGATCCTGGTAGCCCGGTCCGGGCAGCGGCAGCACTCCGAGGGTGTCCCGGCCGCAGCCGCCGTCCAGGACGTGCGCGGCGAGGTCGTCGGTGAACGCGGACAGGGTCGAGGCCAGGAAGCGCGCGGAGCCGTCGGGGTGCTTGCACGCGCCCCGGCCCTTCACCGCCTGGGTCACCTCGCGCAAGGCTTCCAGCGCTGCCGGTCCGCCACCGTTCAGGACATCGGAGAGGCCGCCGGCGGCGGCCGGGAGCCCGAGCTTGCACGGCCCGCACTGGCCCGCCGTCTCCGCGGCCAGCCAGTTCGCGATGCGCAGCGACTCACCGAGCGGACAGGTTCCGGGCGCGATCGGCAGGATGGCGCCGGCCCCGAGTGCGCCGCCCACCGCGGCCAGGGACCTGACGGAGACGACGGCGTCGTGCGCGGCGACCGAGTCGATCCAGTTGCCGTGATATCCGCCGGTCAGCACGCCCTGGGGGAGCGGAGGCGCACCGGCCAGCTGGAGCACGTACCGCAGCGGCACCCCGGTCGGCACCTCGATGACCATCGGGCGCGATACGGAGCCGGAGACGGTGAGCAGGACCGTGCCGGGCTCGTCGGGCAGCCCGGTGTGGCCGTAGCGCCGGGGTCCGATCCGGGCGGCGACGGCGAGCTGGGCGTAGGTCTCCGCGTTCGACAGCAGCGTCGGGGCACCGCCGACGCCTGCCTCGGCGGCCCGTTCCCGGCGGCCGGGCGGCAGCGCGGGACCGCCGCTCGCCGCCCGGATGACCGCCGAAGCCTCGCCCGAGACCATCCGTTCCGGGGTGCGCACCACCCGGGCCCGCAACTGCTGCCCCCGCCTGTCGGACAGGCCGCGCTCGGCCAGGGCCGCCCGGACGGATATCTCCGTGGAGTTACGTGTGACCGCGACGATCAGGGTGCGCGCGCCGAGGGCCTCGGCGGCCAGCAGGGCGCCGTCCAGGATGAGGTGCGGGGCGCGGTTGAGCAGCACGGTGTCCTTGCGGCAGGCGGGCTCGCCCTCGCTTCCGTTGATCACGACGACGGGCCGGACACCGCGGCGGATGGACGCCTTGGCCACCGCGCGCAGCTTCCTCCCGAACGGGAATCCGGCACCGCCCCGGCCGCACAGGGAGATGGCTTCGGCCAGCTCGGCGAGGCGCTCGCCGGTCATCGGTTCGAGCGGTCCGTGCACCTTCAGGTGCATGCCGAGGTCGAGTCGCTCCACCAGGTCGAAGCCGCTGGTCAGCTGTGGCAGGCCGACGACGCGCACTTCGGGGACATCGGGGAGGGGGACGTTCACGGTCGGTCTCCAGCGGGTGCGTGCCAGGGTTCACCGGCGGGTGGTGGATAGAGCGGTCCGGGCCGTGGCCCGGTGTCGTACGCCGTCTCGCCGACGGCGGGGAGCGGACCGGTCGGCGCCTCGGAGCCGGGGACGTACGGGGAGGCCGGGTACGAGGCGGTCGGATAGGGGGTCGTGTGCGGCGGGGTGGCGCCGTACGGCGGTGCGGCGTGCGGGGTGGCGTCGTACGCGGTGTGCGGCGACGCGTTGTACGGCCCTTCCTGCTCGGCGGCGTAGGCGTGCCCGGGGTCCTGCGGCGGCCTGACCGCCTGTGCGGGCGGAGCGGGCGACGGGGTGGGCCAGCGGCTGTCCGGCTGGGCGGGCGGCGGGTCGGGGGAGAGGGAGACGGCCCGGTAGGCGGCAGCGATCCCCGGGCCCTTGAGCGGCGCCCCGGCGGCCGGACCAGGGTCCCCGCCGAGCCGCTCGGAGCTGCGCGGCGGGGCCTCGTACAGGGGAGGGGAGGGGGCCGCGAGGGTCCTGGGGCGGATGGGAGTGCCCCGGACCTCACGGTCGGGCTCGCGCCACCCCCGATCGAACCGTCCGGGAGCGTCGTGGTCCGGTGCGCTCCCGGGGCCGGCCGGCGGGGCGGCGCGGGCGTCCGGGTCCGGCTCGGCGGGCAGCGTGTCGGGGCTGATCAGCGAGGTGATCAGGGCGGCGATCCGGCGCTTCTCGGGCTGCGGGAGGAGCCGCAGGCACAGTGCCGCCGCCACCGCGAGCAAGCACAGGCCGTACATCACGACGACCCAGGTCGCGGCGGCCCGGCCCGCGTACAGGCCGTGGATCAGTGCCGAGCACCAGGCCGGGTAGGCCAGCCCGTGCAGGGCGCGCCAGCGGCCCGCGAACCGGCCCGCCTTCAGGGGGGAGCGCAGCGAGCTCCCCAGCAGGGTGGTGGAAGGGGACGGATGGACGAAGGCGCTCCGCAGGGCGCCGGTCGCGGCGGTGACGATCATCAGCAGTCCGGCCAGCGAGCCGAAACCGATGAGACCGGCCGTGCCGCGTACTCCGAGACCGAAGGGTACGAGGGCGCCGACGAGCGCCACATGCCCGAGGGCGACCTTCACGGTGACGTGGAGCAGGAGAAAGCCGAGCGAGGCCACGGCGGTGGCCCGGTGGATGCCCTGGGCGAGCAGCCGCTGACGCGTGGACAGGAACAGCCGGTCAGTGGCCAGCAGGCCCCAGGCGACGGTCGCGGTGAGCGACACCAGGGAAAGAACGCCGGTGGTGAAGTCGAGCGCGGCGCGCAAGTCGTCGCTCCCTGCGACGGCGAGCAGCGGGATGAGAACCAGCAGGGCGACGGTCAGTCCGCCTTGCATGGGACGGCTCATTCCGGGGCTCATTGTGGGGGATGAGCGGTTCTTGCGATGAGGGTTCATTGGGGCGACTCCGAATGGTTCGGCAATGCGGTCCCGTTGCGGCATGCTAAGTCGCTCCATACCGGCCAGTACGGGGATTGAATGGTTGCCCCGATAGAGGTAGGTACGCGGAGTAACCCCCGCTTCCCGGACGTTCCGTCCCGGCCGCCCGTCCACGGACCGGCGGCCCCCGGCCGGGCTCCGGCCCCGTGCGGTACCCTGACGCCATGCGTGCCGTACGCCTTCTGCTTAGCGAGCCGCGCTGATCACTCCCGACCGGTGAGAATGCCTGGTCGGAATCGGCGCGGCGTCCCCTCCTGTGCGAGGGGATTTTTCGTTTCCGTAGACGTGTGTCCGTAGACGTGGGCGCCGGCAGATGACGATCGATGGAGCTTTGAGGATCATGAGCGAGACGAATACCGCAGCCGAGACGGCTGCGCCGCACCGCTACACGGCGGCGATGGCCGCCGACATCGAGGCACGCTGGCAGGACTTCTGGGACGCCGAGGGGACGTACGAGGCCCCCAACCCGACCGGTGACCTGGCGGGCGATCCGGAACTGGTCGCCAAGCCCAAGAAGTTCATCATGGACATGTTCCCGTACCCCTCGGGTGCGGGTCTGCACGTAGGCCACCCGCTGGGATACATCGCCACCGACGTGTACGCCCGCCACCAGCGCATGACCGGGCACAACGTCCTGCACACCCTGGGCTTCGACGCCTTCGGCCTGCCCGCGGAGCAGTACGCCGTGCAGACCGGCACGCACCCGCGGGCCTCCACCGAGGCCAACATGGAGAACATGAAGGTCCAGCTGCGCCGGCTGGGCCTGGGCCACGACAACCGCCGTTCGTTCGCGACGATCGAGGCGGAGTACTACAAGTGGACGCAGTGGATCTTCCTGCAGATCTTCAACTCCTGGTACGACACCGAGGCCGGCCGGGCCCGTCCGATCACGGAGCTGGTCGCGCAGTTCGAGGGCGGCTCGCGTGCCACCCCGGACGGCCGTGACTGGAGTGAGCTGAGCGCCGCCGAGCGCGCCGACGTCCTGGGCGAGTACCGCCTGGCGTACGCCTCGGACGCACCCGTCAACTGGTCCCCGGGCCTGGGCACCGTGCTGGCCAACGAAGAGGTGACGGCCGACGGCCGCTCCGAGCGCGGCAACTTCCCGGTCTTCAAGGCCAAGCTGCGCCAGTGGAACATGCGCATCACCGCCTACGCCGACCGGCTGCTGGACGACCTGGACGGGCTGGACTGGCCCGAGGCCATCAAGCTGCAGCAGCGCAACTGGATCGGCCGCTCGGAGGGTGCCCGGGTGGACTTCCCGGTCGACGGCGCCGGCGCCGTGACCGTGTTCACCACCCGCCAGGACACCCTGTTCGGCGCCACCTACATGGTGCTGGCGCCCGAGCACGAACTGGTCGAGCGGATCATCCCGGCCGCGTGGCCCGAGGGCACGCAGCCGGTGTGGACCGGCGGCCACGCGAGCCCGGCCGAGGCCGTCACCGCGTACCGCAAGCAGGCCGCGGCCAAGTCCGACGTGGAGCGGCAGGCCGAGGCCAAGGACAAGACCGGCGTCTTCACCGGCGCGTACGCGACCAACCCGGTCAGCGGCGACAAGGTGCCCGTCTTCATCGCCGACTACGTCCTGATGGGCTACGGCACCGGCGCGATCATGGCCGTTCCGGCGCACGACGCCCGCGACTTCGCCTTCGCGCGCGCCTTCGAGCTGCCGATGCGCTGTGTCGTGGAGCCCTCGGACGACCGCGGCACGGACACCTCGGCCTGGGACGACGCCTTCTCCTCGTACGAGGCGAAGCTGGTCAACTCGGCGAACGACGAGATCTCGCTGGACGGCCTGGGAGTGGTCGACGCCAAGGCGAAGATCACGGAGTGGCTGAAGGAGCACGGCGTCGGCGAGGGCACCGTGAACTTCCGGCTGCGCGACTGGCTGTTCAGCCGCCAGCGCTACTGGGGCGAGCCGTTCCCGATCGTGTACGACGAGGAGGGCATCGCCCACCCGCTGCCCGAGTCGATGCTGCCCCTGGAGCTGCCGGAGGTCGAGGACTACTCGCCGCGCACCTTCGACCCCGAGGACGCCAACACCCAGCCCGAGACCCCGCTGTCCCGCAACGCCGACTGGGTGAACGTCACCCTGGACCTGGGCGACGGCAACGGCCCGCGGAAGTACCGTCGCGAGACCAACACCATGCCCAACTGGGCGGGCTCCTGCTGGTACGAGCTGCGCTACCTGGACCCGAACAACGGCCAGAAGCTGGTCGACCCCGCCATCGAGCAGTACTGGATGGGCCCGCGCGAGGGACAGCCGACCGGCGGCGTCGACCTGTACGTCGGCGGTGCCGAGCACGCCGTGCTGCACCTGCTGTACGCCCGCTTCTGGTCCAAGGTGCTGCACGACCTGGGACACATCTCGTCCGCCGAGCCGTTCCACAAGCTGTACAACCAGGGCATGATCCAGGCGTTCGTCTACCGCGACAGCCGCGGCATCGCGGTCCCGGCCGCCGAGGTCGAGGAGCGTGACGGGGCGTACTACTACCAGGACGAGAAGGTCAGCCGCGTCCTGGGCAAGATGGGCAAGTCCCTGAAGAACGCCGTGACGCCCGACGAGATCTGCGGCGAGTACGGGGCGGACACGCTGCGTCTGTACGAGATGGCGATGGGCCCCCTGGACGTCTCGCGGCCGTGGGACACGCGCGCCGTGGTCGGCCAGTTCCGCCTGCTGCAGCGGCTGTGGCGCAACATCGTGGACGAGGAGACCGGCGAGGTCACCGTCGTCGGCACGGAGCCCGGCGAGGACACGCTGCGCGCCCTGCACAAGGCCATCGACGGGGTCGGCCAGGACATGGCGGGCATGCGGTTCAACACCGCCATCGCCAAGGTCACCGAGCTGAACAACCACCTGACCAAGGCCGGCGGCCCGCTGTCGCGTTCCGTCGCCGAGTCGCTGGTGCTGCTGGTGGCGCCCCTGGCGCCGCACGTGGCGGAGGAGCTGTGGCGCCGACTGGGCCACACGGAGTCCGTCGTCCACCAGGACTTCCCGGTCGCCGACCCGGCGTACGTCGTCGACGAGACGGTGACCTGCGTGGTGCAGATCAAGGGCAAGGTCAGGGCACGCCTGGAGGTCTCGCCGTCGATCACGGACGCGGACCTGGAAGCACTGGCGCTGGCCGACACGGGCGTCGTCGCCGCGCTGGGCGGTGCGGGCATCCGCAAGGTGATCGTGCGCGCGCCGAAGCTGGTCAACATCGTCCCTGCGTGACGGTCGGGGCTTTCCCCTACGGGCAGGTTGGGGGTTCCGTTGGAACCCCTGGCCTGCCTGTTCCGTTTACGGTAGAAGTGGCGACCGGCACACCGGCAGCCGAACCGGAAACCGAGGGGCGCTCATGGAAGTCGTGATCACGATTCTGGCGCTGCTGTTCGTCGCGTTCGTGGCGTTGGGCGTGTACGCGGGCGTCAAGGTCGTCGGCGCGGCGAGGCGCGGCGTGGACCGTACGATCACGCAGGCGCGCCGGACCGTCGAGGAGACCACGCTCCGGGCGAAGAGCTACGGGCAGCCGGGTGTGCCGGGCGAACTGGCACAGCTGCGGCTCACCCTGCGTACGTCGATGCGGGCCACCCAGGACGCGCTGCACGCCGGACTGGCGGAGGACGCGTCCCTCTCGGAGTCGCTGGGGCTGTTCGAGCGGCTGAGCGTGCACGGCCGTGAACTCGACGACGAGCTGAAGCGGCTGGAGCGCGAGCCGGACCGGGCGACCGTGGCTTCGCTGCTGCCGGGCCTGAAGGAACGCACCCAGCGCATCACGCACTCGGCGGAGTCGCTGCGCTGGGCGGCACGCGACCGGGCCCGTCAGTTCGCCGACGACGACCTGGACGCGCTGAACGCACAGATCGACGTGGAGGCCGGGGCGCTGCGCCACTGGACGGTGGAGGAGCCGCAGGCGTCCACGCGGACGCACGACTGGTCGCAGGGGCAGGACGAGCCGCAGCAGCAGTCGCAGGGGGACGCGGGGCGGGGTGATCGTGACGGCACCCGGCCCGACGCGTCGGGGCAGGCCGACACCGACACGCCGCAGGCGATCACGGCCGCTGACCCGAGGCGCGCCGCCGGCTACCCGTGGCAGAAGTCGGCAAGACCGGAAACGACCAACTGAACGGGTCGGCCCAGTTCAGCCGCACTGCCCGGGGAGACCGGGCGGTGTGAAGCACTGTGGCCGGACGTGGCAGTATCCGATCCGAAGCGACCGGAATCGATCAGCCGATCGGGGCCGGGCTGCTGTGCCCCCGCCCCGGAAGGTAACCTCCGGCTCATGTCCCGCCATGTCGCGATCGTCACCGATTCAACGGCCTACCTGCCGCCCGAGACGATGGAACGGCACGGCATCACCACGGTGCCGCTGACCGTCGTCCTGGGTGATCAGGCTCTGGAGGAGGGCACGGAGATCTCGGCCCGCTCGCTGGCCTCCGCCCTGCAGAAGCGCCGCTCCGTGACGACGTCCCGGCCCAACCCCGAGGTCTTCGCCGCCGCGTACCGGGCGGCGGCCGATGCCGGGGCGACGGCCATCGTTTCCCTGCATCTGTCGGCCGAGATCTCGGGGACGTACGACTCCGCGCTGCTCGCGTCCAAGGACGCGCCGGTGCCGGTACGTGTGGTGGACACCGGCATGGTCGCCATGGCGCTGGGGTTCTGTGCCCTGGCGGCGGCGGAGACCGCCGAGGCGGGGGGCAGTCTGGACGACGCGGTGGTCGCCGCCGAGAAGCGGGCCGCCGCCACCTCCGCCTATTTCTATGTCGACACACTCGACTACCTGCGCCGGGGCGGTCGCATCGGCGCCGCGCAGGCGCTGCTGGGTTCCGCGCTCGCCGTGAAGCCGCTGCTTCAGCTGGAAGGCGGCCGGATCGAGCTGCTGGAGAAGGTACGGACGGCCTCGAAGGCGATCGCCCGGCTGGAGGAGCTGGTCGTGGAGCGGGCCGGTGCGGGGGCCGTGGACATCGCCGTGCACCACCTGACCGCTCCCGACCGGGCGGAGCGGCTGGCCGAGCGGCTGCGTGAGCGGGTGCCCGGACTGGTGGATCTGCATGTCAGCGAGGTGGGCGCGGTGATCGGGGCGCACACCGGGCCGGGGCTGCTCGGAGCGGTGATCTCACCGCGCTGAACTCACTCCGGCGAGTGAGGGAGTTATCCACAACTGCATGGTTTTCCACCGGAATTGAGGGCGCTCGGCAGGTTCGGGCAGATATGCCTAACGTCATGAGGCATGGCCCTCCGATCGCTTCACGCAGCCCGTTCCGTCTCCTTGTCTCCGTCTCAGGACCCGCCTTCGGGCCCTTCCCCGTCCTTGTCCCCGCCAGGGGACGCGCCTGCGGACGCGTCCGTGGACATGCCCGTGGCCGCGCGTGCGGATGCGGCTGCGGATGTACGTCCCGGCTCGGCTCCGGGTCCGGGATCGTCGCGTGGTCGTCCGGGGCCTCGCGCGGTCGGTGGGGCCGGCCGTGGGCCCGGTCGCGGTGCGGCCGGGGCGGGCCTCGGGCCCGGCGCCCGCCACCGTGCTCGCCGCGGGCAACGGCGGTCGTCGCGTGGGCGGTCGGCGGCTGTCGCGGCAGCGTCCCGGCACCGGGCGGACGAGCTGATGGCGGGGGCGTACGGCGGCCGTACCGGCGAGCGGTCCTCCCTTTCCGCTTCTGACTTCGCATTCCCCTCGACGCTCGTGCCGGCTGTGGGAGCCGAACCGGCACCTGCCGAACTGCCACTACCGGCGGGGGAGGCCGAGCCGCAGCGGCCAGGTCGGCTGGACCGGGTGATTCCCGCACTGCGGGACCGGCTGCCGCTGTGGCTTCAGCTGCGCTGCGGCCTGGAACCGAGGCCCCTCGCGGCGCTCGGTGCGGTGATGGTCGTGGCCGCGGTTCTGGCGGGGGTGCACTTCTGGTCGGGCCGGCCGCAGGCCGTCAGCGCTCCCGAACCGGTGAAGGAGGGTGCAACCGCGTCAGGGGTACCGGGGGACCCGGGGTCCGAGGATTCCGGGGCGCCGCTGCGGCCGGAGCCGTCCCCCGGCCTGCCGCCCGCCGTCGCACCGGGCGGGCAGATCGTCGTCGATGTGAGCGGCAAGGTGCGGCGGCCCGGAATCCGGCGTCTGCCGCCCGGGTCGAGGGTGGCGGACGCGCTGCGGGCCGCCGGTGGGGTGCGCGACGGTACGGATGTCACGGGGCTCAACCGGGCGAGGGTCCTGGCGGACGGGGAGCAGGTCGTCGTCGGTGCACCCGGCGGTCCGTGGCCCGTCGGTGGCGCGGGAGGTGGTGGTCCGGGAGCGGGGGCGACGGGGCCGGTAGGTCCTGCGGCGCCGCTGAGCCTCAGCACGGCGACGGTCGACCAGCTCGAGACTCTGCCCGGTGTCGGGCCGGTGCTCGCCCAGCACATCGTCGACTACCGCGCCGAGCACGGTGGTTACCGGTCCGTGGACGAACTGCGCGAAGTCGACGGGATCGGCGACCGCCGGTTCGAGGACCTTCAGCCACTGGTCCGGCCATGAACGTCCCCGACGTCCCCGACGTCCCCGTCGCACCCAACGCACCCAACGCACCCAACGCACTCAGCGCCCCGGACGCCCCCGACGTCCACACGGCAGCCGGCGGGAGGCTGGGCGCCTCCGACCCGCGGCAGGAAGGGCCTGCCGATCTGCGACTGGTCCCTCCCGCCCTGGCGGTGTGGGCCGCCGCGGCACTCGCGCTGGGGGCACCGGGGCGGTGGGTGGCTGTGGGCGTGGTGGCCTGTGTCTGTGCGGCTGTGGGATTTCTGGCCTCGGCGCGGGCAGCGGCGGCCGGCAACCGGGGGCGGTCCGCATCCACGGGACGGCAGGTGCGGGCCACCGCGGTCGCCGCCGTGCTGCTGTCCGCGGCGGCAGGTGCGTCGGTGGCCGGACTGCATGGCGCCGAAGCCGGGAACGGGCCGCTTCCGGGGCTGGCGGACACCTACACCCGGGTCGTGGTGGAGGCCACGGTCACCTCGGACCCCCGGCCGTCGCGGCCACGCGTCCGGGGCGATCACAGCACACCGGCCTCCCTTCTCCTGGAGGCGGAGGTCGAGCGCCTGACCGCGGCCGACGGAGCCGTGACGCGGCTCCGTACGCCGGTGCTCGTCATGGTCGCGCCCGGTGACGCGCAGGCGCACTGGCGACGGCTGCTGCCCTCCACCCGCATCCGACTGAACGGCGGGCTCGCACCTCCGCAACGTGACACGGAGCGCATCGCCGCCGTCCTGCGCACCGACGCCGACGAGCCGCCACGGATCACCGGCGGGCCGACCCTCCTCCAACGCACGGCGGGGAGGCTGCGGTCCGGTCTGCGGGAAGCGACCGACGGACTGGACGCGGATGCGCGGGCGCTGCTGCCGGGGCTGGTCGTCGGCGACACCTCGCGGGTCACTCCCGAGCTTGAGGACGCCTTCAAGGCCACCGACCTCACGCACCTGCTCTCTGTCTCAGGTGCGAATCTGTCGGTGATCCTCTTTCTGCTCATCGGCCCACCGGGCATGGCCCTGCGCACCGAACGCCGTGGGCTGGCGCCTCGGTTGGGGATCTCCTTGCGGACGACCGCGCTCATCGGCGGTGGGCTGACGCTCGCCTTCGTCGTGGTCTGCCGTCCCGAACCGAGTGTTCTGCGCGCGGCGGCCTGCGGGCTCATCACCCTGCTCGCCATCGGAACGGGCCGCCGCAGAACACTGATTCCGGCGCTGGCCGCCGCCGTGCTGCTGCTGGTGCTCTACGACCCGTGGCTGGCCCGCAGTTACGGGTTCCTGCTCTCCGTCCTGGCCACCGGAGCGCTCCTCACTCTCGCGCCCCGGTGGAGCGCCGCTCTGCGCAGGCGCCGGGTTCCGCCACGGATCGCCGAAGTGGTCGCCGCGGCGGCTGCCGCCCAGGCTGTGTGTGCGCCCGTCGTGGTCGTCCTCGCCTCGCGGGTGAGTCTGGTGGCGATTCCCTGCAATCTGCTCGCCGAGTTCGCGGTGGCGCCCGCGACGGTGCTCGGGTTCGCGGCGCTCGCCGTCGCCCCGGTCGCGCTGCCCGTGGCCGAGCTGCTGGCTCGGGTGGCGGGATGGCCGGTCGGGTGGATCGCTTCCGTGGCCCGGACCGGGGCGGCGCTTCCCGGGGCGGAGGCCGACTGGCCCGGTGGCTGGCGGGGTGCGGCGCTGCTGGCCGCCCTCACCGTTCTGCTCCTGCTCCTCGCCCGCCGGTTGGCCCGGCGGCCCTGGGTCTGTTCGGCCGCCGCACTGCTCCTGGTCCTCGCCGTCCTGCGGCCGGCGCCGCTCACCCGGATCATGACCGGATGGCCGCCGCCCCACTGGGCGTTCGCCCTGTGCGATGTGGGGCAGGGCGACGCCATGGTCCTCGCGGCGGGTGACGGTTCGGGAGTGGTCGTCGACACGGGGCCCGAACCCCGGCTCGTCGACAGCTGTCTGCGGGATCTCGGCGTCACGCGGGTGCCGTTGCTGCTCCTCACCCATTTCCACGCCGACCACGTCAGGGGTCTCCCCGGGGTGCTGCGTGGCCGGGCGGTGGGGGCGATCCAGACGACGAGCCTCGACGAGCCGCCCGAACAGGCGGAGTTCGTCCGTAGGACGGCGTCCGAGGCCGAGGTGCCCCTGGTGCGCACGGTGCCGGGGGAGCGCCGCAGGATCGGCCCGCTCGACTGGCGGGTCCTGTGGCCGCAGGGCGAGGGGCGGGGCGCCGGGCCCGGTTTCGTGACGGAGGAGCCGAACGACTCCAGTGTCACCCTCCTCGTCAGGTCGGGAGAGTTGACGCTGCTGCTCCTCGGGGATCTCGAACCTCCCGCCCAGCGTGGGCTGTTGCGCGGCCACCCGGCGCTGCCCGGGGTGGACGTCCTCAAGGTGGCGCACCACGGCTCCGCCTACCAGGACGCGGCGTTGCTGCGTGGCGCGCGGCCGAGGTTCGCCCTCATCTCCTGCGGTGCGGACAACCCGTACGGGCATCCGTCGGCCCGGACGGTCGAGGCGCTGACCCGAGGGGGAGCGAGAGTGCTGCGTACGGACAGGGACGGTGCGATCGCCGTCACGGGGGCGGGCGCGGCACTGACCGCGGTCGGCAGTTCATGAGCGCGTGGCGTCCGGTGGTCGTAGGACCAAGGTCGCTGGCGCGGGAGCGGGCAGGCGGGGCAGACTCGCGCCATGAATCCCGACGTCCCACAGATGACCGACGCTCCTTCGGACGGCGCAACTGCCGCGGACGCCCGGGTCGTGGCTTACCTGGAGCGCATCGGCGCCGCCCGTCCCGCGCGTGCCGACGCGGCGGCCCTGCGCGAGCTGCAGCTCCGGCACATGACCGCGGTGCCCTTCGAGAACCTCTCGATCCACCTGGGCGAGGACATCGTCCTGGAGGAGGGTGCCCTCGTGGACAAGGTGGTGGGGGCCCGCCGCGGCGGGTTCTGCTACGAACTGAACGGGGCCTTCGCCTTTCTGCTGCGCGCCCTCGGCTTCCGCGTCACGCCCCTCCAGGCGCGGGTCTTCGGCGACGGCGGGCGGCTCGGCATCCCGTACGACCACATGGCCCTGCGCGTCGAGACCGATGACGGCACGGGCCCGTGGCTGGCCGATGTCGGCTTCGGTGACCACGCCCACCGGCCGCTCGCGCTCGACGACCGGACCGAACAGAAGGATCCGCGCGGGGTGTTCCGGTTCCGGGATGCTCCGCAGGGCGATGTGGATCTGCTGCGCGACGGCTCGCGGGAGTTCCGCCTCGATCAGCGGCCGAGGTCGTTGGCCGAGTTCCGGGTGGGGGCCTGGTACCACCGGACCTCGCCCGACTCGCACTTCGGCAAGTCCCTCGTCTGCTCACGGCTCACCGAGGAGGGCCGGGTCACGCTCAGCGGCCGGAAGCTGGTCACGACCGTGCGGGGCGTACGGCGCGAGACACCGCTGGCCACCGATGCCGAGGTGCTGGCCGCCTACCGGGAGCACTTCGGGCTGCTGCTCGAACGGCTTCCGGAGGTGCGGGGTGCTCTCCAGGTCCGGGGCGAGTGACACCCACAAGCGGAACGGCCAATTCGGACCTTCGGTAACACCTCCACGCAAGCCCTTCCGAGCTTCACCGTTTGCCTCGAACGGCGCATCAGTGATCGAATGCATGATCGTCGGAGGGATGCTGCTCAGACAACGACGTTCAGCCGGCAGTGCTCCCGAGGTGAGATGGGCCCATGGGGGTACGTACGTATGTTCGGCCGTTGGCTAGGCAGCATAGGCAGCAAGGGAATGTCCGGTACCGCGCGCGGCGGGGCCTTCGCCGGGCTCGCGGTGCCGCCCCACGCGGGCGTGCTGAGCTGCCGTGTCCTGGACCCCGTCAGCGAACCGGTGCGGCAGGCGGAGTTCGTCGTCACCGACAGCTCCGGCCGCAAGGTCTTCGGCGGTGAGACCGACCCGTACGGGCGCGTCCTCGCCACTGTCCCGGCCGGCGACTACCGGCTCGGCGTCACCGCCGAGGGCTTCACGCCCTTCCACGGTTCGGCCGTGGTGTCCGAGAGCGGTCACGCGGGCATGGGCGACGTGATCCTCCAGGTGGCGGCCCCGCCGCAGCTGCCCGACCCGGGCGACTGGGAGATCGAGCCGAACCACACGCAGATCGCCTTCACCGCACGTCACATCGGGCTGGCCCGCATCCACGGCAGGTTCAACACCTTCGCCGGCGCGGTCCGGATCGCCGATCGCATGGAGGACTCCGCCATGCACGTGATCATCGACGCCGCGTCGATCGACACCAACGTCCAGATGCGCGACGACCACCTGCGCTCCGCCGACTTCCTCGACGTGGGGCGCTATCCCACGCTGGAGTTCTACAGTGACCGTTTCGTGCACCGCGGCGGCAGCCGGTGGAGTGTGCACGGGGCGCTCACCCTGCACGGCGTGAGCCGTTCGGTGACGCTGGACACGCAGTACCTGGGCCAGGGCAATGGGATCGAGGGCGAGACCCGCGCCGCCTGCCGTGCGACGACCGAGCTGCACCGTGAGGACTTCACCCTCACCTGGCAGACGATGCTGGCCCGCGGGATCGCGGTCGTGGGACCCAGCATCTCCATCGACATGGACATCCAGATCGTCCCCAAGGGCTGACTCCCGTCGGGCAAACGAGAGGTCCTAGGGCTTCTCCAGCCACCCCTCGTACTCCGCGGCGAACGCATCGAGTGCCGCGGAGTCGAACCGCCCGGCAGGGTCCTCCACGACGACCAGCCACTGGGCGTCCTCGGCGTCGTCCTCGCCGGCCAGTGCGTCCCGTACGAGCTGGGGCTCCTCGGAGACGCCGAACCGGTCGGCGAGCTCCACGGCCACCTCCTCCGCCGTGTCGCGGTCGGGCAGCACCAGTACATGTCTCACATCGCTCACCGGCCCATTCTCGGGTACGTGCGGGGGCGGGCCCGACCACAGGGCCTGCTGTCAGTGGGCCGTGGGATGCTGGAGCGCGATGGCCACCAGAAGTAATTCCACCGACGACCTGCTCGCTCCCATCACGCTCGCCGTGGGCCAGGAGGACCTCCTCCTCGACCGTGCCGTGCAGCAGGTGGTGGCGGCTGCGCGCGCGTCCGATGCCGACACCGACGTCCGCGATCTCACCTCCGACCAGCTGCAGCCGGGCACACTCGCCGAGCTGACCAGCCCCTCGCTCTTCGCCGAGCGCAAGGTGGTGATCGTGCGGAACGCCCACGATCTCTCCGCCGACACGATCAAGGACGTCAAGGCGTACGCGAGTGCTCCGGCCGAGGAGATCACCCTCGTCCTGCTGCACGCGGGCGGGGCCAAGGGCAAGGGGCTGCTGGACGCGGTCCGGAAGGCCGGTGCCCGCGAGGTCGCCTGCCCCAAGACCACCAAGCCGGCCGAGCGGCTCTCCTTCGTACGGTCGGAGTTCCGGGCCCTGGGGCGTTCGGCGACCCCCGAGGCGTGCCAGGCGCTGGTGGATTCCATCGGCAGCGACCTGCGGGAGCTGGCGAGCGCGGTCTCCCAGCTGGTGGCCGACGTCGAGGGCACCATCGACGAAGCGGTCGTCGGGCGCTACTACACGGGGCGCGCGGAAGCCTCTTCCTTTGCCGTCGCCGACCGCGCGGTCGAGGGCCGGGCCGCGGAGGCCCTGGAGGCCCTGCGCTGGTCGCTGTCGACCGGGGTCGCCCCCGTCCTGATCACGAGTGCTCTCGCGCAGGGCGTCCGGGCGATCGGCAAGCTCTCCTCGGCCCGGGGCGGCCGGCCCGCGGACCTCGCCCGTGAGCTCGGGATGCCGCCCTGGAAGATCGACCGGGTGCGTCAGCAGATGCGTGGCTGGACGCCGGACGGGGTGTCGGCCGCGCTCCGTGCGGTCGCGGCCGCGGACGCGGGGGTGAAGGGCGGCGGGGACGACCCGGAGTACGCCCTGGAGAAGGCCGTCGTGGCTGTTGCGCGGGCGGCGCGGGCGGGCCGGTAGTCCGCGGCGTCGCGGCGCACGGCGGACGGGACACCTAACGGCCTTGCGCCCTCAGTGGCCCAGGCCCGCGGAACGGCTCGCGGAAACGCCCCACGGAAACGGCGCGTGAAGACGGGCCGCGGAAGCGCCCCAGGCCGCCCCTGGACATACCGAAAGCCCCGGTCCACGCCCTGGGGAGGGCGGTGCCGGGGCTTTCGGTTCATGCTGTGGTGCGCCGCACCCGCGTGGCGAACGCAGGTTCGGTGTGCGGCGCGGGGTGCCGGTCAGGAGCGGGAGAGAGGGCCCGCTGAGTCCGTTCCGGCGTTCACATCAGTAGCTCAGCCCTGAAGGGCGGCAACCTTGAGCGCGAGCGCCGACTTCTTGTTGGCGGCAGCGTTCTTGTGGATGACGTTCTTCGAGACAGCCTTGTCGAGCTGGCGCGACGCTTCACGGACGGCCACAGTGGCCTTCTCGACGTCACCGGCAGCGGCAGCCTCACGGGCCTTGCGGATCGAGGTCTTGAGAGCGGACTTGACGGCCTTGTTGCGCAGGCGCGCCTTCTCGTTCGTCTTGTTCCGCTTGATCTGGGACTTGATGTTCGCCACGAAAGAGCCTTTTCAGGTTCGTTGGATCTTCTATGTGCGCCACGCCGCTTCTGAGGGCCACGAGGCACAGCTGCCCACGGTACCAGTCACCCTCCGACCGGCCCAAACCGGTCCCTGCCCCGCAGGCGTGGGACGATAGAGCTTACGTATCGATCCGACCGACCCGACATCGACCCGAGACACGGCGTTCGGCGTCTCAAGAATCAGGACCCTGCGTGCCCGCGACTCCTACCAACGTGCCCGAGCCGAGCCGTACCGACCCGGCGCTGATCCGCAACTTCTGCATCATCGCCCACATCGACCACGGCAAGTCGACGCTTGCCGACCGGATGCTTCAGCTGACCGGCGTGGTCGACGTGCGGCAGATGCGTGCTCAGTACCTCGACCGGATGGACATCGAGCGCGAGCGCGGCATCACCATCAAGTCCCAGGCAGTACGTCTGCCGTGGGCGCCCACTGTGGGTGAGGACAAGGGCACCACCCACGTCCTCAACATGATCGACACCCCGGGCCACGTCGACTTCACGTACGAGGTCTCCCGTTCGCTCGCGGCCTGCGAGGGCACGGTCCTGCTGGTCGACGCGGCGCAGGGCATCGAAGCCCAGACGCTGGCGAACCTCTACCTCGCGATGGAGAACGACCTCACCATCGTCCCGGTGCTCAACAAGATCGACCTGCCGGCCGCGCAGCCCGAGAAGTTCTCCGAGGAGCTGGCCAATCTCATCGGCTGCCAGCCGGAGGACGTCCTCAGGGTGTCCGCGAAGACGGGTGTCGGCGTGGACGCGCTGCTCGACCGGGTGGTCCGGGACGTCCCGGCCCCCGTCGGCCAGGCGGACGAGGCCGCCCGCGCGATGATCTTCGACTCCGTCTACGACCCCTACCGCGGTGTCGTGACCTACGTCCGTGTCATCGACGGTCAGCTCAACAAGCGCGAGCGCATCCGGATGATGTCCACGGGCGCGACCCACGAGCTGCTGGAGATCGGTGTCTCCTCCCCGGAGATGACCCCGGCCGACGGCATCGGCGTGGGCGAGGTCGGCTACATCATCACCGGTGTGAAGGACGTCCGGCAGTCCAAGGTCGGTGACACGATCACCTCCCTGCACAACGGGGCGACCGAGGCGCTGGGCGGCTACAAGGACCCCAAGCCGATGGTGTTCTCCGGTCTCTATCCGCTGGACGGCTCGGACTACCCCGACCTGCGCGAGGCACTCGACAAGCTCCAGCTCAACGACGCCGCCCTGGTGTACGAGCCGGAGACCTCCGCGGCACTCGGCTTCGGCTTCCGTGTCGGCTTCCTCGGGCTGCTCCACCTCGACGTGGTCCGTGAGCGCCTGGAGCGCGAATTCGGCCTGGAGCTCATCGCCACCGCCCCGAACGTGGTCTACCGCGTCGAGATGGAGGACGGCACCGAGCACATCGTCACCAACCCGAGCGAGTTCCCCGAGGGCAAGATCGACGCGGTGCACGAGCCCGTCGTGCGCGCCACGGTCCTGGCGCCCAGCGAGTTCATCGGCGCGATCATGGAGCTCTGCCAGCAGCGCCGCGGAACCCTGCTCGGCATGGACTACCTCTCCGAGGACCGGGTCGAGATCCGCTACACCCTGCCGCTCGCCGAGATCGTCTTCGACTTCTTCGACCAGCTGAAGTCCAAGACCCGCGGTTACGCGTCCCTCGACTACGAGCCCACCGGTGAGCAGTCCGCCCAGCTCGTCAAGGTCGACATCCTGCTGCACGGCGACAAGGTCGACGCGTTCTCCGCGGTCACGCACAAGGACAAGGCGTACGCGTACGGCGTCCGGCTCGTCGCCAAGCTGCAGAAGCTCATCCCGCGGCAGAACTTCGAGGTGCCGATCCAGGCGGCCATCGGCTCCCGGGTCATCGCCCGTGAGACCGTCCGCGCCATCCGCAAGGACGTCCTCGCCAAGTGCTACGGCGGTGACATCTCCCGTAAGCGGAAGCTGCTGGAGAAGCAGAAGGAAGGCAAGAAGCGGATGAAGATGGTCGGCAACGTGGAGGTTCCGCAGGACGCCTTCATCTCCGTGCTGTCGACCGACGAGTCGGCCGGCGAGGGCAAGGCCAAGAAGTAGCCCCGCCGTACCGAGGAGTAGGTTCACGGGCCCCTGTGTCGCAGCACGCTGTGACACAGGGGCCCGTTCGTTATGAAAGCCGCGGCCTGTTGCCCCTTACGCGGCGGACGTGCGCGCTTTACCCTGATCACGGCTCGTTGGTTACTCGCCAGTTAAACAAGCGGGACCGAGCAGGAACGCAGCAAGAACAGAGCAGGACAGAAGCAGGCATCTGAAGCAGCATCAAGCAGCCGGTCGTAGCAATGCCGCAGGCCCGGAGGACGTCGTGAGCGACACAAAGACCTTGATCGATAGCCGACCGCCCTCCGTGGCGAATCTCTTCATCGACCGCGTGGCCGCCACGCCGGACGGCGAGGCGTACCGCTACCCGGTGCCTGCCGCCTCCGGCCAGGGCCCCGACGACTGGAAGTCGCTGAGCTGGGCGCAGGCCGCCGAACGGGTCTACGCCATCGCGGCCGGCCTGATCGCGCTGGGCATCCGGCCGGAGGAGCGGGTCGCGCTCGCGTCCTCCACCCGTGTCGAGTGGATCCTCGCCGACCTCGGCGTGATGTGCGCGGGGGCGGCCACCACCACGATCTACCCGTCCACGAACGCGGAGGAGTCGGCCTTCATCCTGACCGACTCCGAGAGCCGCTTCCTCATCGCCGAGGACGCCGCCCAGCTGGCGAAGGCGCGGGAGCGCCGGGCCGAGCTGACGGACCTGGCCCATGTCGTCGTCATCGACCCGGCCGGCGTCGAGGCCGCCGAGGACGATCCCGAGGGCTGGATTCTGTCGCTGGCCGATCTGGAGGCCAAGGGCGCCGAGTACCTGGAGAAGAACCCGGACGCGATCACCGAGCGGGTGTCGGCGATCACCGCCGACCAGCTGGCGACCCTGATCTACACCTCGGGCACCACGGGCCGCCCCAAGGGCGTACGCCTGCCGCACGACAACTGGTCGTACATGGCCAAGGCCACCGTCACCGCCGTCGAGCTCTCCACGGACGACGTCCAGTACCTGTGGCTGCCGCTGGCGCACGTCTTCGGCAAGGTCCTCACCTCCGGCCAGATCGAGGTCGGTCACGTCACCGCCGTCGACGGCCGTGTCGACAAGATCATCGAGAACCTCCCGGTGGTCCAGCCGACGTACATGGCAGCCGTTCCCCGGATCTTCGAGAAGGTCTACAACGGGGTCGCCTCCAAGGCGCGGGCCGGTGGCGGCGCCAAGTACAAGATCTTCCAGTGGGCGGCCGGGGTCGCCCGGGAGTACGCGAAGGTGTCGCAGGACAACTTCCGCCGCACCGGCACGGCCTCCGTGCCGTTCGCGCTCGGCGCCAAGCACAAGGTCGCCGACGCCCTCGTCTTCGCCAAGATCCGCGAGGCGTTCGGCGGCCGGCTCCGCGCCTGCGTCTCCGGCTCCGCGGCGCTCGCCCCCGACATCGGCTTCTTCTTCGCGGGCGCGGGCATCCACATCCTGGAGGGCTACGGCCTCACCGAGACCAGCGCCGCCTCCTTCGTGAATCCGGGCGAGGCATACCGCACGGGCACGGTCGGCAAGCCGCTCCCCGGCACCGAGATCCGGATCGCGGACGACGGCGAGATCCTCCTCCGCGGCCCCGGCCTGATGGAGGGCTACCACCGGCTGCCCGAGAAGACCGCCGAGGTGCTGGAGTCCGACGGCTGGTTCCACACCGGCGACATCGGCGAGCTCTCCGTGGACGGATACCTGCGGATCACCGACCGCAAGAAGGACCTGATCAAGACCTCGGGCGGCAAGTACATCGCCCCGGCGGAGGTCGAGGGCCAGTTCAAGGCGGTGTGCCCGTTCGTCTCCAACATCCTGGTGCACGGCGCGGACCGTAACTTCTGCACCGCCCTGATCGCGCTCGACGAGCCGACCCTCCTCGGCTGGGCCGGCGAGAACGGCCTGAGCGGCAAGTCGTACGCGGAGGTGGTGGCGGCGCCGCAGACCGTGGAGCTCATCGAGGGCTATGTGACGCGGCTCAACGAGGGCCTCCAGCGCTGGCAGACCATCAAGAAGTTCCGGCTGCTGCCGCGCGACCTCGACATCGAGCACGGCGAGCTGACCCCGAGCCTGAAGCTGAAGCGGCCGGTCGTCGAGCGCGAGTACAAGCAGCTCATCGAGGAGATGTACGCGGGATCCCGCGAGGCGTGACGTACGGGCAGGGCCGTGTGTGAGCGGGACGCACGCGGGGGCGGGGCCGGTGGGGTGCTGATCACCCACCGGCCCCGTCCGCTTTGCCATCAGCTCATTTCCTGTTCGTCTCCGCCTGCTTCTCTCCCACTTCGGTAACTCGGTGCTTATGCGCGCGGCCGGTCTGTCACTCTGTCGTGTGTCGTCGGCCGCATCTCGTGAGACCCGGTAGGAGCCGCACCGTGGGGCCAATTCCCTTGCAGCGGGACAACGTTCACCGTCCCGCCGCCGCCGGGCACCGCAACGATCCGCGTCCGGTGGCCCGTACGAGCCTGCCCGGAATCCCGCTGACGCCGTCGGCGGCCCGCGGGTTCGTCCGTGCCGCGCTCGCCGACTGGACCGGGCTCGGCGTGCCCGCCGCCGTGGGCTTCAGCGACCGGCTCGCCGACGACGCCGTGACCGTCGCCAACGAACTGGTCACCAACGCGGTCGTGCACGCCGGGACGACGGTCGAACTGCTCCTGCGCCTGGAGGACGCCTCCGAGAGCGAACCGGCGGCCCTGGTGATGGAGGTCACCGACCACCACCCCGCCCGCGCGGTGCGCGGCGAGGGGACCGCGTCCGGGAGCGGTGCGGCGCCCCTCCCGGACCCCGCGGAGTACGGCCGCGGGTTACAGCTCGTCGCGACCCTCGCCGAGTCCTGGGGCATCACCTACCGCACCGGTCTCAAGACCGTCTGGGCCCGCCTCTCCGTCGACGACTGGAGCGGGGCGCCCGGCCCCTCCGCGGAGGCGGCGGTCCGGCACGGGTTGCGCGCCGCGGAGATCCTCGCCCCCGCCTCCCGGCGCATCGAGCGCGACGACGCGGACTGGGACAGCCGGGCCGCGCTCTCTTTCCTCGCCGAAGCGTCCGATCTGCTGGCCGGCCAGCTCGACGAGGACCTGGTGGCGGCCATAGCGGGACAGCTGCTCGTGCCGAGACTCGCCGACTGGTGCGCGATCTGGCTGGAGAGCGAGGGAGCGGGACCCGGGGCGGAGCCGCGGCTGGCCCGTGTCTGGCACAGCGACGAGACCGGGACCGAGCACCTGCGTACGGTCCTGGAGAAGGAACCGCTCCGGCTGCCCGGCGGCGCCGGCACGGGGCCGGTACCCGTGCCGTGGCCCGGTGACGACACCGGGGACGGCCCGGGCGGCACCGGGCCGGAGGCGGTGCGGGTGCGCGGGGACGGTGCGGGCCCGCTGCCCGGAGGCCGTGACGGGGCCGCGCTCGCGTACCGCATCACCGCGGGCGGTCGCCCGCTCGGCACCGTGCTCGTCGGCCGCGAGGGCGTCCCCCGGGTACCCGACGACGTGGCCTCGCTGATCGAGGACTTCGTGCGCCGCGTCGGTCTCGCCGTCGGCGCCGCCCGCGCCTACACCCGGCAGGCCACCATCAGCCGCATCCTCCAGCGCGGGCTGCTGCCCAGCAAGGTCGCCGAGATTCCCGGGGTGACCAGCGCCCTGGTCTACGAACCCGGGGACGACGGCGTCGTCGGCGGTGACTTCTACGACATTTTCCCCTGCCCCGGCGACCGCTGGTGCTTCGTCCTCGGCGACGTCCAGGGCAGCGGCCCCGAGGCCGCCGTCGTCACCGGTCTCGCACGCCCCTGGCTGCGGCTGCTGTCCCGGGAGGGCTTCGGCGTCGGCAAGGTCCTGGACCGGCTCAACCGGCTGCTCCTCGACGACGCGATGGAAGCGGCGGAGGCCGCCGCGCTGATGGTCGCCGCCGCGGGCGGCCAGCAGATCCTGGACGGCTCGCAGTCCCGGTTCCTCTCCCTCCTGTACGGGGAGATGGTGCCGCTCCCCGGCGGCGGGGTGCGCTGCACGGTCGCCAGCGCAGGACACCCGCTGCCCCTGCTGCTGAGCCCGGACGGTTCCGTACGTCCCGCCGCGGAGCCGCAGGTGCTGCTCGGGGTCGTCGAGGACGTCGCGTACGAGAGCCAGAGCTTCGACCTGGCGCCCGGCGAGAGCCTGCTCTGCGTCACCGACGGAGTGACCGAGCGGCGTTCCGGGCCGGCCATGTTCGACGACGGGGACGGGCTGGCGCGCGCCCTGGCCGGCTGCGCGGGGCTGTCCGCCGAGGGGATCGCGGACCGGATCAAGCGGGCCGTCCACGACTTCGCCGAGCGCCCGCCCGACGACGATCTCGCGCTTCTGGTGCTCCGGGCCGACTGAGAGGCGGGTGTGCGGGACAGCTCCGGCGGCGAGTGACAATGGACGGTATGCCTTCCGTACTGCCCGATGGTGAGCCCGTGCCCGACGACGGGGCGCTGCCAAGCCACGCCCTGGACGGTGCCGCCGACCGACCGCTCGGCTTCTACCTGCACGTTCCGTACTGCGCGACGCGCTGCGGGTACTGCGACTTCAACACCTACACCGCCACCGAGCTGCGCGGCTCCGGCGGTGCGCTGGCCTCGCGGGACAACTACGCGGCGCACCTGATCGAAGAGGTCCGCCAGGCCCGCAAGGTGCTCGGCGACGATCCGCGGCCGGTCCGCACCGTCTTCGTCGGGGGCGGCACGCCGACGCTGCTGCCCGCCGCCGACCTCGTACGGATGCTGGGGGCGATCCGTGACGAGTTCGGGCTCGCGGACGACGCGGAGGTGACGACGGAGGCGAATCCGGAGTCGGTCGATCCGGCGTATCTGGCGGCGCTCCGGGAAGGCGGCTTCAACCGGGTCTCCTTCGGGATGCAGAGCGCACGGCAGCACGTGCTGAAGATCCTCGACCGGACGCATACGCCCGGCCGGCCCGAGGCGTGCGTCGCCGAGGCGCGGGAAGCGGGCTTCGAACACGTCAACCTCGACCTGATCTACGGCACGCCCGGGGAGTCGGACGACGACTGGCGGGCCTCGCTGGACGCGGCGATCGGTGCCGGGCCGGACCATGTGTCGGCGTACGCGCTGATCGTCGAGGAGGGCACCCAGCTGGCCCGGCGCATCCGGCGCGGGGAGATCCCGATGACCGACGACGACGCGCACGCGGACCGCTATCTGATCGCGGACGAGGCGATGGCCGCGGCGGGCTTCTCCTGGTACGAGGTGTCCAACTGGTCGCGGACCCCGGAGGGCCGCTGCCTGCACAACGAGCTGTACTGGCGCGGGGCCGACTGGTGGGGCGCGGGGCCCGGGGCGCACAGCCACGTGGGCGGTGTGCGGTGGTGGAACGTCAAGCATCCGGGAGCGTACGCGCAGGCCCTGGCCGAGGGGCGGTCGCCGGGTGCCGGGCGCGAGGTCCTGTCGGCGGAGGACCGGCGGGTGGAACGGATTCTGCTGGAGCTGCGGCTGGTCGACGGCTGCCCGCTGACGCTGCTGGCTCCGGCGGGGCTGGCGGCGGCCGGACGGGCCGTGGAGGACGGGCTGCTGGAGGCGGGAGCGTTCGCCTCCGGGCGGGCCGTGCTGACGCTGCGGGGACGGCTGCTGGCCGACGCGGTGGTCCGGGACCTGGTGGACTGACCGACCGCGGCGGCCGTTCCCGGGCTACTCGGGAGCCGTGACGAAGTCGATCAGCTCTTCCACCCGGCCCAGCAGCTCCGGTTCCAGGTCGCGGTAGGAGTGCACCGCGGAGAGGATGCGCTGCCAGGCCGCGCCCGTGTTCTCCGGCCAGGACAGGGCCCGGCACACGCCCGTCTTCCAGTCCTGGCCGCGCGGGACCCGCGGCCACGCCGTGATGCCCACGGAGGACGGTTTCACCGCTTCCCAGACGTCGATGTACGGGTGGCCCACCACCAGCACGTTGCTGTCCGAGACCTGGGCGGCGATGCGGGACTCCTTCGAGCCGGGGACCAGGTGGTCGACCAGGACGCCCAGCCTCGCGTCCGGACCGGGGGAGAAGTCGCGGACGATCGCCGGGAGGTCGTCGATGCCCTCCAGGTACTCCACGACCACACCCTCGATACGGAGGTCGTCGCCCCAGACGCGCTCCACCAGCTCCGCGTCGTGGCGGCCCTCCACGTAGATCCGGCCCGCCCGGGCCACCCGTGCGCGCGCCCCGGGGACCGCCAGTGAACCGGAGGCCGTCCGGGCGGGGCGGGCGGGGGCCGCGGCGGAGGGGCGGACCAGGGTGACCACCCGGCCCTCCAGCAGGAAGCCGCGCGGCTCCATGGGGAACACCCGGTGCTTGCCGAAGCGGTCCTCCAGGGTGACCGTCGGGCCCTGGGCCGTCTTCTCGCAGCGGATCACCGCACCGCAGAAGCCGGTGGCGGCCTCCTCGACGACCAGATCGGGCTCGGCGGGGACCTCGGGGGCCGGCCACGGCGGGGTCAGGTCCGGCTGGTAGCTGCGCATCGGACGACGATACGGCGGCGGACGCTCACGACACGCCGAAGCGCGCCGCCAGTTGATCACGCTGCATCCGTACGAACGCCGCGTCCACCACCGCCCCGTGCCCTGGTACGTACACCGCGTCCTCGCCGCCCAGCGCCAGCAGCCGGTCCAGGGCGGCGGGCCAGCGGGAGGGAATGGCGTCGTCGCCGGCCTGCGGATCTCCGGACTGCTCGACCAGATCGCCACAGAACACCACGGCGGGCGAGCCCGGCACCAGTACGGCCAGGTCGTGGCCGCTGTGACCCGGCCCGACATTGGCCAGGAGGACCTGGAGCCCGCCGCCGAGATCGAGGGTCCACTCCCCGCACACCTCGTGGTGCGGGGCGACCAGGACGTCCACGGCTTCCGCGGCATCGTGCTCGGCGACCCCGTGGTGCACGGCCGAGCTGTGCAGCTCGTCCGCCCCGTTCCGGAGCAGACCGGCGATGCCCACCGCCCCGAACACCTCGGCCCCGGCGAACGCCGCGGTGCCCAGAACATGATCGAAGTGCGGGTGGCTCAGTGCGATATGCGTCACCCTCCGGCCGAGCAGACGCTGCGCCTGGGAGCGCAGCTCCGCGCCCTCGCGGAGCGACGATCCGGTGTCGTAGAGCAGGACACGGTCCGCTCCGGCCACCAGTGCGACCGTCGCGTCCCACACGGGAAGCCGTCGACGGCCCACACCGTTGCCCAACCGCTCCCAGCCCAGCTCTTCCCAAGAGACGTCCATACAACGACGCTATCGGCAACGACCTGCGCAGTCTCGCGGTAGCGTGGCCGGTCGCCCTTGCCCAGGGACCACCCCGCCCCCGTACACTGACCGGGGGGAATGCTGGCACTCGAACGCACAGAGTGCCAGGCAGAGACCGAGAACCACAGCTGGAGGTGTGCGCGATGCTCAGCGAACGCAGACTCGAAGTGCTGCGCGCCATCGTCCAGGACTATGTCGGCACCGAGGAGCCGGTCGGCTCCAAGGCGCTGACCGAGCGGCACAAGCTCGGGGTCTCCCCGGCCACGATCCGCAACGACATGGCCGTGCTGGAGGACGAGGGCTTCATCGCCCAGCCCCACACCAGCGCCGGGCGCATCCCGACGGACAAGGGCTACCGGCTCTTCGTCGACCGGCTCGCGGGCGTCAAGCCGCTGTCGTCGCCGGAGCGCAGGGCCATTCAGAACTTCCTCGACGGCGCGGTGGACCTCGACGACGTCGTGGGCCGGACCGTGCGGCTGCTCGCGCAGCTGACCCGGCAGGTCGCCGTCGTGCAGTACCCCTCGCTGACCCGTTCGACGGTGCGGCACGTGGAGCTGCTTCTCCTGGCTCCGGCCCGGCTGATGCTCGTGCTGATCACGGATACCGGCCGGGTCGAACAGCGTATGATCGACTGTCCTGCGCCGTTCGGCGAGACATCCCTGGCGGATCTCCGGGCGCGGCTCAACAGCCGTGTCGTGGGACGCCGCTTCGCGGATGTCCCGCAACTGGTGCAGGACTTGCCGGAGTCCTTCGAGGGCGAGGACAGAGGAACCGTTTCCACGGTGCTCTCGATCCTTCTCGAAACTCTGGTGGAGGAGACGGAGGAGCGGCTGATGATCGGCGGCACCTCCAACCTCACCCGCTTCGGGCACGACTTCCCTGTGATGATCCGGCCGGTGCTGGAGGCATTGGAGGAGCAGGTCGTGCTGCTGAAGCTGCTCGGTGAGGCCAAGGACTCGGGCATGACCGTACGTATCGGTCACGAGAACGCCCACGAGGGCCTCAACTCCACGTCCGTGGTCGCGGTCGGCTACGGTTCTGGCGACGAGGCAGTCGCCAAACTCGGCGTGGTCGGACCGACCCGCATGGACTACCCCGGAACGATGGGAGCGGTACGCGCAGTGGCACGTTACGTCGGACAGATCCTGGCGGAGTCGTAAGTGGCCACGGACTACTACGCCGTTCTCGGCGTGCGCCGCGACGCATCTCAGGACGAGATCAAGAAGGCATTCCGCAGGCTCGCCCGCGAGCTGCACCCGGATGTCAACCCGGACCCGAAGACCCAGGAGCGGTTCAAGGAGATCAACGCCGCTTACGAGGTGTTGTCGGACCCGCAGAAGAAGCAGGTCTACGACCTCGGCGGCGACCCGCTCTCCGCCTCCGGCGGCGGTGGCGCCGGCGGATTCGGACAGGGCGGCTTCGGCAACTTCTCCGACATCATGGACGCGTTCTTCGGTACGGCGTCCCAGCGCGGACCCCGTTCGCGGACCCGGCGCGGCCAGGACGCCATGATCCGGCTGGAGATCGACCTCTCCGAGGCGGCCTTCGGTACGACCAAGGACATCCAGGTCGACACGGCGGTCGTCTGTACGACCTGCAGCGGTGAGGGCGCCGCACCCGGCACCTCCGCGCAGACCTGTGACATGTGCCGCGGCCGTGGCGAGGTCTCCCAGGTCACCCGGTCCTTCCTCGGCCAGGTCATGACCTCGCGTCCCTGCCCGCAGTGCCAGGGCTTCGGCACGGTCGTGCCGACCCCCTGCCCGGAGTGCGCCGGAGACGGCCGCATCCGCTCGCGGCGCACGCTCACGGTGAAGATCCCGGCGGGCGTCGACAACGGCACCCGGATCCAGCTCGCGGGCGAGGGCGAGGTCGGCCCCGGCGGCGGCCCGGCCGGCGATCTGTACGTCGAGATCCACGAGCTGCCGCACGCGGTGTTCCAGCGGCGCGGCGACGACCTGCACTGCACGGTCACCATCCCCATGACGGCGGCGGCCCTCGGTACCCAGGTGCCGCTGGAGACGCTGGACGGCCTGGAGGAGATCGACATCAGGCCGGGCACGCAGTCCGGTCAGTCGGTTCCGCTGCACGGGCGCGGTGTCACGCATCTGCGGGGCGGCGGGCGCGGCGACCTGATCGTGCACGTCGAGGTGATGACCCCGTCGAAGCTGGACGCGGAGCAGGAGCGGGTCCTGCGCGAGCTCGCGCAGCTGCGCGGCGAGGAGCGGCCCACCGGGCAGTTCCAGCCAGGACAGCAGGGACTCTTCTCCCGGCTGAAGGACGCCTTCAACGGTCGCTGACCTCGGTTTCCGCAGCCTTTCTGCCTGATCCGCACCGCCCGTCGGTCTCGTACCGGCGGGCGGTGCGGCGTGCAGCGGTATACCGTTCGCCCCGTCTCATGGCTGATTCGGCCCGGTGCACCGGACATGGCACGATGCGGTCATGTCCTCCGCGTTGACCGATCTCTGCCGGTATCCGATCGTGCAGGCCCCCATGGCGGGCGGCGCGTCCGGCCCGCAGCTCGCCGGCGCCGTCTCCGAAGCCGGTGGGCTCGGATTCCTCGCCGCCGGGTACAAGACGGCGGACGGCATGTACAACGAGATCAAACAGGTGCGCGGACTGACCGGCCAGCCCTTCGGCGTGAACCTCTTCATGCCGCAGACCGGACACGCCGATCCGAGCGAGGTCGAGGTGTACCGGCACCAGCTCGCCGGTGAGGCCGTCTGGTACGACACCCCCCTCGGGGAGGTGGACTCCTGCGGGGACGACGGCTACGAGGCCAAGATCGCGATCCTCCTGGAGGACCCGGTGCCGGTCGTCTCCTTCACCTTCGGCTGCCCCTCCCGCGAGACCCTCGACGCGTTCGCCCAGGCGGGCACGTACACCGTCGTGACGGTCACCTCCGTCGAGGAGGCGCAGGCCGCGCAGTGGGCGGGCGCCGACGCCGTCTGCGCCCAGGGAGTGGAGGCCGGCGGCCACCGGTCCACGCACCGCGACGACCCGCAGGCCGACAACACCGGCATCGGACTGCTGTCCCTCCTCGCCCAGGTGCGCGAGAGCGTGCAGCTGCCGCTCATCGCGACCGGCGGGCTGATGCGCGGCTCCCAGATCGCCGCCGCGCTCGCGGCGGGCGCCGACGCGGCGCAGCTCGGCACCGCCTTCCTGGCCACCCCCGAGTCCGGGGCCCACCTGCTGCACAAGCAGGCACTGACCAACCCGCTGTTCGTACGGACCGCCCTGACCCGGGCGTTCTCCGGGCGGCCCGCGCGCGGACTGGTCAACCGCTTCGTGACCGAACACGGCCCGTACGCCCCGGCCGCCTACCCGCAGGTGCACCATCTGACGAGCGGCCTGCGCAAGGCCGCCGCCAAGGCCGGGGACGCGCAGGGCATGGCGCTGTGGGCCGGCCAGGGACACCGGATGGCACGCGAGCTGCCCGCCGGGGAACTGATAGAACTGCTCGCCGCCGAACTGGAAGCCGCGCGTGCGGCCCTGAGTGTGAGGAGTGCCCAGTGACGGCACCGGTCTTCGTCGTCGAACAGCTGCCCGGCGGGCCCGAGTTCGTCCTCGACGGCTCCGAGGGACGGCACGCCGTCTCCGTGAAGCGGCTGAACGCGGGCGAGGACGTCGTCCTCACCGACGGGCGGGGCCACTGGGCGGAAGGAGTCGTCCGGGCCACCGAGGGGAAGGACCGGCTCCTCGTCATGGACCTGGAATCGGTGTACGAGGAACCGGTGCCCAGCCCCCGTATCACCGTCGTCCAGGCCCTGCCCAAGGGCGACCGCGGCGAGGTGGCCGTCGAGACGATGACGGAGACGGGCGTCGACGCGATCGTGCCGTGGCAGGCGTCGCGCTGCATCACGCAGTGGAAGGGCGACCGCGGTCTCAAGTCGCTGGCCAAGTGGCGCAGTACGGCCCGGGAAGCGGGGAAGCAGTCCCGCCGGGTGCGCTTCCCCGAGGTGTCCGGGGTGATGACGACCAAGCAGGTGGCCGCGCTGCTGGCCGCCGCGGACTTCGCGGGTGTGCTGCACGAGGACCGCGCGCACGACAGCGAGGCGCTCGCCACCGCCGAACTGCCCGCCGAGGGCGAGATCGTGCTGGTCGTCGGACCGGAGGGCGGGGTCTCCCCGGACGAGCTCGCGGCCTTCGCGCAGGCCGGCGCCCGGCCCTACCGGCTCGGCCGCAGCGTGCTGCGCACCTCCACGGCCGGTACCGCCGCGACGGCGCTCCTGCTGGGCCGCACGGGCCGCTGGGGCTGAGGACACCTCCCGGGCAACGCGTCCCGGATAGCATGCCCACGTACTGATCACCAGCGACCGAGGAGGCCGTGCCATGGCGGGAGAGCCGCAGCCCGACTGCCTGTTCTGCAAGATCGTCACGGGAGACATCCCGGCGACCATCGTCCGCGAGAGCGACACCACCGTCGCCTTCCGGGACATCAACCCGCAGGCTCCGACGCACGTCCTGGTCATCCCCAAGGTGCACTACGGGGACGCGGCCTCGCTCGCCGCCGCCGAGCCGCAGATCGCCGCCGACGTGCTGCGCGAGGCCGGTCTGGTCGCGGCCGACGAGAAGGTCACCGACAGCGGGTACCGCATCGTCCTCAACACCGGTTCGGGCGCGGGCCAGACCGTGTTCCACGCGCACGCCCACGTCCTGGGCGGACGCGGACTCCAGTGGCCCCCCGGATAGCGGGCAGACCCACCGATGTCCGTACGCGAACTGGTCGTCCTCGGCACAGCCAGCCAGGTCCCCACCCGGCACCGTAACCACAACGGCTACCTGCTGCGCTGGGACGGCGAGGGCATCCTCTTCGACCCCGGCGAGGGCACACAGCGCCAGATGCTGCGGGCCGGCGTCGCCGCGCACGACATCGACCGGATCTGCGTCACGCACTTCCACGGCGACCACTCGCTGGGACTGGCCGGGGTGATCCAGCGCATCAACCTCGACCAGGTGCCCCACCCGGTCACCGCGCACTACCCGGCGAGCGGACAGCACTTCTTCGAGCGGCTGCGGTACGCGACGGCCTACCGCGAGTCCGTACAGCTGACCGAGGCGCCCGTCTCCGCCGACGGCCCCCTCGCCGTCACGGACGCGTACACACTGGACAGCCACCGGCTCTCGCACCCCGTCGAGTCCTACGGCTACCGGCTGACCGAGCCCGACGGGCGGCGCATGCTGCCCGCGAAACTCGCCGAGCACGGGATCACGGGACCGGACGTCGGCCGCATCCAGCGCGAGGGCTCCCTCGGCGGGGTCCCGCTCGACGCCGTCTCCGAGCGCAGACGGGGACAGCGGTTCGCGTTCGTCATGGACACGAGACTGTGCGACGGCGTGCACGCGCTCGCCGAGGGCTGCGACATGCTGGTCATCGAGTCGACCTTCCTCGACGAGGACGAACGACTGGCGAAGGACCACGGCCATCTGACCGCCGGGCAGGCCGCCCGGGTGGCGGCGGAAGCGGGCGTACGGCACCTCGTGCTGACCCACTTCTCGCAGCGGTACGACGACCCGGACGTGTTCGGGACCCAGGCCCGCGCCGCGGGGTTCGAGGGCGAACTGACCGTCGCCCAGGACCTGACGCGGATCCCCGTGCCCACCAGGCACCTCTGACACACATCAGCACCACCATTCGTGAGCGAGACAACGTGCACCTCCCCAAGGCAGAACTCCACCTCCACATCGAAGGCACCCTCGAACCCGAGCTGGCCTTCGCTCTCGCCGGACGCAACGGGGTGACGCTGCCCTTCGCCGACACCGAAGAGCTGCGCACCGCCTACCTCTTCGACGATCTGCAGACCTTCCTCGACCTCTACTACGCGCTGATGGCCGTGCTGCGTACCGAGGAGGACTTCGAGGACCTCGCCGACGCCTACCTCACCCGCGCCGCGGCCCAGGGCGTCCGCCACGCGGAGATCTTCTTCGACCCGCAGGCGCACACCGCCCGCGGCGTCCCGATCGGCACGGTCGTCGAAGGGCTCGGCCGGGCCCTGGACCGCAGCGAGGAGAAGCACGGCATCTCCACCCAGCTGATCATGTGCTTCCTGCGCGACCAGTCGGCCGAGTCGGCGCTGGAGACCCTGGAGGCGGCGAAGCCGTATCTGCACCGGATCAGCGCCGTCGGCCTCGACTCCGCCGAGGTCGGCCACCCGCCGGCGAAGTTCCGCGAGGTGTACGAGGCGGCCGGCGCGCTGGGGCTGCGCAAGGTCGCCCACGCGGGCGAGGAGGGCCCGCCCGCGTACATCCGGGAGGCCCTGGACGTCCTCGGTGTCGAGCGCATCGACCACGGGCTGCGCTGCATGGAGGACGCGGACCTGGTGAAGAGGCTGGTCGCGGACCGGGTGCCGCTCACGCTCTGCCCACTGTCCAACGTACGGCTGCGCGCCATCGACGTCCTGGAGGAGCACCCCCTGCGGGCCATGATGGACGCCGGGCTGCTCTGCACGGTGAACTCCGACGACCCGGCCTACTTCGGCGGATACGTCGGAGACACCTTCCACGCCGTCCACGAGGCGCTCGGCCTGGACAACGAGCAGCTGCGCACGCTGGCCCGCAACTCCTTCGAGGCGGCCTTCCTCGACCACGACGAGGAGCGCAGGGCGCGTTACCTCTCCGAGGTCGAGGCGTACGCGTTCGACTGACCGGACCCGCCCGCCGGACCGGCCGTCCGGAACGCGTTCCTGCCCAGGCGCCTGCGGCGCAGAGCGGGAACGGTGATCTCCGTGACGGCCTGCTCCGGGGAGCCGAGCTTGGGCACGGCGCCCGGGAGGGAACCGGTGGTGGCGGCGAGCAGGGCGGCCGGGGCGCCACCTCTGCGGCGGACCGATCCGGGGACCAGCGGGCGGCCACCGGTGTGCAGGGCGACCGCGGTCACGGGCGCCGCGACCAGGAGCGTGGCGGCCCCCAGGATCAGGCCCATCACCGCGTAGCCCGCCGCCTCGGACAGCACGCTGCCGAGCACCGGCCCGCAGGCCACGCCGACCGAGGAGGCGGAGCCCGCCAGGACCGCCCAGCGGCCCCGTACGTCGAGGGACGCGGCCAGGCCGATCAGGTACGACAGGACCACCGGGTAGAAGGCGTTCCACATGATCTCCCCGGTCGCGAAGGAACCGAGGCTGCCGGCCGAGGAGCTGAGCACGATGCTGCCCGCGATGATCATCGTCCCGAGGCCGATCGGCACGGCCCGGCCGAGCCGGGCGCCGAGCAGTCCGGCGCCCATCACGCCGAGCAGTCCCGCTCCCAGCGCGGCGGCGAACACCGCGCCGATGGTGACCTCCGAGAGGCCCACCTGCACGACACCGATCCGGCTGCTCACGCCCCACAGCGCGTTCTGCGCCATGGACCAGACGAGCATGCCGCCCGCCAGGACCAGCCCGGAACGCCGGTGCGGAAGCCGTCCGGAGGCCGGGACGGCGGACTCCACGGGCCCGGGGGCGCCGAGCCGCGACGTGGCCGGCCAGACGAGCAGCGCGACCAGCGCGATCGCGGCGAACGGCAGCCGGTGGCCGCCGCCGAGGTGCGGGATCGTCAGGTAGAGGGCGCCCGCGGTCGCGGACACGCTGAGCAGTCCCAGGGACGAGGTCCGGTGCGGATCGTGCTGGGCGGCGATGCCCGAAGCGGCGACGGCGGTCGCCGTACCGGAGCCGAAGCCGCCGACGACCGCGCCCAGGACCACCAGCGGTACGGAACCCGCGGACGCCGCGCAGCCGTATCCCACGACGGCCAGGAGCAGTCCGACGCGCGCCGGTCTCCGTGCCCCGTACCGCTCGACGCGGCCCGCCAGAGCGAAGCCGGCGGAGGCCGAGCTCAGCAGGAGGGCACTTCCGACCAGGCCGGCCTGGGCCGAACCGAGGCCCAGATAGGTGCTGAGCCGGCCGACGATGGTGGGGAGCAGATAGGCGGCGAGGTAACCGGCGGTGAACACGGCGACCAAGGGCCACGCGGCGCGCGGGCGCGGGGACATGGGCGTTCCTGAAGACATGCCAGAAGAGGCAGAAGAAAGAAGGCAGGGGAGGGTAAGGCGAGAAATAAGGGGGAGTCGGGGCACTCGTCGGTAACTGTCCCCAACGGTGCTCGCGGGCCAATTTGTATCAAGTGCGAAGACCCGACCGAAAGTCGCCAAGGTGTGATCTGGGTCACCTTTGCGTTTACTGTCGTGAGGGTCGGGTAGCAGCGCATGTTTGCGCAGGTCACGGTACGTATCTGCGGCGCGGACTACCCGGATGCGGAGGCGGATCGGGCACACTGGCCGGATCTCGCACTGTTCAGATCTGGCACGACCGGGAGCGCACGGTGAGCACAGGCAACACAGGCATCGACCCGCTCGTGGGGCTGCGGGTCCCGCAGGACCCGGCGTGCGACGTCTTCCTGACGGGCACGGTCTTCCTCGACATCGTCTTCACCGGCCTGGACAGCGCCCCCGTGCGCGGTACGGAGTCCTGGGCCCGCGGAATGGGCTCCAGCCCCGGCGGGGTCGCCAACATGGCCACCGCGCTCGCCCGGCTCGGTCTGCGGACCTCCATGGCCGCGGCGTTCGGCGACGACCACTACGGGGAGTACTGCCGGGACGCCCTCGAACAGGGCGAGGGCATCGACCTGTCGATGTCGTACACCGTGCCCGGCTGGCACTCGCCCGTCACCGTCTCCATGGCGTACGAGGGCGAGCGGACCATGGTCTCGCACGGCCACGAGGCGCCCGCCCCCGCGACGGACACGGTCCCCGGCCGGACCTTCCCGCACTGCCCACCGCGCGCCCGCGCCGCCGTCGCCTCCCTCGTCCCCGGCCGCAGCGAGCCCTGGGTGGCCACCGCCGCACGCAACGGCGCCCTGATCTTCGCCGACGTGGGCTGGGACGAGACCGGCCGCTGGGACCTGGACGCCCTGCCCGACCTCGCGCACTGCGCCGCCTTCCTGCCCAACGCGGAGGAAGCGATGCGCTACACCCGGACCGACTGCCCGCGCGCGGCGGCCCACGCCCTGGCCGAACGGGTCCCGCTCGCCGTGGTCACCCTCGGGGCGGAAGGCGCCTACGCCGTCGACGGGACGACCGGAACCACCGCCGAGGTGCCCGCCATCGAGGTGGAGGCCCTCGATCCGACCGGGGCGGGCGACGTCTTCGTCGCGGGCTTCGTCACCGGCACCCTGGCCGGATGGCCGCTGGCCGACCGGCTGGCCTTCGCCGGGCTGACCGCCGCCCTCTCCGTGCAGGAGTTCGGCGGCTCGCTGTCCGCCCCCGGCTGGTCGGAGATCGCCGCCTGGTGGCAGCAGGTGCGCACCTTCGCCGACCAGGATCCGACGGCCCTGGAGCGGTATGCGTTCCTGGAGGGACTGCTGCCGGCCGCGACCCGCTCGTGGCCGCTGCGCCGGGCGGTGCCGACGATCGGTTTCCGGCAGTAGGCCGGGCTGCGAAAATCCTTCGGTGTTGGCAGTGCCAAGTCGTAGGCTTGGTGATCCAGAGGTTGTCGAGCAGCGAGAACCCTGCAACGGGAGGTATGTGCAGGCCCGAGGGCCGGCCCATGACTCAGACACCCACACAGCCGCAGGCGCGTGCCCAGTTCAGGATTCCGGCCGCACACCCCATGGTGATGCTCCTGGGATCGGGCGACTCGCTGCTGCGCGTGATCGAAACGGCATTCCCGGCAGTCGACATCCACGTCCGGGGCAACGAAATCAGCGCTGTGGGGGATGCGACGGAAGTCGCCCTGATCCAGCGACTGTTCGACGAGATGGTGCTGGTGCTCCGCACCGGTCTGCCGATGACGGAGGACGCAGTGGAACGCTCGATCGCCATGCTCAGGGCGAGCGAGAACGGCGACGGGGACGGCTCCGAGACCCCCGCTGACGTACTCACCCAGAACATCCTCTCCAGCCGTGGTCGCACCATCCGCCCCAAGACCCTCAACCAGAAGCGCTACGTCGACGCGATCGACAAGCACACGATCGTTTTCGGCATCGGACCCGCGGGCACCGGCAAGACCTATCTCGCCATGGCGAAGGCGGTCCAGGCGCTGCAGTCCAAGCAGGTCAGCCGGATCATCCTGACCCGGCCCGCCGTCGAGGCGGGGGAGCGGCTCGGCTTCCTGCCCGGCACGCTCTTCGACAAGATCGACCCGTATCTGCGCCCGCTCTACGACGCACTGCACGACATGCTCGACCCCGACTCGATCCCGCGGCTGATGGCGGCGGGCACGATCGAGGTGGCGCCCCTGGCATACATGCGTGGAAGGACGTTGAACGACGCCTTCATCATTCTCGACGAGGCGCAAAACACCAGCGCCGAGCAGATGAAGATGTTCCTCACCCGGCTCGGCTTCGACTCGAAGATCGTCGTCACCGGCGACGTCACCCAGGTCGACCTGCCGAGCGGCACCAAGAGCGGTCTGCGGCAGGTCCAGGACATCCTGGAGGGCATCAAGGACGTCCACTTCTCCCGGCTCACGTCCGAGGATGTGGTCCGGCACAAGCTGGTCGGCCGTATCGTCGACGCGTACGAGAAGTACGACAGCCGAGAAAGCCCCAACGGGAAGTAGTCACAGCGCACCATGTCGATCGACGTCAACAATGAGTCCGGAACCGAGGTCGACGAGCAGGCGATCCTCGACATCGCCCGCTACGCACTGGCACGGATGCGGATCCACGCGCTCTCCGAGCTCTCGGTGATCGTGGTGGACAGCGACGCCATGGAGCAGCTCCACATCCAGTGGATGGATCTCCCGGGTCCGACGGATGTCATGTCCTTCCCGATGGACGAACTGCGTCCGCCGGTCAAGGACGACGAGGAGCCCCCGCAGGGGCTCCTCGGTGACATCGTCCTGTGCCCGGAGGTCGCGAAGCGGCAGGGCGAGGAGGCGGAGACCGGGCACTCCATGGACGAGGAGCTCCAGCTCCTCACCGTCCACGGGGTGCTGCACCTCCTTGGTTACGACCACGAGGAGCCGAACGAGAAGGCCGAGATGTTCGGCCTCCAGGCGGCGATCGTCGACGGCTGGCGCGGTGAGCGCGGGCTGACGGGCCCCTCCCCGGCCCCCACCGTCTCGTGAGCGTCCCCCTCGTCACCGGCGCCGTCCTGCTGGTCGTCGTCGGCTGGCTCGCGGCCTGTGCCGAGGCGGGCATCGCCCGTACGTCGAGCTTCCGGGCGGCCGAAGCCGTCCGGGCCGGGCGGCGCGGCAGCGCCAAGCTGGAACAGGTCGCGGCCGACCCGACCCGCTACCTCAACGTCGCCCTGCTGGTGCGGGTCGCCTGCGAGATGTCGGCCGGGGTGCTGGTCACCTACGCCTGCCTTCAGGAGTTCCCGGAGACCTGGGAGGCGCTGGCCGTGGCGATGGGCGTCATGGTCCTCGTCTCGTACGTCGCCATCGGGGTCTCCCCGCGCACCATCGGACGCCAGCACCCGCTGAACACGGCGACCGCGGCGGCGTACGTCCTGCTGCCGCTGGCCAGGATCATGGGCCCGATCCCTCAGCTGCTGATCCTCCTCGGCAACGCGCTGACGCCCGGCAAGGGCTTCCGTAAGGGACCGTTCGCCAGTGAGGCCGAGCTGCGCGCCATGGTCGACCTGGCCGAGCAGGAATCGCTGATCGAGGACGACGAACGCCGCATGGTGCACTCGGTCTTCGAGCTCGGCGACACCCTCGTGCGCGAGGTGATGGTGCCGCGCACGGACCTGGTCTGCATCGAGCGCTACAAGACGATCCGTCAGGCACTGACGCTGGCCCTGCGCTCGGGCTTCTCGCGCATCCCGGTGACCGGGGAGAACGAGGACGACATCGTCGGCATCGTGTACCTGAAGGACCTGGTCCGCAAGACGCACATCAACCGGGAGTCGGAGGCCGATCCGGTCTCCACGGCGATGCGGCCGGCCGCGTTCGTGCCGGACACGAAGAACGCCGGTGACCTGCTGCGCGAGATGCAGCAGGACCGCAGCCACGTCGCGGTCGTCATCGACGAGTACGGCGGCACGGCGGGCATCGTCACCATCGAGGACATCCTCGAGGAGATCGTCGGCGAGATCACCGACGAGTACGACCGCGAACTGCCGCCCGTCCAGGAACTGGGCAACGGCAGCTTCCGGGTCACGGCCAGGCTCGACATCGGCGACCTCGGGGAGCTGTTCGGCCTCGACGAGTACGACGACGAGGACGTCGAGACGGTCGGCGGCCTCCTCGCCAAGGCGCTCGGGCGGGTCCCGATCGCGGGCGCCTCGTCGGTGGTGGACCTGCCCGACGGCCGCAGGCTCCGGCTCACCGCGGAATCCCCGGCGGGCCGCCGGAACAAGATCGTCACGGTGCTCGCGGAGCCGGAGGGGGCTGAGGCGGGGTGACGCCGCAGGAGCTGAGGGCGTTCTGCCTGGAGTTCAACGCGAGCGTGGAGGAGTTCCCGTTCGGGCCGGAGGCATCGGTGTTCAAGGTGCTCGGCAAGATGTTCGCGCTCAGTGTCCTGGACGCCCGCCCGCTGACGGCGAATCTGAAGTGCGATCCGGACGAGGCGATCCGGCTCCGTGAGGAGTACCCCGCGATCGTGCCCGGCTGGCACATGAACAAGCGCCACTGGAACACCGTGACGGTCTCCGGTCTCCCCGACCGGATGGTCCGCGAGCTGATCGAGGACTCCTACGACCTCGTGGTGGCGGGCCTGCCGAAGGCGGAGCGGCTCCGGCTCGACCGGCCCTGACCGGCCGGTCCGCCGTTCCGGCCCTGGCCTATGCTCGGGCCATGACCGAGAGCACCGACCCCCAGAGCACCGGACTCGCCGCCGAGGACCGCAAGATCATCACGCTGGCCCGCTCCACGAGGGCGCGCAACGGCGTGCCCGAGGGCGCCGCCGTGCGCGACGAGACAGGGCGTACGTACGTCGCGGGCACCGTCGACCTCCGCTCGCTGAAGCTCAGCGCCCTGCAGACCGCGGTCGCGATGGCGGTGGCGAGCGGTGCGAAGTCGCTGGAGGCCGCCGCGGTGGTCACCGAGGCCGAGACCGCTTCGGAGGCCGACCGCGCGGCGGTGAGCGACCTGGGCGGACCCGACACCCCGGTCCTGCTGGCGGGCCCCGACGGTGTGCTGCGGCTCAGCGTCCCTGCCGGTTCATGAGCCGGCGCCGGTCCTCGCTCGCCTGGGTGGTGCTGGTCCTGTCCGGCGTCATCGCCGTCGGTACGGTGATCGAGCGGGCGGCGACCGGCAGTCTCCCCGAGTACCACGATCTCGGTCCGTTCGTGATGGCCGCGTTCGTCGCCCGTGAACTGCTGAAGCAGCGCGGCAGGAGGCGTGCCGCCCGGGCCGCCGCTGTCACCGGCAGTGTGCTGATCGCCGTGATGGCCCTCTGGGCGGGCGGCTCCGCGCTCTGGGAGCTGACGCACGGAGATGGCACCGACTGGCTCGGCCTGGCCGTCGGCGTCCTGGGTGCGGCCCTCGCGTTCGCCGGGATCGCGGCCTGGCGCGAGAGCCGCACGAACAGCGCCCATCCGCTGACGCACCCGTAGAAATCCCCGCCAAGTCCCCGAAGGATCAAGGGACTTCCTCTTGCAATCGCTGCCGCGCTGCGCATCAATGAACAGCAGTTCATCCGACGGACCGTCAGATTCAGCGACGGCCGGGTCCGGGGCGCGAGCCGCAGCCCCGTACCGCCTTCGGTCGTCCAGCCTTCCGTGCGGCGCGCCCCCCGCCCGCGGACGGTCCGCGCACGCCCTCCACACAGCCCTGCAGCGCCGTGCCCGCATGCCGTACGACCGGACCGCGGGCCCGGTGGGACTCCACTGTGCGGACCGGTGCGCCCTCGTGCGGCAGACGACAACTCCCTGACAAGGGAAGGGGAACCGAATGAGACGCAGCAGATTCTGTATCGGTGCGGCGCTCGCCGCGGGTGCTCTCGCCGTGAGCGGACTGGCCCTCGCGCCGGCCGCGACGGCGGTGACGCCCGCGAATGCCGCGGCGGACTACGACTGCGGGAGCTTCGGCGGTGGCGACGCCAACCTCCGTGCCGTGCAGTCGGGCAGCAGCATCACCATCACCGTCAGCACCTCGGTCGTCACGCCGCTCCCCATCGGGGCGGGTGCCGCGACGACCACGCTCAAGCTGGCCCGCAACGGTGGGCCGGCGACGGCCACCTTCTCGGGCAGCAGCAACCCCTCCATCCCGGCGTTCGGAGCATTCGTCAGCGGGCCGCTGACGAGCGCCACCGCCTTCGCGGCAGGTGACACGCTCGACTCGTACTTCGGCGGTACCGCGCTCACGCTCCAGATCTTCGGGACGACCGTCTCGTGCGACGCGGTCACCTCGCAGGCACCGGGTCCGTTCGTCGTCGACTGACCGGACCGGGGCGCATGACGGCCGCTGCCGCCGCACCAATCGGCGGCAGCGGCCCACCGGCGTTTCTGTCATCCGGTGAGTACCGATCCTCCCCTGTCCGCAGGGAAGTTGACAGTATCTGATGGTCCATCAGTTGAGACATTTCGAGTCCCTTGACTTCTTTGTCCGGCCGGTCGTCAATGGCCGCCCGTAGGCGCAGAAGTACCGCAGAGCCGCTGCGCCCACACCCTGAGGAGGGGGCACACCATGGCAACTCTGGGTCCGCCGAGCCGAAGATCCGCCGGGCGAAGGCGCCGCTGGGCGGCAGTTGTGGGGGTGGCCGCTCTCGCGGTCACCGGGGGAGGGGTGATGGCACCGGCAGCCGGTGCCGCGGCGACGGCCTCGGTGGCGGTGGACTTCGTCACCCGCTGCGTGCCGCCCCCCATCGCGGGAATCCCGCCGATCGAGGGGACGACCACGGCGCAGATCACCGTCGACAACGCCGCTCCCGCGGTGGGCGACACGGTCACGGTGACCTACAAGGTCGTCAAGCCCGCGGCCAGCAACCCCGTGGACCTGCCGCTGCCCGCCGACATCATGACGCCCACCGGGAAGCTCACCCTGGCCGGAGCCCAGACCGGCTCCGTCACCGTGACCGGGCCGAAGCGGAACGCACCGGTGCCCGGCCTGGGAGAGTTCCCGGCCTTCGAGATGACCGGCACCTTCGTGGTCACCGCACCGGGCGAGATCACGCTGTCGCCCGGCGACTACAACATCCACACCAGCTACCTCATGGAGCTGGACACCCCCTGCACCGTGAAGAGCCCGCCCGCTCCCGTCTCCGAGACGATCATCGCCACGGGCGGCGGCGGTCCCGTCAACGAACGCGCCATCACCCTCGGCACGGCCTCCGGGAAGCCCGGAGACCGGGTGACCGTCACCGGCACCGCGTTCACCCCGAACGCGGATGTGACCGTCGCCGGCTGGAACGGCTCCGCGCCGACCGCCGACAAGATCACCTCCAAGGCCGCCGCCTCGGGCGGCTTCACCTTCCGGCCGAAGATCACCGATCCGTCGACCGTCGGCATCGTGGCGTTCGAGGGCGCGAGCTGGGATCCGGCGAAGGGCGCGGGACCTGCCGCGTACACCCTCGTCGGAGACGTGCCCCCGCTCAGTCAGCGGATCGACTCCCTGGTGAAGGGCGGCACGCTGTCCATGACCCAGGCCGGCGACGCCGTCCAGCTGAGCGCCGTCGACTTCGGCGTGGGCGGTGCCTCCACCGGAGCGCTGAACACGGTGACGGTCAAGGACTTCCGCGGCGGACCCGCGGGCTGGTCCCTCACCGGCAGAGTCACCGACTTCACCGGCCCCGGCGGGGCGACGATCGGCGCCGGGGAGCTGAGCTGGACCCCGGCCTGCGCGACCAAGGCCGGCAGCCCGAGCACCTGTGCCGCCGGTTCCCAGGGCACGGTCGGCAACGCGGGGGCGACCCTGGCATCCACGCCGAACGCCGCGTTCACCGGCGGTGAGTTCACCGTCGACGCGGGGCTGTCCCTCGACGTACCGGAGTTCACGGCCCCCGGCGCCTACTCCGGTGTCCTGACCCTCACTCTCACCTGACACCCACGGCAGGCCGGACGCGCACCCGTCCGGCCCGCCCCGAACCCGGGGGTTCCGCACCGTGCGCAGACTGTCCGCACTGCTCCTGGCCGCGAGCGCGCTCCTGTACGCCGCACCGGGCACCGCCCACGCCGCCGACAACGGCGAGTGGTCCGTCGAGCCCGCCTCGTCCGGGACCGGCCGCCCGTACTTCTACCTCTCCACCGGTCCCGGCACCACCCTCACCGACCGGGTCACCGTCACCAACAAGACCGCCCGCCCGATGACCTTCCGGCTCTACGCCGCCGACGCCTACAACACGGAACGGGACGGCGGCTTCGCCGTCCGCACCCAGGACGAGCCCCGGCGCGGCGTCGGCGCCTGGGTGAAACCGGCCCGCGACCGGGTCACCGTCCCCGCGCACTCCTCCGTCACGGTCCCGTACACCCTCACCGTCCCCGAGACCGCCGAGCCCGGCGACCACCCGGGCGCCCTCGTCGCACTCGACGAGCGCGTCGCACGCGCCGGACGGGGCGCCGTCGCCGTCGGCGTCCGGAAGGCGGTCGGCGCCCGCGTCTACCTGCGGGTGAACGGACCCGCCATGCCGGCCCTCACCGTCGACGACCTCTCGGTCGAGCAGACCCGGCCCCTGGTCCCCGGCACCGGGAAGAGCCGGGCCGTCATCTCGTACACCCTCCACAACCGGGGGAACGTCACGCTCAACCCCCGGGTCGCCCTGAAGGCCGAGGGGCTCTTCGGCCGGACCCTCCTCGACCGTGAGCTGAAGAAGATCCCCGGCGAACTGCTGCCCCGGCAGAAGGTCCGGCTGACGGAATTCTGGGCCGGCGCGCCCCAGCTGGAATGGGGTCAGGTGCGGCTCACCGCCAGCGCCCGGGACACCCGCGAGACCGCGGCGGTCTCGTACGTCGCCCTGCCGTGGCTGTTCGCGGCGGCCCTGCTGCTGATCGTCGGCGCGGGTTCGGGCCTGTGGATACGGGCACGCAGACGCCGTCCGCGCCCCTCATGAGGCGTCCGCGACAAGGTCCGCGGCGGCCCGTTGTACGCCGCAGCCGCCGCGATCGGGGAGAATGGGCGCCATGAGCGCTCGTACCCTTGAGAACAACGCCCCCCACCGGGCCGGCTTCGCCTGCTTCGTGGGCCGCCCCAACGCGGGCAAGTCCACCCTCACGAACGCTCTGGTCGGTCAGAAGGTGGCGATCACCTCGAACCGCCCCCAGACCACCCGGCACACGGTGCGCGGCATCGTGCACCGTGAGGACGCGCAGCTGATCCTGGTCGACACCCCCGGCCTCCACAAGCCGCGCACGCTGCTCGGAGAGCGGCTGAACGACGTCGTGCGGACCACCTGGGCCGAGGTCGACGTCATCGGCTTCTGCCTGCCCGCCGACCAGAAGCTGGGCCCCGGCGACAAGTTCATCATCAAGGAACTCGCGGGCATCAGGAAGACCCCGAAGATCGCGATCATCACCAAGACCGACCTCGTCGACTCCAAGGCGCTCGCCGAGCAGCTGCTGGCCGTCTCCCGCCTCGGCGAGGAGCTCGGCTTCGAGTGGGCCGAGATCATCCCGGTCTCCGCGGTCAAGGGCGACCAGGTCGAGCTGCTGGCCGATCTGATCGCGCCGCTGCTGCCGGAGAGCCCCCCGCTCTACCCGGAGGGCGACCTCACCGACGAGCCCGAGATGGTCATGGTCGCGGAACTGATCCGCGAGGCCGCGCTGGAAGGCGTACGTGACGAGCTGCCGCACTCGATCGCGGTGGTGGTCGAGGAGATGCTGCCGCGCGAGGACCGGCCGGCGGACAAGCCGCTGCTGGACATCCACGCGAACGTCTACATCGAGCGGCCCAGCCAGAAGGGCATCATCATCGGCCCGCAGGGCAAGCGGCTCAAGGAAGTCGGCACGAAGTCGCGCAAGCACATCGAGGCGCTGCTCGGCACTCCGGTCTATCTCGACCTGCACGTCAAGGTCGCGAAGGACTGGCAGCGCGACCCGAAGCAGCTGCGGAAGCTCGGGTTCTAGGGCCTGCGGTACGCGTGTCTCACGCACCCTCCTTGAGGATGCGTGAGATCAGCGTGCGCTGAGCCTCGGTCAGCTGGGGATCCGCGCACTGGACGGTCCGGTCCCCGACGGTGATCCGGTAGCGGAAGCCGTCCGGGACCCCCGCGGGCTCGCCGCGGTCCGCGGCGAGCGCCGATTCCGCCAGGGCCTCCCACTCCGCCGCGTCGGGCCTCCCCGAGGTGTCCACCTCGCGGTGGCGTGCGATGCCGGCGAATCCGCCGGTCCGGCTCACCTGAATCCGCATGGGCTCCTGCCTGGTTCGGTGGTGCGCGACGTGGGACCGTGCTCTGTCCTCGAACGCCGGACGGAGGGGAAAGGTGCCCTCGGCCGCCGAGGGCGTCCTCAGGCGCCGGACGGGCCCGCAGCCGTGGGTACGCCCACCTCCGACCACGCCTTGACGACCGCCTCCGCCTCGTCGCCCGCTCCGAAGCGGCTCCGCGCCGCTGCCACGGTCAGCCCGGCGAAGGCCGCGAAGTCCGCGTCCGGTGCCAGCTCCCCGCCGGTCAGCACGTCGAACCAGATCCGGCCCGCACGCTCCCACGCGTTGCCGCCGAGCGCGGTGGCGAGCAGGTAGAACGCGCGGTTGGGGATGCCCGAGTTGAGGTGGACGCCTCCGTTGTCCTCCTCCGTCTCGATGTAGTCGTCCATCGTCGCGGGCTGCGGGTCCTTGCCGAGTACGTCGTCGTCGTACGCCGTGCCCGGAGCCTTCATCGAGCGCAGGGCGACCCCGCCGACCCGGGGGGCCAGCAGGCCCGCACCGATCAGCCAGTCGCCCTCCTGCGCGCTCTGCCCCAGCGAGTACTGCTTCACCAGCGCGCCGAAGACGTCCGAGACGGATTCGTTGAGCGCGCCCGGCTGGCCCTCGTACACGAGGTTGGCGGTGTGCTGGGTCAGCCCGTGCGCCAGCTCGTGGGCGATCACGTCGATGGCGACGGTGAAGTCGAGGAAGATCTCCCCGTCCCCGTCCCCGAAGACCATCTGCTCGCCGTCGAAGAACGCGTTGTTGTACTGCTCGTCGTAGTGCACGGAGCCGATCAGCGGCAGTCCGTTGCCGTCGATCGAGCTGCGGCCGTACACCGTGTGCAGCAGGTCGAAGGTGGCGCCGAGTCCCGCGTACGCACGGTTGACGCTCGCGTCCCCGGTCGGCTCCTCGCCCTCGTCGCGGACCTTGTGGCCCGGCAGGCCGGTGTCGTGGCGGCAGTCGTAGAGGGTGCGGTGCGGCTTGGTGGGGGCGGGGCCCGCGGTGGCCCGGCCGCCGGGGACGGCGGCCAGGGCGGCCAGCCGGCGGCGGGCCCGGCCGGCTCCGTCGGTCTCCAGGGTCCGGCGCGCGGGAACGGCGAGAAGGGGGTCGTCCGACTGCGCCAGCCTGTCGAGGATCTGGGGCGGCACGATGGTGCAGAAGACGGGGCTGGGTCCGTGGTTCGGTCGAGGCTGCATGACGAAAACTGTGGCACTCCGTGACGCCGCTGTCGCCGATTGCGATGACGATTGACGAAATGGAGTGATAGGTCACTGTTCACCCGTTACCTGCGGCGCGGTCCCGCATACTGATACGGCACCGACATCCCGGGCGTCCCTCGGGTAGTCTCGCCGCATCATGCGTTTCGGGCTGCTCCTTCTTAGCTGCCGCGGCGAGGGCCTGTAGTCGTAGGCCGACCCCCTCCCCGCGGAGTCTGGTGTTGCAGCGACACAGTCGGCCGTCCCCATGCCGGACCCCGAGGAGCCCTACGCCATGACCGCCGTGAACCCCGTCGAGAACGCAGTCGGCCGCCCCACTCCCGTCACCAACGCCACGCAGCTCCAGAAGCCCTCCGGGATGCCCGTCCACAAGTACGGCCAGTACGAGGCCGTGGACATCCCCGACCGCACGTGGCCGGAGAAGCGGATCACCCGGGCGCCCCGCTGGCTGTCCACCGACCTGCGCGACGGCAACCAGGCCCTGATCGACCCGATGTCCCCGCCACGCAAGCGCGAGATGTTCGATCTGCTCGTACGCATGGGCTACAAGGAGATCGAGGTCGGCTTCCCGTCCTCCGGTGACACCGACTTCAACTTCGTACGCTCGATCATCGAAGAGGGCGCGATCCCCGAGGACGTGACGATCTCCGTCCTGACGCAGGCCCGCGAGGACCTGATCGAGCGCACCGTGGAGTCCCTGCGCGGCGCCCACCGGGCCACCGTGCACCTGTACAACGCCACGGCGCCGACCTTCCGCCGAGTCGTCTTCCGAGGCTCCAAGGACGACATCAAGCAGATCGCCGTGGACGGCACCCGCCTGGTGATGGAGTACGCCGAGAAGATCCTCGGCCCGGAGACGATCTTCGGCTACCAGTACAGCCCGGAGATCTTCACCGACACCGAGCTGGACTTCGCCCTGGAGGTCTGCGAGGCCGTCTGCGACGTCTGGCAGCCGGAGGAGGGCCGGGAGATCATCCTGAACCTGCCCGCCACCGTGGAGCGCTCGACGCCGTCCACGCACGCGGACCGGTTCGAGTGGATGTCGCGCCACCTGACCCGTCGTGAGCACGTCTGCCTGTCGGTCCACCCGCACAACGACCGCGGCACCGCCGTCGCCGCCGCCGAACTGGCGATCATGGCGGGCGCGGACCGCATCGAGGGCTGCCTGTTCGGACAGGGTGAGCGCACCGGCAACGTCGACCTGGTCACGCTGGGCATGAACCTGTTCTCGCAGGGCGTCGACCCGCAGATCGACTTCTCGCAGATCGACGAGATCCGCCGCACGTCCGAGTACTGCAACCAGATGGAGGTCCACCCGCGCCACCCCTACGCGGGCGACCTGGTCTACACCGCCTTCTCCGGCTCCCACCAGGACGCCATCAAGAAGGGCTTCGACGCGATGGAGGCCGACGCGGCGGCGCTGGGCAGGACCGTCGACGACATCGAGTGGGCCGTGCCGTACCTGCCGATCGACCCGAAGGACGTCGGCCGCTCGTACGAGGCCGTCATCCGGGTCAACTCGCAGTCGGGCAAGGGCGGAATCGCCTACGTCCTGAAGAACGACCACAAGCTGGACCTGCCGCGCCGGATGCAGATCGAATTCTCCCGGATCATTCAGGCCAAGACCGATGCCGAGGGCGGCGAGGTCACACCGACGCAGATCTGGTCGACGTTCCAGGACGAGTACCTGCCCAACCCCGACAACGCCTGGGGACGCGTACAGATCCGCTCCGGCCAGACCACGACCGACACCGACGGCAAGGACACGCTCACCGTCGAGGCGACCGTCGACGGTACGGACACCGTGCTGACCGGCACCGGGAACGGCCCGATCTCCGCCTTCTTCGAAGCGCTGCAGGCCATCGGTATCGACGCCCGTCTGCTGGACTACACCGAGCACACGATGAGCGAGGGTGCGAGCGCCCAGGCCGCCTCGTACATCGAGTGCGCGATCGACGGCAAGGTGCTGTGGGGCATCGGTATCGACGCCAACACCACGCGCGCCTCGCTCAAGGCGGTCGTCTCCGCGGTCAACCGCGCGACGCGATGACCCTCGGCCGCCGTTCCGGTCCCCTGCGGACGAACGTGCGATAAGCCCCGTATCACCGTGGTTCCCGAACCCCGTTCACCTGCTCAGGGTGGGCGGGGTTCGGCCATCTCCGAGGGTTGTGACATCCGAGATGCTGACGTCACATCACGGGTGTGGCTAACATCACGTCCAACACGGCAATGTTGCCGGAGCGTTACGGAGGTGTGCGACGTGCGGTCAGCCAAAGGACAACGCGCCATAAGACTGCGCATCTACGGCATCCGCACCGTTTGGGACACCGTCGGTGACGGCGAGTTCTTCTGCCCCGGCTGCGGAGGCGACCGCAACTACCGGCGCCTCAGCGGACGTCGCCGTTTCGCCGTCCTCGGGGTGCCGCTGCTGCGGCGCGGCAGTGCCGGGCCCGTCGTCGAATGCGCCGTCTGCCGGGCGCACTTCCCGACCGACGCCCTCGACCACCCCACGACCACCCGGTTCTCCGCGATGCTCAGGGACGCCGTGCACACCGTCACCCTGGGCGTCCTCGCGGCCGGCGGCACCGGTTCCCGTACGGTCCTGGACACCGCGGTCGCCACCGTGCGCGACGCCGGCCTCGAGGACTGCACCGCGGAACAGCTCTCCATCATCGTCGAGGTGCTCGCCGCCGACACCGGGCACGGGCCGGGCTCCGACCCCGCGGCCGAGGCGTGCGGGGCGACCCTCGCCATCGAGCTGCACGAGGTGCTGAAGCCGCTCGCGCCCCATCTGGCCACGGCGGGGCGGGAGTCGGTGCTCCTCCAGGGGGCCAGGATCGCGCTCGCCGACGGGCCGTACAGCCCGGCGGAGCGGGAAGTGCTGACGACCGTGGGCAGCGCGCTGTCGTTGTGCGCGCAGGACACGGCGAGGCTGCTGGCGGCTGCGGCCCGCACACCCTCCTAGTACTCCCCGGGGAGTAGTCCGGGCCGTACGACACCCCCGGCAGTACCCGCGAAGCAGGCCCCTCGTGTGACGAATCGGCCCCTCCCGGCCGGGAGCCTGGACGTGAGCAGTTCACCGTCCAGAGGGGAGGGCCCACGTCATGGGGGCCGATACGGAAGTGAGTGGGACGAGAGCACGCCCGGGGGTGAGGCGGGCGCTGCCCTGGGTGGTCGTCGCGTTCTGGGTGGCGCTGATCGCGGTCGCCGGACCGTTCGCGGGCAAGCTCGGGGACGTACAGCGGGACCGGGCCGTCGACTACCTGCCGGCGAACGCCGACTCCACCCAGGTGGCGAAGATCCAGGACACGCTGCCCGGCGGCGAGTCCACCGACCTCGTCCTCGTCTACCACCGCGACAGCGGGCTGACGCCCGCCGACCGCGCCACGGCGGAGGAGCAGACCGCCGAGATCGCCGGCAGCCACGTGCTCGGCGCCACGCCCCGGGGCGTTCCGTCCGAGGACGGCACGACGCTGATGTACGCGGTCTCCTCGACCGAGCCCGGACAGGACGAGGAGGCCAGGACGGCCTTCGTCGCCGAGATCCGCGGGACCGCCCACGGCGGCGGCGGACTGGACGTGGAGGTCGGCGGCCCCGGGGCGCTGATCTCGGACGCCCAGGAGGTCTACGGCTCGCTCGGCGGGCCGCTGCTCTACACGACCGTCGCCGTCGTCGCGATCCTGCTGATCCTGATCTACCGCAGCCCGTTCCTCTGGCTGGTGCCCCTCGTCGTCGCGGGCATGGCCGACTTCCTGTCGATGGCCGTCGCGTACGGACTCAACCGGGGCTTCGACGTCACGGTCAGCGGCCAGAGCTCCGGCGTGATGACGATCCTGGTCTTCGGCGCGGGCACCGACTACGCACTGCTCCTCGTCGCCCGGTACCGCGAGGAACTGGGCCGCTTCGCCCGGCCGTACGACGCCATGGCCGCCGCCCTACGCGGCTGCGGCCCGGCCGTCGTCGCCTCGTCCGGGACCGTCGCCGCGGGGCTGCTCTGCCTGATGGCCGCCGACCTCAACAGCAGCCGCGGCATGGGCCCCATCGCGGCCGTCGGCGTGCTCTGCGCCCTGCTCGCGATGACGACCCTGCTGCCCGCCCTCCTGGTGCTGCTGGGCCGCCGCGTCTTCTGGCCGGTCGTGCCCGCGTACGGGAGCGTGCCCAAGGGGCGCCGTTCGCTGTTCGCCGCGATGGGCGGCTCCGCCGGGCGCAGGCCCGTCGCGGTGCTCGTCTCCGGAGGCGTCCTGCTGGGCGCGCTGTCCCTGGGCGCCTTCGCCCTGCCCGGTGACCTCAAGCAGGAGGACTTCTTCACCAGCAAGCCGGACTCGATCGCGGCCATGGAGACGCTCGGCGCCGCCTACCCCGACAGCGGAACCCAGCCGCTCACCGTGATCGCGCCCACCGACCGGGCCGACGAGACCCTGGCGGAGGCCCGCGGCACCGAAGGCGTCGTCTCCGCCGAACGGGGGCGCAGCGGCGGCGGCTGGACCGAACTGTCCGTCGTCCCCCGGGACCGGCCCGAGTCGCCGGGGGAGCGGGCCACCATCGAGGCCCTGCGCGGCGCTCTGGACGGCAGCCACGTCGGCGGGCCCAGCGCCCAGCAGCTGGACCTGGAGGAGACCAACGCCCGCGACCTGAAGATCGTCGTGCCGCTCGTCATCCTCTCCGTGCTGCTGATCCTCGTCGTGCTGCTGCGCAGCCTGATCGCCCCGCTGATGCTCGTCGCCGCGGTCGTCGCCGTCTGGGGAGCCTCGCTCGGCATCGCCGGACTCGTCTTCGAACCGCTCCTCGGGTTCGAGGGCACCGATCCGGGACTCCCGCTGCTCTCCTTCGTCTTCCTGGTGGCCCTCGGTGTCGACTACGGCATCTTCCTGATGCACCGCATGCGGGAGGAGGCCCTCTCCGGGGCCGGGCCGACGGACGCGGCGCTCACCGCGCTGCGGACCACGGGTGCGGTGATCGCCTCGGCGGGACTGGTGCTCGCGGCGACCTTCGGAGTGCTGATGAGCATGCCGATGGTGGCGCTGGCCGAACTGGGCTTCGTCATCGCGGTCGGCGTGCTGCTCGACACCTTCCTGGTCCGTACGTACCTGGTCACCTCGGCGAGCGTGGCCCTGGGGCGCAGGGTGTGGTGGCCCGGCGCGCTCAGCCGGAAACCCCCGGCCGCCGGGCCGGAGGCACCCCGGGAACCGGAACTCGTGGCGACCCACTGACGGGGCCCGTACCCATGCCGGAGGATGGCGGCGTGTCCGCACCCCGAACCGCACGCCGCAGCGAGCGCGTCCTGGCCGTCGTCAACCGCGACCCCATGGCCGCTCCGCACAAGCTGCGCACCGACGCCCTCGTTGCCGGGGGCGCCGGTGCGCTCTCCGTCGTGCTCGCCCTCGTCACCGACGACGGGCGGGCACCCGACGCGCTCGGCTGGGCCCTGCTGCTGACCAGCGCCGCCCTGCTGGTGTGGCGGCGCAAGAGCCCGGTCCTCGTCCTGCTGGCGATGATCCCGGTCCTCATGACGTACCACGGGCTCGACAACGCGCACTCGGGGCCGATGCCGCAGACCTTCATCGCGCTCTACACCGTGGCGGTGACCGGCAGGCCCCTGCGCACCCTGCTGACCGGCGCGGTCGCGCTCGGCGCCATGGTGTCCGTGGTCAGCAGCATCGACACCCATCAGGGACTCGAACTGCTGCGGATCTCCGGCTGGATCGCCGCCGTGCTGTTCTGCGGTGTCGACGTGCGGATCTACCGCCAGTACGTCGCCTCGATGGTCGAGCGCGCCGAACGGGCCGAACGCACCCGCGAGGAGGAGGCCGGCCGCCGGGTCGCCGAGGAGCGGCTGCGGATCGCCCGTGATCTGCACGATCTGCTGGCCCACAGCATCACCGTGATCGGGGTGCAGACCGCGGTGGCCTCGCACATCCTGACCGTCGACCCGGAGCGGCTGGACCGGGAGGCGGTCGCCAGGTCCCTCGACGACATCGCCGGGACCTGCCGGGAGGCCCGCGCCGAACTGCGCACCACGCTCCAGGTCCTGCGCGCGGGCTCGGACGAGAGCGACGGGCCGCTGCCGGACCTGGCCGCACTGCCGGGACTCGTCAGGGCCGCCGAGGCGGCCGGGGCGCAGGTGGATCTCTCGGTACGGACCCCGGAGGGCCGGCTCGCCCCCGCGACGGGGGCTGCGGCCTACCGGATCGTGCAGGAGTCCCTCACCAACGCCGTACGGCACGCGGGACCCGGCGTACGGATCACGGTCGCCGTCGCCCCCGAGCCCCGGGGCCCCGCCCTGCGGGTGACGGTCACCGACGACGGCGCGGGCCCCCAGGAGAGCGGTCAGGGGCCGGGGTTCGGCATCGTGGGGATGCGCGAGCGGGCCCGCAGCACCGGCGGCACGCTGACGGCGGGGCCGCGCCCCGGCGGCGGGTTCGAGGTCGCGGCGGTGCTCCCGTTCCAGGACGCCGCCGCGGCGGCCGACGAGGACCTGGCGGTACGCGGGGTGGCGCCGTGATCCGGGTCCTGCTCGCCGACGACCAGACGCTCGTCAGGGCCGCCTTCGCCATGCTCGTCGGCTCCGACCCCGGCATGACGGTCGTCGGCCAGGCGGCCAACGGCATCGAGGCGGTCGACATGGCCCGCAGCGAACGGGCCGACCTCGTCGTCATGGACATCCGGATGCCCGACCTCGACGGCATCGAGGCCACCCGCCGCATCGTCGCGGACGAGGACCTCGCGGGGGTGAAGGTGCTGGTCCTGACGACGTACGACACCGACGAGCACATCGTCGAGGCGCTCCGCGCGGGCGCTTCGGGCTTCCTGGTCAAGGACACCAGGCCGGCCGAGCTCCTCGCCGCCATCACCACGGTGGCCGCGGGCGAGGCCCTCCTCTCGCCCGGCCCGACGGCCCGGCTGATCGCCCGCGTGCTGAGCGCCCCCACCGCGCCCGCCGCGGGCGGCGGAGGCGGCCCGGACTGCCTCACGGACCGGGAACGCCAGGTGCTCGGCCTCGTCGCCCGCGGCCTCAACAACACCGAGATCGCCGAGAGCCTGGGGCTCAGCCCGCTCACCGCGAAGACCCACGTCAGCCGGATCATGGGCAAACTGGGCGCCCGGGACCGCGCCCAGCTGGTCATCGTGGCGTACGAGTCCGGGCTCGTCGTCCCGGCCTCGGGCGCCGAAGGCGGCGGAGAACGATGACCGAGGCCGGCCGGGACCCCGGGTGGGCGACAATGGACGCATGAGCTTGTTCCGGGACGACGGCGTCGTGCTGCGTACGCAGAAACTGGGCGAGGCCGACCGGATCATCACGATCCTGACCCGCGGCCACGGCCGGGTCCGTGCCGTCGCACGGGGCGTGCGGCGCACCAAGTCCAAATTCGGGGCGAGGCTCGAACCCTTCTCCCATGTGGACGTGCAGTTCTTCGCGCGCGGCAGCGAACTGGTCGGCCGCGGCCTTCCCCTGTGCACCCAGAGCGAGACGATCGCTCCGTACGGCGGCGGCATCGTCGCCGACTACGCCCGCTACACGGCGGGCACCGCGATGCTGGAGACGGCCGAACGGTTCACCGACCACGAGGGCGAGCCCGCGGTCCAGCAGTACCTGCTCCTCGTGGGCGGGCTGCGCACCCTCTCCCGGGCGGAGCACGCACCCAACCTCATCCTCGACGCGTTCCTGCTGCGTTCCCTCGCGGTCAACGGCTACGCACCCAGCTTCGAGGACTGCGCGAAGTGCGGAATGCCCGGTCCGAACCGGTTCTTCTCCGTCGCGGCGGGCGGCGTCATATGCGGCGACTGCCGGGTGCCCGGCAGCGTCGTACCCTCAGCTGAGGCCGTCGCACTACTGAGCGCGCTGCTCACCGGTGACTGGGAGACGGCGGACGCGTGCGAGGCGCGTCATGTCAGGGAGGGGAGCGGACTGGTGTCCGCCTATCTGCACTGGCATCTGGAGCGGGGACTGCGCTCGCTGCGGTACGTAGAGAAGTGACACAGGGAGACGAAGAAGCTCATGGCAGTACGCGGGATCCTCGGCGGTCGTAACCGGCGCACATTCAAGACCCCCGAGCCGCACCCCTCCGGCGCCACACCCCCGAAGATCCCCGGGGAGCTGGTGCCCAAGCACGTCGCCGTCGTGATGGACGGCAACGGCCGCTGGGCCAAGGAACGCGGCCTCCCGCGCACCGAGGGCCACAAGGTCGGCGAGGGCGTCGTCATGGACGTCCTCAAGGGCTGTATCGAGATGGGCGTCAAGAACCTCTCGCTGTACGCGTTCTCCACCGAGAACTGGAAGCGCTCGCCCGACGAAGTGAAGTTCCTGATGAACTTCAACCGGGACGTCATCCGCCGCCGCCGCGACGAGATGGACGAGCTGGGCATCCGCATCCGCTGGGTGGGCCGCATGCCGAAGCTGTGGAAGTCCGTCGTCCAGGAGCTCCAGGTCGCCCAGGAGCAGACGAAGGACAACGACAAGATGACGCTGTACTTCTGCGTCAACTACGGCGGCCGGGCCGAGATCGCCGACGCCGCGCAGCGCATCGCGCAGGACGTGGCGGCCGGGAAGCTCGACCCGTCGAAGGTCAACGAGAAGACGTTCGCGAAGTACATCTACTACCCGGACATGCCGGACGTGGACCTCTTCGTGCGGCCCAGCGGCGAGCAGCGCACGTCCAACTACCTGATCTGGCAGAGCGCGTACGCGGAGATGGTCTTCCAGGACGTCCTGTGGCCGGACTTCGACCGCCGCGACCTGTGGCGGGCCTGCCTGGAGTACGCGCAGCGCGACCGGCGCTTCGGCGGTGCGGTGGAGGCGGGAACCGCCGAGGGCCCGGCCGTCTGACCCTGGCGTTACGCTCCCACCCCATGACACATGGGGTGGGACGGGACGCGCGGACACGGGGCCGCGGGTGCGCCGGGGCGGTGCTGCAGGTGGGGGCGCTGGGACTCGCCGTGCTGAGCTTCGGCGGCACCATCGAGATGGAGACGTTCCCGGGGCTGCACCAGAACCGCGCTCCCGTGGTGGCCTTGCTCTGCGCCATCGCCGCCCTGCTGCTCGTCGCCGGAGCGGCCGTCGGCGGCCGGCGGGCGCGGGCGGGGCTGGTCGTGGCCGTCTGCGTCGGCGGGCTGCTCGTCTGGCGCCTGAGCTGCCTCGCGCCGATGCTGCACTGCTGGTCCTACGACAGTGTGGCGCGCGAGGACGACGGCTCGTACCGCTGCGTCGACCGCGGGGACATGCTGCCGGACGGACCGGCCGGCTGACGGGCCCGCCCGTGCCGGGTCAGCTCTTCGCGGCGGTCGCCGCGCACTCCGCGCAGGTCCCGAAGATCTCCACGGTGTGGGCCACGTTCACATAGCCGTGCTGGGCGGCGATCGTCTCCGCCCACTGCTCCACGGCGGGGCCCTCGACCTCGACGGCCTTGCCGCACATCCGGCACACCAGGTGATGGTGGTGGTCGCCCGTCGAGCACCGGCGGTAGACCGCCTCGCCCTCGGTGGTGCGCAGTACGTCGACCTCGCCCGCGTCGGCGAGGGACTGCAGGGTGCGGTAGACCGTGGTCAGCCCGACCGAGTCACCGCGGTGCTTGAGTACGTCGTGCAGCTCCTGGGCGCTGCGGAACTCGTCCACCTCGTCGAGCGCCGCCGCGACCGCCGCCCGCTGCCGGGTCGACCGGCCGCGTACCGGCGCTGCGTTCGTGCCACTGATCGGCGCCGTCACAGCTGCCTCCTCGTGTCGCCCGTACATGTGTCGGGCCATTGTGCCAGCCCGCCCCGGGTCCACGGTCACACCCGGACGTCGTCCGGCTCCTCGGGGACGGCCGGAGCGGCGGCCCTCACCTCAAGGGTGCACTCCGCCCTGCTCGCCTCGGTGGCCCGGGCCCGGCGCCGTGCCAGCGGTGCGGCGAGCGCGGTGAGCACGACGAACACGGCGATGGCCAGCAGCACGATCGTCGCGCCGGGCGGGACGTCCTGGTAGTACGAGGTCACGGTTCCGGCCAGGGTGACCGCCGTACCGGTGACCACCGCCAGGACGAAGGTCACCTTGAAGGACTTCGAGATCTGCTGGGCCGCCGCGACCGGCACCACCATGAGCGCGCTGACGAGCAGCAGCCCGACGACCCGCATGGCGACGGTGACCGTGACGGCCGCCGTCACCGCGACCAGGAGGTTCAGCGCCCGTACCGGCAGCCCGGTGACCCGGGCGAACTCCTCGTCCTGGCTGACCGCGAACAGCTGCCGCCGCAGCCCCACGGTCACCAGCACCACGAAGGCGGCCAGTACGCAGATGGCGGTCACGTCCTCCTCGGAGACCGTCGACAGCGAGCCGAAGAGGTACGAGGTGAGGTTGGCGTTGGACCCGGTGTCGGAGAGGTTGATCAGCAGGACACCGCCCGCCATACCGCCGTAGAAGAGCATGGCCAGCGCGATGTCGCCGCGCGTGTGTCCGTACCAGCGGATCAGTTCCATGACGATCGCGCCGGCGACGGCGACGGCGGTGGCCATCCACACGGGGCTCGTGGAGAGCAGGAAGCCGAGACCGACACCGGTCATCGCGATGTGTCCGATGCCGTCGCCCATCAGGGCCTGACGCCGCTGCACCAGGAAGATGCCGATGGCCGGGGCGGTGATGCCGACGAGCACGGCGGCGATGAGGGCGCGCTGCATGAAGGCGGGTTCGAGGAATTCCAGCATGATCAGCTCAGCAGTCCCGTCCGGACGGGCTCGGAAGCCGCGTGGGGGTGTACGTGGTCGTGGCCGGGCAGCGCGTGCTGGCCCAGGGCCTCGGGGGGCGGCCCGTCGTGCATCACGCAGCCGTCGCGCAGGACGATCGCGCGGTCGATCAGCGGCTCCAGGGGGCCGAGCTCGTGCAGGACGAGCAGGACGGAGGCGCCGACGGCGACCTGCCTGCGCAGCGTCCCGGCCAGGATCTCCTGGCTGGCCAGGTCCACTCCGGCCATCGGCTCGTCCATGATCAGCAGCTCGGGTTCGGCGGCCAGCGCCCGCGCGATCAGCACCCGCTGGTGCTGCCCGCCCGAGAGCGCGCTCACCGAGTCCTTGGCCCGGTCGGCGAGGCCGACGAGCTCGATGGCCCGGTCGACGGCCTCCCGGTCCGCCTTGCGGGGCAGCCTCAGCTTCGTACGGGACAGGCGCCCGGAGGCGACGACTTCGCGGACGGTGGCGGGGACGCCGCCGGCCGCCGTCGTGCGCTGCGGTACGTAGCCGATGCGGGCCCACTGGCGGAAGCGGCGCAGCTCGGTGCCGAAGAGCTCGACGGTGCCACCGGTGAGCGGGACCTGCCCGATCGCGGAGCGCACGGCCGTGGACTTGCCCGAACCGTTGGCGCCGAGCAGGGCCACGACCTCACCGCGGTGCACGGTGAGGTCGACGCCCCGCAGCACGGGGCGCGAGCCGAGCGTGGCCGTGGCGCCGCGCAGGCGGATCACGGGATCGGGTGTGGTGCTCTCGGGCTGCGGCATGAACGCCTCCGGTGCTGCTGAGGACGGTACGGGTGTTACGTCGGTCACTTCGCGCCGAGGGCCTTCTGGAGCGCGGCCAGGTTGGACTTCATGACCTCGATGTAGTCAGCGCCCTTGGACTGCTCCGTGATTCCCTCCAGCGGATCCAGGACGTCCGTCTTCAGGCCGGTGTCCTGGGCGACGGTCTTCGCGGTCTTGTCGCTGGCGAGCGTCTCGAAGAACACGGTGGTGGCCTTGTTCTCCTTCGCCACGGTGTGGATCTCCTTGATCCGGGCCGGGCTGGGCTCGGCCTCGGGGTCGATGCCGGCGATGCCCTCCTGGGTCAGGCCGTAGCGCTCGGCGAGGTATCCGAAGGCGGAGTGGGTGGTGATGAACGTCTTGGTCGACGTGTCCTTCAGACCCGTCTCGAAGGACGTGTTCAGCGCGCCCAGCTTGTCGACCAGGGCGTCGGTGTTCTTCGCGTAGTCCGTGGCGTGGTCCGGGTCGGCCTTCTCCAGGGACTTCCCGACACCCTTGGCGACCTCGGCGTACTTCACCGGGTCCAGCCAGATGTGCGGGTCGGCGCCGGCCTCGTGCTCGTGGCCGTGCTCGTCCTCGTGGCCGTGCTCGTCGCCCCCGACCTCCGCCCCGTGGTCCTCCAGCGAGGTCAGCGTCGCCGCGTCGACGGTGTTTTGGACGCCTGCCTGGGTGACGGCGTCGTCGACGGCGGGCTGGATGCCCTTGAGGTAGAGGATGTAGTCCGCGTCGCCGAGGCCGCCGATCTGGCGCGGGGTGAGCTCCAGGTCGTGGGGCTCGACACCGGGCTTGGTGAGGCTCTCGACGGAGACGTGGTCCCCGCCTATCTCCTCGGCCAGGAACTGCATCGGGTAGAAGGACGTGACCACGTTCAGCTTGTCGCCGTTCTTGCTGTCCGCGGCGTCGGACGTGGAGCAGGCGGAGAGGGCGGTGAGGCCGAGGGCGACTGCTCCGGCGACGGCTGCGGTGGGTATGAGGCGACGTACGTTCATGACAGTCATTTTCAACAATCATGGAAACGATTGTCAACAAGCCGGATGAGATGCTCGCCACGTAGGGCGCGGACCGCCGGTACCGCCCACCGATTTGATCCGGGGGGTGCGCCCGCCGGTAATCTGGAGCATTAGCCCGCCCGTCTCCTGAGCTCCACCCCCCACCGAGGCGCGCTTCGCGCCGCTCCTGTCCAATTTCGCCGTCGTAATGAAGAGAGCACCGTGGCCGCCGACAAGATCGACACCATCGTCAGCCTGAGCAAGCGCCGTGGCTTCGTCTACCCCTGCAGTGAGATCTACGGTGGCTCCAAGGCCGCCTGGGACTACGGGCCGCTGGGTGTCGAACTCAAGGAGAACATCAAGCGTCAGTGGTGGCGCTCCATGGTCACCGCGCGCGAGGACATCGTCGGTCTCGACTCCTCGGTGATCCTGGCGTCCGAGGTCTGGGAGGCGTCCGGTCACCTGGCGACCTTCTCGGACCCGCTGACCGAGTGCACTTCCTGCCACAAGCGTTACCGCGCGGACCACCTGGAAGAGGCGTACGAGGCCAAGCACGGCCGCCTGCCCGCCAACGGTCTCGCCGACATCAACTGCCCGAACTGCGGCAACAAGGGCCAGTTCACCGAGCCCAAGCAGTTCTCCGGCATGCTGCAGACCCACCTCGGCCCGACCCAGGACGCCGGCTCCGCCGCGTACCTGCGTCCCGAGACCGCCCAGGGCATCTTCACCAACTTCGCCCAGGTGCAGGTGACTTCGCGCAAGAAGCCGCCGTTCGGTATCGCGCAGATCGGCAAGTCCTTCCGGAACGAGATCACTCCGGGCAACTTCATCTTCCGCACCCGCGAGTTCGAGCAGATGGAGATGGAGTTCTTCGTCAAGCCGGGCGAGGACGAGGAGTGGCAGCAGTACTGGATGGACCAGCGCTGGAGCTGGTACACCGGTCTGGGCCTGCGCGAGGAGAACATGCGCTGGTTCGACCACCCCAAGGACAAGCTGTCGCACTACTCGAAGCGCACCGCGGACATCGAGTACCGCTTCAACTTCGGCGGCAACGAGTTCTCCGAGCTCGAAGGCGTGGCCAACCGCACCGACTACGACCTCAAGGCGCACTCCAAGGCGTCGGGTCACGACCTCACCTTCTTCGACCAGGAGGCCGGTGAGCGCTGGACCCCGTACGTCATCGAGCCGGCGGCCGGCGTCAACCGCGCCATGCTCGCCTTCATGCTCGACGCCTACATCGAGGACGAGGCGCCGAACGCCAAGGGCGTCATGGAGAAGCGCACCGTGATGCGCCTCGACCCGCGCCTGGCGCCGGTCAAGGTCGCGGTCCTGCCGCTGTCCCGGAACCCGCAGCTGTCGCCGAAGGCCAAGGGCCTCGCCACCGACCTGCGGCAGAACTGGAACATCGAGTTCGACGACGCGGGCGCCATCGGCCGCCGTTACCGCCGCCAGGACGAGATCGGTACGCCGTTCTGCGTCACCGTCGACTTCGACACCCTCGACGACAACGCGGTGACCGTGCGCGAGCGCGACACCATGAAGCAGGAGCGCGTCTCCCTGGACCAGATCCAGGCGTACCTGGGTGCGCGACTGCTCGGCTGCTGACATTTCGCACGCCTGAACGGGCGAAGCCCCCGGTTCCCCGTACGGGACCGGGGGCTTCGTTGCACACTGGGCGCACCCGTCCACAGGAGGCCAGGATGCCGTCCATGACCACGAGCAAGGTCAGCAGGTGGGACGGCCACGGCCGTGAACACGTCGTCCACGTCAGCAAGTCGGGCATGCAGCGCCAGCTGAGCTGCGAGACCTGCGGCTGGCGCAAGGGCGCGCAGTTCCTGCCGTGGCTGAAGGCCCAGGAGCACCTTGCCGAGGCCCACCAGGCGACCGTGGACCCGACCGCCTGAAAAGTGGGTGCCGTGGCCATCGGAGCCGGGGTACCGTTTCCGGCATGTCTTCGTTCTTCCAGATCTACGAGTGAGAGCGCGGCGGGACTGACCCCCCGCCGCCCATCGGATCGATCCCTGATCACTGCAGACCTCACTTCTCACCACGAATGGGAGAACCCCGTGGCAAAGAGCCGGAACAACCTTCTCGGTGTGGGCGGACAGCGCAAGAAGCTGTCCCGCGCCGAACAGCAGGGCGCTGGCCCCTCGCGCAACGCCGACCGTCAGACCGCCGAGGAGAAGAAGCAGGAGCTGGTGCGCAAGATGCGTGAGCGCGCCCAGTCCGCCGCCGCCTCCTCGGACGACTCCGCGGACCAGGACGCGCCGGCCCAGAGCTGACGCCTCCTCCCCACCCGTACGACCGCGGGCCCGGATCACCTGGTGATCCGGGCCCGCACCCGTATCCGGGCCCGGCCCGTCGTCCCGGCCGCCGGTGGTACTTTCGCGGTACGCGACAATGGGTGAATGACCACGCTCGCCCCCGCGCCCCCGCTGCTCCGGATCGGCCCGCACACCGTGCAGCCGCCGGTGGTGCTCGCCCCCATGGCCGGCATCACCAACGCCCCCTTCCGCACCCTGTGCCGGGAGTTCTCCGGGGGCAAGGGGCTGTTCGTCAGCGAGATGATCACCACGCGGGCACTGGTCGAGCGCAACGAGAAGACCATGCAGCTGATCCACTTCGACGCGAGCGAGACCCCGCGCTCCATCCAGCTGTACGGAGTGGACCCGGTCACCGTCGGCAAGGCGGTCCGGATGATCGTCGACGAGAACCTCGCCGACCACATCGACCTGAACTTCGGCTGCCCGGTGCCCAAGGTCACCCGCAAGGGCGGCGGCTCCGCGCTCCCGTACAAGCGGCCCCTGCTGCGGGCGATCCTCAACCAGGCCGTGTCCAATGCCGGCGACCTCCCGGTCACCATCAAGATGCGCAAGGGCATCGACGACGACCACATCACGTTCCTGGACGCGGGCCGGATCGCCGTCGAGGAGGGCGTGACGGCCGTCGCCCTGCACGGCAGGACCGCGGCCCAGCACTACGGCGGCACGGCCGACTGGGAGGCCATCGCGCGCCTCAAGGAGCACGTCCCGGAGATCCCCGTCCTCGGCAACGGCGACATCTGGTGCGCGGACGACGCCCTGCGGATGATGCGTGAGACCGGCTGTGACGGCGTCGTGGTCGGCCGGGGCTGCCTGGGCCGCCCCTGGCTCTTCGGCGACCTCGTGAGCGCCTTCGAGGGCACGGAGACGCGCCGGGCGCCCGGCCTCCGGGAGGTCGCGGACGTGATGCTGCGGCACGCGACGCTGCTGGGGGAGTGGATCGGCGACGAGACCCGTGGCGTGATCGACTTCCGTAAGCACGTGGCCTGGTACCTCAAGGGGTTCGCGGTGGGCTCCGAGATGCGCAAGAAGCTCGCCGTCACCTCTTCGCTGGAGGAGCTCGGCGGCCAGCTGCACGAACTGGACCTGGACCAGCCGTGGCCGGACGGCGCGGACGGGCCGCGCGGGCGCACCTCGGGCAACAACCGGGTGGTGCTCCCGGACGGCTGGCTGAAGGACCCCTACGACTGCGCCGGTGTGAGCGCGGACGCGGAGCTGGACACCTCGGGCGGCTGAGCGTTCCCGGCCCCCGGAGCGGGTTCCGCGGGAGTGCCTCGGCGCTTCCGCGGGACCCGTTTCGCATGTCGGAGGGCCGGGCACCGAGTGCCCCGTATCCGATTGCTCATCTGAGCGGCTGTTTCGAAGAGATACGACGAGATTTCCCTGTCGGTCTCACGCTCCGCACCGGTGTTCTCGGCTTTGGGTGACCGGTCGGTGCCCATATGACGTCCGGATGGTGACATCTGAGCGGCCTCGGGGGCGTGATTCTCGCCACCCCTGAGGAGCGCATTGCTCAGATGAGCAGTAATTTGGACGGTGTACTTCTCAAATGATGGCACTGGGTGCCAGGCGACTTTACTTTGATCGATCGACGCTTCCCCTACGCACTGTGTCGAATGTGCCCGATATTGATCACGTGTTGTAGTTATGCGTTCAAGAAGTGAATCAATCTCGCCCGCCCGTCCGGGTGCCGTGCCACTTTCGATCTGCTGGCGGACGGGTGGTTGAGGCCGCATGACGCGCAAGTGGACGTACCCAGACACCTTCGATCTGGGTATGTTCCTCGCCGTCAGGGCAGCCACCGCGTCCTCGAGGAGTCGAGACCCGTGTCGGAAAACAAAGATCCCCAGAAGTTCGTCTACGACTTCACCGAGGGCAACAAGGATCTGAAAGATCTCCTGGGCGGCAAGGGTGCCAACCTCGCCGAGATGACCAATCTCGGGCTGCCCGTTCCTCCCGGCTTCACCATCACCACCGAGGCGTGCAAGGTCTACCTCGACAGTGGTGACGCGCCGGCCGCGCTGCGGGAGGAGGTGAGCGCCCACCTCGACGCTCTCGAGCAGAAGATGGGCAAGAAGCTCGGCCAGGCCGACGACCCTCTGCTGGTCTCCGTCCGCTCCGGTGCCAAGTTCTCGATGCCCGGGATGATGGACACGGTCCTCAACATCGGCCTCTCCGACGAGTCCGTCGTGGGTCTCGCCAACCAGGCCGGCGAGGAGCGCTTCGCGTGGGACTCCTACCGCCGCCTCATCCAGATGTTCGGCAAGACGGTCCTCGGGGTCGAGGGGGACCTCTTCGAGGAGGCCCTGGAGGCCGCCAAGCACGCCAAGAAGGTCACCGTCGACACCGACCTCGGCGCCGACGATCTGAAGAAGCTGGTCAAGAGCTTCAAGAAGATCGTCAAGCAGGAGGCCGGACGCGACTTCCCGCAGGACCCGCGTGAGCAGATGGACCTCGCCATAAACGCGGTCTTCGACTCGTGGAACACCGACCGGGCCAAGCTCTACCGCCGCCAGGAGCGCATCCCCGGCGACCTCGGCACGGCCGTCAATGTCTGTTCGATGGTCTTCGGCAACCTCGGCGCGGGCTCCGGTACCGGTGTCGCCTTCACGCGTGACCCGGCCAGCGGCCACCAGGGCGTCTACGGCGACTACCTGGAGAACGCGCAGGGCGAGGACGTCGTCGCGGGTATCCGCAACACCGTGGCGCTCGCGGATCTGGAGTCGATCGACAAGAAGTCGTACGACCAGCTGATGAAGATCATGGAGACGCTGGAGACCCACTACAAGGATCTCTGCGACATCGAGTTCACCATCGAGCGCGGTCAGCTCTGGATGCTGCAGACCCGCGTCGGCAAGCGCACCGCCGGTGCCGCCTTCCGGATCGCCACCCAGCTCGTCGACCAGGGCCTCATCGACGAGGCCGAGGCGCTCCAGCGCGTCAACGGGGCGCAGCTCGCGCAGCTGATGTTCCCCCGCTTCGACGACCAGGCGAAGACCGAGCTGCTCGGCCGCGGCATCGCCGCCTCCCCGGGCGCGGCGGTCGGCAAGGCCGTCTTCGACTCGTACACCGCCGTCAAGTGGTCCCGGTCCGGCGAGAAGGTCATTCTCATCCGCCGCGAGACCAACCCCGACGACCTCGACGGCATGATCGCCGCCGAGGGCATCCTGACCTCGCGCGGCGGCAAGACCTCGCACGCGGCCGTCGTGGCCCGCGGCATGGGCAAGACCTGTGTCTGCGGAGCGGAGGACCTGGAGGTCGACACCAAGCGCCGCCGGATGACTGTCGGCGGCCGGGTGATCGAGGAGGGCGACACCGTCTCCATCGACGGTTCGACCGGCAAGGTCTACCTCGGTGAGGTCCCCGTCGTGCCGTCCCCGGTCGTCGAGTACTTCGAGGGCCGGATGCACGCGGGCGCCGACGACGCCGACGAGCTCGTCGCCGCCGTGCACCGGATCATGGCGTACGCGGACCGCGTACGGCGGCTGCGCGTACGGGCCAACGCGGACAACGCCGAGGACGCCAACCGGGCGCGCCGCTTCGGAGCCCAGGGCATCGGCCTGTGCCGCACCGAGCACATGTTCCTCGGTGAGCGCCGCGAGATGGTCGAGAAGCTGATCCTGGCGGACACCGACTCCGAGCGCGAGACCGCGCTCGCCGAGCTGCTGCCGCTCCAGAAGGCCGACTTCATCGAGCTGTTCGAGTCGATGGACGGGCTGCCCGTCACCGTACGGCTGCTCGACCCGCCGCTGCACGAGTTCCTGCCCGACATCACCGAGCTGTCGGTACGGGTCGCCCTCGCCGAGTCCCGCAAGGACGCCAACGAGAACGACCTGCGCCTCCTCCAGGCCGTGCACAAGCTGCACGAGCAGAACCCGATGCTGGGTCTGCGCGGGGTGCGCCTCGGTCTGGTCATCCCCGGGCTCTTCGCGATGCAGGTCCGTGCCATCGCGGAAGCGGCGGCGCAGCGCAAGAACGCCAAGGGCGACCCGCGTCCCGAGATCATGATTCCGCTCGTCGGCACGGTCCAGGAGCTGGAGATCGTCCGCGACGAGGCCGACCAGGTCATCGCCGAGGTCGAGGCGGCCACCGGCACGAACCTGAAGCTGACCATCGGCACGATGATCGAGCTGCCGCGGGCCGCGCTGACCGCCGGTCAGATCGCCGAGGCCGCGCAGTTCTTCTCCTTCGGCACCAACGACCTGACCCAGACGGTGTGGGGCTTCTCCCGTGACGACGTGGAGGCCTCGTTCTTCACCGCGTACCTGGAGAAGGGCATCTTCGGGGTCTCGCCGTTCGAGACGATCGACAAGGACGGCGTCGGCGCGCTCGTGCGCAGCGCCGTCGAGGCCGGCCGGGCCACCCGTCCCGACCTCAAGCTCGGCGTCTGCGGCGAGCACGGCGGTGACCCGGAGTCGGTGCACTTCTTCCACGAGGTGGGCCTGGACTACGTGTCCTGCTCGCCGTTCCGTATCCCGGTGGCGCGTCTTGAGGCGGGCCGGGCCGCGGCCGTGAGCTCGACGGACAAGGGGAGCGACAGCCGCTGACGGCGGCAGTGACTGCCTGACTCCGGGGCCGCCGTCGGGCCGTACCGACCCTCGCCGGACCAGCGGCGGCCCCGGAGCTCCGCAGAAGCGGCGGCACCCTGTGCGGGGGTGCCGCCGCTTCGTCGTGTTCCTTACGGACAGGGGTGGCGGTCACCTGGAAGACGGCGGCTGTGCATCCGGACTTCCACGGAATGGCGGGACGTGGTGGATTCCGTTGAATTTCGGATGGTTGAGCGGCGTTCCTTTTCTCGTTCACTGCGCAAATTCCGGGCCGTAAGAGGACCGGGGTGCGGTCCATGGATCCCCACCCATGGACCGCACCCGGCTTACCCCCGCCGGACACGGAGCCGTAACCGGAGCCGACCGCCGCCGAACGGACAAAGCCCCCCACGGCCTTCGTTCGTTCTTTCGGCGGCTCCGGTTTCGTGCCCGACGTCGTACAGCTTTTCGGGTGAAGCGGATGCAAGCGAGACGTTTCAACTCTGGCCGAAACCCCGTGGTGACGTCGTGTGACGGTATGCATACCCTTCGATCGGGGCGATTGCGGTTGCAACAGGTGGGGGATCGGTGCTGCGCATCCATGTGTCCGGAACGGACCTTTCCAAGGTGCGGATGGCCACGCGGCCGGACGCATTATGGGAAACCGTTCTCAGTTTTCACCGGCTCCGGGACCGGCGTGGTTCCACGGTGTTCGGGAAATGGCGTACGGAATCCAGAACCCGGTTGAATGGTGAAACACGTCTGCTGGCCGCGGTGGTTCCGCCGCGTGGCTATTTCCCGGACTTTCTCACGCCTTCCCAGCAGGGCTCCGAGCCCTTCTCGCTGGACGTCGGGATGGAGGCCCTGCGCGACACCCCCGTCGGCCGGCTGCACGGTGACCTGACCCGACTGGCGGCCGGGCGGGGGCGGCAGGACGGCGGCCGGTCGCCGGAGGCGCTGCTGGACGCGCTCTCCGAAGGGCGTGCCGAACCGCTCGGCCGGCTCATCGCCGCCCTGCGCGGCTACCACCGCGCCGCCGTCGAACCGTACTGGCCGCACGTCCAGGCGAGTGTGGAGGCCGACCGGGCCGTCCGGGGCCGGGCCCTGCTCGACGGGGGCGCCGACGAACTCCTCGCCGGCCTGCCGCCCATGATCCGCTGGCGGGCACCCGTCCTGGAGGCCGACTACCCGGTCGACCGCGAACTGCGCCTGGACGGCCGGGGGCTGCTGCTCCAGCCCTCCTTCTTCTGCCGCGGCACCCCGGTCGTCTACCGCGACCCGCAGCTCATGCCCGTCCTCGTCTATCCGGTCACCCACCCCGGCGCCCCCGCCTTCGCCGAACCGGGCCCCTGGCTCGGCCGGCTCCTCGGGCACACCCGCTCGGCCGTTCTCGGGTCCATCGGCAACGGCTGCACGACCAGCGAACTCGCTCGCCGGGCCGGGGTGTCCATGGCCTCGGCGAGCCAGCACGCCTGCGTGCTGCGCGAAGCGGGCCTGGTCCGCACCCTGCGCCACGGCAGCTCGGTCCTGCACACGCTCACACCGCTGGGCGGCTCGCTGCTCAGGGGCGGCGCCCCGCTCGCCCTGTCCTGAGGGTCGGCCGCTCTCCCGGGCCTCGACGGGAGGACCTCTTGGGGAAACTTCCTGTCCGCAGAGCGATGAGTTCCGTGCGGCCCGTTCGTCTAACCTTCGAAAGCGCCTGCACAAGGCGCCACGAACCGCCACAAAATGCCGAGACGGAAGAGTGGGACGTCATGCCTCAGATGATCTTCGTGAACCTGCCGGTCAAGGACCTGGAGACGACGAAGGGCTTCTTCGGGAAGCTCGGTTACAGCACCAACCCGCAGTTCAGTGACGAGACGAGCGCCTGTCTGGTCATCAGCGACACGATCTTCGTCATGCTGCTCACCGAGCCGAAGTTCAAGGAGTTCACCAAAAAGGAGATCGCCGACTCCGAGAAGTCGACGGAGGTCATCCTCTGCCTGAGCGCGGAGAGCCGCGAGAAGGTCGACGAGCTCGCCGACGCCGCGCTCGCCGCCGGTGGCTTCCCCGCCAACGAGCCCATGGACTACGGCACCATGTACGGCCGTTCCTTCCAGGACCCCGACCACCACGTCTGGGAGGTCATGTGGATGGACCCGGCGGCGGTGGAAGGCCAGTCCTGACCTGCCACCACCACCGGAGAGAACGCTAGCTGCGGAACGGCCCGGTCACCTCGTAGGTGATGCCACCGGACGAACTCCCGCTCGTGCCACGCTGCGAGGAGAAGTAGAGGCGTGTGCCGTCGGGGGAGAAGGCCGGGCCGGTGATCTCCGAGCCGGACTGTCCGCTGATCCGCAGGAACGGGGCGATGGTGCCGGCGGGCGTGATCAGGCAGATCTCCATGTTGCCGCCGTCCTCCGCGACGTAGAGGTCGCCGGAGCCCGAGCGGGTGACGTTGTCGACGCCCGTGAGGGGAGCCGTGCCGCTGGTGACGAGCGAGTCGTCGTAGGCGAGGGACAGGGAGGAGGCGTTGGCGTCGTACGCCCACACCCGGTTGTCGCCCTTGGTGGTGAACCAGCACGTGCCCGCCGCGTAGAAGCAGCCCTCGCCGCCGTTGAAGACCTTGGCGCCGGAGACCTGGTAGCGGGTCTGAGTGGGCGAGCCGTCCGGGTCGGGGACGTTGCTCCAGGTCACCGGGCCCGAGGTGCCGGTACCCGCCACGAGCACCTGCAGGGTGCCGCTCGACAGGTTGCCCCAGGTGGTGGGACGGAAGCGGTAGAAGCGGCCGTCCGTCTCGTCCTCGGTGAGGTAGATGTAGCCGTGGTCCGCGTCGGCGGCAGCCGCCTCGTGCTTGAAGCGGCCCAGCGCGGGACGCTGCACGGCCGCGTCGACGCCCCACGGGTCGGTCTCGTAGACGAATCCGCGGCTGACCTCCTCGCAGGACAGCCAGGTGTCCCACGGGGTACGGCCGCCGGCGCAGTTGTTGTTCGTGCCGGACAGGATGCGGGAGGCGGAGGTGACGGTGCCCGCGGAGTTGAAGCGGACGGCACTCGCGCCGCCGCCGCTGCCCGAGGAGACCTCGGCGTTGGAGACGTAGATCCAGCCGCTGCCGTCGGCGAAGGTGGCGCCGCCGTCCGGTGCGCTGTGCCAGGTGTACGAGGTTCCGGCGACGGTCTGACCCGAGCGGGCGATGATTCTGCTGGTGAAGCCGCTGGGTAGCAGGATGCCGTTGGCGTTGGCCGGCTGCAGCGCGCCGTACGGGCCGGGGCCGGGCTGGGCCGGGGCGGCGAAGGCGGCGCCCCTCCACAGGGTGCCGCCGAAGGCTGCCGCCGAGGTGCCGATCACCGCTGTGCGCAGAAAGGTCCGACGTTCCACGATCACTCCACAGGTGACGTGAGGGCCCGCCGTCCGGTCGGGCGGCGGGTCGCGCGTCAGGACAGTAGAGCCATGCAATTGACGGGAGCACAACAAAGAGTGAACGGCCCGCGCATGCGGTCAGTCCGCCCGTACCCCGAAGACCGGCACGGAGACCTCGTCGTCGTCCAGGCAGGCCCCCGTCGCCAGATCGAAGCGCTGCTTCAGCAGGGGCGAGGCGACGAACGGCCGGCCGGCCGCGGAGCCGACCAGGCCCCGCGAGAGGACGTACGCACCGGTGAACGGATCGCGGTTGTCGATCGCGTACGCCTGACCCGACCGGTCCATGAAGAGGGCGACCTGACGGCCGTCCGGGAGGAGGGCCGCGACGCCGCGGCCCGGGGTCAGCAGCGAGCGCTCGCAGACCGTGAACCAGTCCTCCCCGTGGGCGAGTCGGATCACCCGGGTGTCCTGCGCCTGCTCGGTCGTCAGTGCCGTCTGTACGGTCATCAGGAGGCGGTCCCTTCAAGCGTGCGGATGGCGAGCACGGGCCCCGCGAGGATGTCCAGGTCGGGCTTGACCTGATCCCGTTCGGGGACGAACCTCACCGAGGGGTCGGGTGCGTCGGGTGCGTTGACGAAGGTGACGAAGCGGCGCAGCCGCTCGGGGTCGTTGATGGTCTCGGCCCACTCGTCGCGGTAGCCGGCGACGTGGTCGCTCATCAGCCGTTCCAGCTCCGCGCAGATGCCCAGCGAGTCGTGGACCACGACGTCCCGGACGTGGTCGAGGCCGCCCTCGATCCGGTCCAGCCAGGTCGAGGTGCGCTCCAGCCGCTCCGCCGTACGGATGTAGAACATCAGGAACCGGTCGATGAGGCGCACCAGTTCGGCGTCCGAGAGGTCCTGGGCCAGCAGGTCCGCGTGGCGCGGTTCGGCGCCGCCGTTGCCGCCGACGTACAGGTTCCATCCGTTGGCCGTGGCGATGATCCCGAAGTCCTTGCCGCGCGCCTCGGCGCACTCGCGGGCGCAGCCCGAGACCGCGGACTTCAGCTTGTGCGGGGAGCGCAGGCCCCGGTAGCGCAGCTCCAGATCGATGGCCATCTTCACGGAGTCCTGCACGCCGTAGCGGCACCAGGTCTGCCCCACACAGGACTTGACCGTCCGCAGCGACTTCCCGTACGCGTGTCCCGACTCGAAGCCCGCGTCCACGAGCCGGGTCCAGATCAGCGGCAGCTGGTCGACCCGGGCGCCGAACATGTCGATGCGCTGTCCGCCGGTGATCTTCGTGTAGAGCCCGAAGTCCCGGGCCACCTCGCCGATGACGATGAGCTTCTCGGGGGTGATCTCGCCGCCCGGGATGCGCGGCACGATCGAGTACGAGCCGTTGCGCTGGAGGTTGGCCAGGAAGTGGTCGTTGGTGTCCTGGAGGGCCGCCTGCTCGCCGTCCAGCACATAGCCGCTCGCGCCGAGCGTGGGCGCCAGCGAGGCGATGATCGAACCGACCGTCGGCTTGCAGATCTCGCAGCCGTCCCCGCCGCGCGCCGCCGGCCGGCCGTGCGAGTCGAGGAGGTCCGCGTACGAGGTGGTGCCCAGCGTCCGCACGATCTCGTACAGCTCGCTGCGGGTGTACGAGAAGCAGCCGCACAGGCCCTTGTCGGCGCTCTGCGGGAGCAGCTGGCCGATGACCTTGACGCAACTCCCGCAGCCGGTACCCGCCTTGGTGCACTTCTTCACCTCGGGCAGGGTGGTGTGCTCGCAGATCGCGCCCTTGGTGACGTTGTGGCAGGAGCAGATCACCGCGTCGTCCGGCAGCGAGGACGGGCCCAGCGTGACCGGACCGCCCGCGCCCGCGGGCAGCACCAGCTGCTCCGGCGCCACGGGCAGGACCGTGCCGGTCATCGGCCGCAGCGTGCCGTACTGGTCGGCGTCCCCGACGAGCACCCCGCCCAGCAGCGTGCCGTCCTGGCCGATCACCAGCTTCTTGTAGACGCCCGAGCGGGAGTCCGAGTAGACGACGTCGAGGCAGCCCTCGGCCGCGCCGTGCGCGTCGCCGAACGAGGCCACGTCCACACCGAGCAGCTTCAGCTTGGTCGACAGGTCGGCGCCGGTGAACGAGGCCGTCTCGCCCGCGATCACCCCGGCGACCGTCTGCGCCATCTCGTAGCCCGGCGCCACCAGCCCGTACACCCGGCCGTCGGAGGCCAGGGCGCACTCGCCGATCGCGAACACGTCGCTGTCGGACGTACGGCACTCCTCGTCGACGATGATGCCGCCGCGCTGGCCGACCGCCAGGCCGCAGTCGCGGGCCAGCTGGTCCCGGGGCCGTACCCCCGCCGAGAAGACCACGAGGTCCGTGGCGAGGGAGGAGCCGTCGGAGAGGGACATGCCGTTCACGGCACCGCTCTCGCCCGCGGTGACCTCCTGCGTTCCGACGCCCGTGTGGACGGTGAGGCCCATGTTCTCGATGGTGCGCAGCAGGGCGGCGCCGCCGCCCGCGTCGACCTGGACCGGCATCAGCCGGGGTGCGAACTCCACGACGTGCGTGTCGAGTCCGAGTCCCTTCAGTGCTCCGGCAGCCTCCAGGCCCAGCAGCCCGCCGCCGACCACCGCGCCCGTCGTGGCCGTCTTCGCGTACTCCTCGATCGCGAGGAGGTCCTCGATGGTGCGGTAGACGAAGCAGCCTTCGGCGTCCTTGCCGGGGACCGGCGGCACGAAGGGGTACGAGCCGGTGGCCAGGACCAGCGTGTCGTACGCGAACGTCAGCCCGGAGCGGGAGACCACCCGGCGCGCCTCGCGGTCGACGGTCTCGGCCGGGTCGCCGAGGTACAGCTCGATGCCGTGCCGCTCCATGAAGTCCGGCTCGACGAGCGACAGGTCGTCCGGGGTCTTCCCGGAGAAGTACGAGGTGAGCTGGACCCTGTCGTACGCCGGGCGCGGCTCCTCGCAGAGCACGACGACCCGGGCGGTGCCCGCGGCGGCGGTCAGTCCGCGGTCGGCGAGTGCCTCCAGGAACCGCTGGCCGACCATGCCGTGCCCGACGACCACGATCGTCGGCACTCCTGCGGCGGGAGTGTTCGGGGAAGTGGGCACCGGCATCTCAGAGACCTCCGTCGTTGGTGAGCAGGTGGAGCAGGGACATGTCGGCGGGAAGCGGTTCGTCGTTCTGCCAGGTGCGGGCGAGGGTGCCGACCGCACCCAGATCGCCGAACAGCACCCCGCCCGCCAGCCGGTCGCCGCGGACGACGACCGAGCGGTAGGCGCCCTTGGTGGCGTCGGCCAGCCGGATCACGTCGTCGCCGGGCAGCGGACGGGAGTCGCCGAACGCGGCCAGGTCGAGCGCCCCGGTGACGGGGGCGGGGGCGGCAGGGACCGCGGCGGCGAGCGCCGGAGCGGGGGAGCGCAGGGTCAGCCGGGTCAGGGCCCGGGTGCCGGTGTAGCGGGCCGGCCGGCCGGCCAGTACCTCGGCCACCACGTCCGCCTGTTCCAGCGCGGCGCCCGCCAGCCCGTAGACGGTCGAGTCGTGCTCGGCGCAGTCGCCGACCGCGTGGATGTACGGGTCGGAGGTACGCATCTCGTCGTCCACGACGATGCCCTTGCGGACGTCGAGACCGGCGGCGAGCGCCAGCCCCGTACGGGGGCGGACCCCGCAGGCCAGCACCGTGATCTCGGCCTCCAGCTCGTAGCCGTCGGCGAGCTCCACGGCGCGTACCGCGGAGTCGGTGCAGCGCAGACCGCGGACGCGGCACTCGGTGTGCACCTCGACCCCGAGGGCTTCGAGGTGGCGCCGCAGCAGCCCGGCCGACTCGGCGTCCAGCTGCCGCTCCATGAGGTGCTCGCCCTGCTGGGCCAGCACCACCTGGGCGCCGCACTCGGCGAGCGCACGGGCGGCGGAGACCCCGAGGAGGCCGCCGCCGATGACGACGGCGCGCGTGCCGGGACGTACCGCCGCGCGCAGGGCCAGGCAGTCGTCCAGCGTGCGGAACGGGTGGACCCCGTCGGGCAGCGTGTTCCCGAGACCGCGCAACGGCGGCAGGACCGGGTTGGAACCGGTGGCCAGCACCAGGCGCCCGTACCGGACGACGCTGCCGTCGTCGCAGTGCACCAGCCGGTCGGCCGGATCGATACGCACCACCCGCACCCCGCGCCGCACCTCGGCGGGCGGCAGGGCGATCACGTCCGGTGCGTACCGTCCGGCCAGCACCTCGGCCAGCAGCACCCGGTTGTACGGGGCGTGCTCCTCCTCGCCGATGACGGTGACACCGGGGACCCGGGCGGCGAGCCGCGCGCCCGCCATCCCGGCGCCGATCACCACCACACGTGCCGCGTTCTCCGTCTGTGTCCTCATGACGTCGAGACTGCGGGGCGGGTGTTACCCGACCGCATCCCCGCTGTTTCCCGGGAGGAACCTTGCGCTCAGCGCGGTACCGGGGAGTGTGTGAGGGGGCGTGCGGGCCGGCCCGCGGGCGGAGCTTAGGGTCGGGATCATGCCCGAGATAACCATGACCACCCTCGTTCTCCTCTGCCTGGCCGCAGCGGCGGCCGGCTGGATCGACGCGGTGGTGGGCGGGGGAGGGCTTCTGCTCCTGCCCGCGATGCTGCTGGGCCTGCCCCAGGTGCCCGCCGCGCACATCCTGGGCACCAACAAGGCGGTCGCGATCGTCGGCACGTCGGGCGCCGCCGTGACGTATCTGCGCAAGGCACCGGTCCAGGTGAAGACGGCCGTGCGGATCGGGCTCATGGCGCTGGCCGGCTCGATGGGCGGGGCGTTCTTCGCCGCCGGGATCAGCAGCGAGGTCCTCCGCCCGGTGATCATGGTGGTGCTGCTCGGGGTCGCGGCCTTCGTGCTGCTGCGTCCTTCGTTCGGTACGGCGGTGGCGGGGGACGGCACGGGCCGGACGGTTACCCGGGCCCGTACCGTCACGGCGATCGTCCTGGTCGGCGGCGGTATCGGCTTCTACGACGGGCTGTTCGGGCCGGGCACCGGCACCTTCCTGGTGCTCGCGCTGACCGCCGTGCTCCACCTCGACCTGGTGACCGCCTCCGCCAACGCCAAGATCGTCAACGTCTGTACGAACGCCGGGGCGCTGGCGATGTTCGCCTACCACGGCACGGTGCTCTGGCAGCTGGCCGCCCTGATGGCCGTATTCAATCTGGCGGGCGGCATGTTCGGGGCGCGGATGGCGCTCAGGAAGGGCAGCGAGTTCGTCCGCGGGGTGCTGCTGGTCGTGGTGTTCTCGCTGGTCGCCAAGCTCGGATTCGATCAGTGGACGGCCTGACCGGGCAGTCGCTCAGCGCACCTCGGTGAGGTGCGCGTACGCCACGACGTTGCCCTGGTAGCCCGTCTTCTCCGAGAATCCGCCGCCGCAGGTGATCAGCCGCAGCGAGGCGTGCGGCGACGCGCCGTAGACCCGCTGGTCGGGGAAGTCCTCGTTCTCGTACACCTCGATCGCGTCGATCGAGAAGACGGCCGTGCGACCGTCCTTGCGGTCGATCTCGACCCGCGTCCCCCGCTTCAGCGCCCCGAGGGCGTAGAAGACGGACGGGCCCTGCGCGTTGTCGACATGACCGGCGACGATCGCGGTGCCTTTGGCCCCGGGCGGTGTCCCGTTCTTGAACCAGCCGGCCATGTTGCGGTTCCCGTCGGGCGGTACGTCGAGGCTGCCGTCCTTGCCCAGTCCCAGCCGCATCATCGGCGCGTCCACCTCGATGGCGGGGATGCGGATGCGGACCGGTTCGGACGGCCGCATCGGCTCGGCGACGGGGGAGCCCGGCTGGAGCTGGGGGCCGGCGGCGAAGGACTCGGCCGTGGACGGCTGGGGTGGCACCAGCAGGGTGTCGGACCCGTTCTGGATCAGCCAGACACCGCACAGGACGGCGATGCCTATCAGCCAGCCCTTGGCCTTCTGTGTCGTCTGGGACACGTCGTCGTCCTTGCGGAGTGAGCGGGCGGGAAGCGGGCGGGAGGGGCGGTCGGAGCACGGGGAGCAGCCGCCCCGGCGGCACGGGGCCGCCGGGGCGGGTGTCCGTCCGTCCGGTCAGTCGCCGTGCGTGCCGTTCGCCCGGCGCCGCATCAGCAGCACCCCGCCGACGGCTGCCGCGGCGATGACGCCGGCGCCCGCCGCGATCTGGGTGGTGTCGGGCCCGACGCTGCCGCCGACGCCCGTCCTGACGTGCCCGGCGGGCCGGTTGTGGTCGGGCCTGAGGGGGTCGGGCGTGGGGCGGCTGCCCCCGATCACCTCGAGGTCTCCACCGGCCTCCTTGCCGTTGTCGCACGAGACACCGATGCCGTACGTTCCGGGCTTGGTGTCGTGCGGCACGGTGAACCGGCCGACCACGACCTCCTTGTGGGTACCGGTGCTCAGCTCGAAGTCACCGGCGTCCAGGGAGTTCGCGTCGCCGATGCCCGATCCGTCGGGTCCGCACGCGGTGGTGTTCACGGTGACCGTGGAGCCGGGGGCCGCGGTCGCCGGGGTGATCTCCAGCCGGCCGAGGTCTCCCGCGTACGCGGACGGGGTGGCGAGGGTGAGGCCGAGCGCGGCGACGGTGAGCGCCGCGGCGGCGGTACCGGTCACGAGGCGGGCAGGACTGCGCATGGGGGGTTCCTCCGGGCAGACGGCGCGAGCGGGTGTGTCCTGCCTCCGAGATAACGGGCGGTCCGCGGCGTACGCCTGCTGACGCCCGGTCAGCTTTCACCCGTACGGACCGGCGCGGCACCCTTGCCCCAGGACGTCGGTGCAGGTCGTGGCGGTGTGACTGGGCTGTTCGGTCGGCTGGGGGAGGGCCCGCGCCGATCGAGTGACGAGCCCACCAGTGAGATGTGACGGGCATCACAGGAATGGCTCCCGGGGGTGCGGGCACACGCATCTCACCCCCCACGGGACACGGCATCCCCCCGCCGTCGCCCCACGGCTACCGCCCCCACGGCCCCGCCCCCCCCGGGCCCGTGGGGGCGGTGTCGTGTACGGATACCTCCGAGATGGTGTCCGCGACGTCTCCTCCTCCGGCGGCGTTACGTCGCGGAGGCTCCCTGGGCGCCGTCCGTGGCGGTCCACTCGATGGACGGCGGGCGGATCCGGCCGCACAGGGGCTGTCCCTTCCCGTCGGTCAGCGCGAGCCGCGCGGTGAGGTGCCCGGTCCGCACGGCCGCGTCGAGGACCGCCGGATCGATGTCGGCGAACATCAGCTTGGCCCGCCGGAACATGGAGAAGAGCCCGGCCCCGTCGACCGTGCCCCAGGACAGATAGACGAAGCGCCCGCCGAGCCGGTTCTGCACGTACGGCCCCGACACCTCCACGCCCTCCTCCCCGGGCGCGGCGACGCAGTCCAGCGTCCAGCCGGCGGAGGGGGCGTCGCCGGGGTGCAGTCCGAGCAGCTCGCCCGGCCTGTCCTTGCGCTGGACACCGACATGGATGTTCTCGTAGCCGGGAAAGTCGCTGTCCGGTCCGCAGGCGAGGCCGGGGAGTGCGGAGGCTTCGATGTGGATCTGCATGGGGCCATGCTGCGTCACCGGACGCGGACCGTGTCCCAGGGGGCGTCCTCGTACACCTTCCCGATCCGGCCCATCAGCTCCTCGTCGACCTCGAAGGAGACGTCGTCGATCCGGTGGACGGGGGAGATCCCCTGCGAGTTGGTGAGGAACGCCGCCCGGTACGCCCCCAGGTCCTCCAGCGTCACCGGCCGCCGCACCGAGCCGGTCGCGCCGAGCCCCCGCTCCAGGAGCGCCATGGTGATGCCGGTCAGGGCCGGTGCGTCCGGCCAGACCACCGATGTGCCGTCCCAGAAGCCGATGTTGGTGACGGCGCCCTCGGTGATCACTCCGCCGGGCGCGGTCAGCAGCGCGTCGTCGAAGCCGGACCGTACCGCGAGCTGTCCGTAGTAGGTCTGGCCGAACTCGCCGGGGCGCTTGATGTGCGGCACCACGCGGGCGTACGGGACGGACATCAGGCTCCTCGGGGCGGTGGCCGCCCACGCGGGTTCCCGCACCGTCACCATCAGCGTCGTCGCCGTGTCGCCCGGCGGCAGGAGGCCGTGCACCCGCACGGAGCCGTCCGCGGCCCCGGCGCCGTCGAGTGCGTGCCCGATCAGCTCGCGCACCTGCCCGCCGTCCAGCGGAAGGCCGAAGAGCTCCCGGTTCGCGGCGTCGAGCCGGCCCAGGTGCAGATCCAGGCCGCGCACCTTTCCGTCCCTGATCTGCATGGCCGTGAAGTGCCCGTAGGCGAAGAAGGCGGCCACCCGAAGGTCCTCCTCGGTGGCCGGGTGCCCGTTGACCTCGACGTACGGCGTCTGCGCGGGAGTTGTCATGCCTCCACCGTATGCCGCGGAACTAGGGCCTTTCGTTTGGACCATGCCGGGCTCGCGTGCCCTGGCGCGCGCATCTGCGGCGTTGTCGTCGGTCGCCGACGCTCCGCGTCGACTCCCTCCTCCGCCTTGCAGCTGCCCACACCAGACCCCGCTCCCTGATCCGGCCTGATCCAAACGAAAGACCCTAGGGGCGCGGTGGGCTTGACCTCAACCATGCTTGAGGCGCGAGCCTCTGGGCATGGACCTCACCACTTCCGCACCCGCATCCACCGCCGCCCTCGCCTCCGCACCGCTCAAGGTGGCCGTCATCCTCGGCAGCAACCGCGAAGGGCGCTTCGGCCCGGTCGTCGCCGACTGGTTCCTCTCCAGGGCGGCCCGCCACCCCGACATCGAGACCGAACTGATCGATGTCGGCGAGCTGGACCTGCCGATCGCCCTCTCCTTCCGCCCCGGCCCGACCGAGCAGGCCCAACTCGCGCGGGTCATGCCGAGGTTGGCCGAGGCCGACGCCTTCGTCGTCCTGACCCCCGAGTACAACCACTCCTTCCCGGCCCCGCTCAAGAACCTCATCGACTGGTACCGCGACGAATGGCAGGCCAAGCCCGTCGCCTTCGTCTCGTACGGCGGGATCTCCGGCGGTCTCCGGGCCGTCGAACAGCTCCGGCAGGTCTTCGCCGAACTGCACGCCGTCTCGGTCCGGGACACGGTCTCCTTCCACAACGCCGGTGCCCATTTCGACGACGAGGGCCGTCACAAGGACCCGGCGGCCCCCGACGCGGCGGCCAAGGCGATGCTCGACCAGCTGGTCTGGTGGGCGCACGCACTGCGCGAGGCCAAGGTGCGCCGTCCGTACAGCGCCTGAACCCGTCCCGGCCGACAATCCAGGGAGACCGCTTTTCGTACGCACTCCCGAGGAGCCCGCACATGACCGAGCCGGCATGGCTGACCGTACTGACCACGACGGACAGTGAGGAGAAGGCCCGGTCCCTGGCCCGGAGCGCGGTGGAGGCCCGGCTGGCCGCCTGCGCGCAGGTCTCCGCACCCGTCACCTCCGTCTACCGGTGGCACAACGCCATCGAGTCCACCGAGGAGTGGCAGGTGCTGCTCAAGACCACGGCCGAGCGGTACGAGGAGCTGGAGGAGCACATCGAGGCCGTGCACGACTACGACACCCCGGAGATCATCGCGACACCCGTGGTGCGCGGAAGTGCCCGCTACCTCGCCTGGGTGACGGCACAGACCGCACCCGTCGTAGCGCTGTGACCACCGGCGAACTGCCGTTCTTCGTCTACGGCACGCTGCTGCCGGGCCGGCGCAACCACGACCGGTTCCTCCGGGGCCGTACGGCGGCGGAGCAGCCGGCCCTGCTGCCGGACGCGCTCCTCTACGAAGGCCCCGGCTACCCGTACGCCGTCGAGGGCCGCGGCACGGTCCACGGCGCGCTCATCACCCCCGCGCCCGGTGCGTACGGGGAACTGCTCGGACTGCTCGACGATCTGGAGCAGTACCTCGGCCCCGGCCACCCGCGCAATCTGTACGAGCGGGTGGCCAGGGACGTCCGGGTGGAAGCGGCCACGGCCTCCGCCTGGGTCTACCTCGCCGGAGCCGCCGTCACCCGCTCCCTGGGAGCGGGCGGCACTCCGATCCCCGGCGGGCGCTGGCCCGGACCGGCCGGCGGCTCCTGAGGTCGTTCGTCCGGATCACGCCGGGCTCTCACCCGGCGGGTTCCACCCGCACCGCGCACACCTTGAACTCGGGCATCCGCGACACCGGGTCGAGAGCCGGGTTCGTCAGTGTGTTGGCCCGGCCCTCGCCCGCCCAGTGGAACGGCATGAACACGGTGTCCTGCCTGATCGCCACGGTGATCCGGGCAGGCGCCACCGCCCGCCCCCGCCGGGAGGTGACCGCGACCGGCTCGCCCTCGGCGACCCCGATCCGCTCCGCGAGCCGGGGATGCAGCTCCACGAACGGACCGGGCGCCGCCGCGTTCAGCTCGGCCACCCGCCGGGTCTGCGCCCCCGACTGGTACTGGGAGACGACCCGCCCGGTCGTCAGCACCACCGGGTACTCCTCGTCCGTCTCCTCCGCGGCCGGGCGGTGCGTCACGGCGACGAACCTGGCCCGCCCGTCGTCCGTGGCGAACCGGTCCAGGAACAGCCGCGGCGTACCGGCGTGCTCCTCGTCCGGGCAGGGCCAGAACACGCCGTCCTCGGCCAGGATCCGGTCGTAGGTGATGCCCGCGTAGTCGGCGGGACCGCCGGCCGAGGCCCGCCGCAGCTCGTCGAAGACCTCCATCGGTTCGACCGGGAAGCCCTTGCCGTGCCCGAGGAGCGCGGCCAGGCCGTGCAGCACCTCCAGATCGCTGCGTACGCCCTGCGGAGCGGTCACCGCCCGCTGCCGCAGCAGGACCCGGCCCTCCAGATTGGTCGTGGTCCCGCTCTCCTCCGCCCACTGCGTCACGGGCAGCACCACGTCGGCCAGGGCCGCCGTCTCCGACAGCACCACGTCCGCGACCGCCAGGAAGTCCAGCGACCGCAGCCGCTCCTCGACGTGCCCGGCGCGCGGTGCGGAGACGACGGGATTGGACCCCATCACCAGCAGCGCCTTCACGTCCCGGCCCAGCGCGTCGAGCAGCTCGTACGCGCTGCGGCCCGGCCCCGGCAGCGAGTCGGGGTCCACGCCCCACACCCCGGCCACATGGCGGCGCGCCGCCGGATCGGTGAGCTTGCGGTAGCCGGGCAGCTGGTCGGCCTTCTGGCCGTGCTCGCGGCCCCCCTGTCCGTTGCCCTGGCCCGTCAGACAGCCGTAGCCGGACAGTGGGCGTCCGGCCCGGCCGGTGGCCAGACAGAGGTTGATCCAGGCCCCCACGGTGTCGGTGCCCTTCGCCTGCTGCTCGGGGCCGCGGGCGGTCAGCACCATGCCGGTCTCCGCCCCGCAGAACATCTCCACGGCTTCGCGCAGCTGCGGCACCGGCACCCCGGTGATGCGTTCGACCAGCTCGGGCCAGTGCGCCATCACCCCGGCCCTGGCCTCGTCCCAGCCGCTCGTACGGGAGCCGATGAACTCCTCGTCCACCCGGCCGTCGGCCACCACCAGATGCAGCATGCCGAGCGCGAGCGCCAGATCGGTGCCGGGCCTCGGGGCAAGATGGAGGTCCGCCTGCTCGGCGGTCCTGGTGCGGCGCGGATCGATCACGATCAGCTTGCCGCCGTTCTCGCGCAGCTCGGTCAGATAGCGCAGCGCGGGCGGCATCGTCTCGGCGGGATTCGAGCCGACGAGGATCACGCACCCGGTGCGGGGGATGTCCTCCAGGGGGAAAGGCAGCCCGCGGTCGAGGCCGAAGGCCCGCTGGTGCGCGGCAGCCGCCGACGACATGCAGAAGCGGCCGTTGTAGTCGATCTGCGAGGTGGCGAGCACCACCCGGGCGAACTTCCCGAGCGTGTACGCCTTCTCGTTGGTCAGTCCGCCCCCGCCGAACACGCCCACGGCATCCGCCCCGTGCGCCGCCCGCGTCCCGCGCAGCCCGTCCGCGATCCGTTCCAGGGCCTCGTCCCAGCCGGCCGGTTCCAGCTCACCGCTCGCGGCGTTCCGTACGAGCGGCTCGGTCAGCCGGACCGCCGAGGAGAGCACGGCGGGCGCGGTCCGGCCCTTGCCGCACAGGGCTCCCCGGTTGACGGGGAAGTCGGTACGCTCCACGACCTCGACCACCGTGCCATCGGTGACCGGTCGCAGATTCATCCCGCACTGCAGGGCGCAGTACGGGCAGTGGGTGGACGTCTCGGTGCGGGCCATATGCCCAGCGTGCGAGCCGGGTATTACGAGGACCGGTGCTTCCGGTTACGCACCGGGTACACCCACCTCAGCCCGCCCCGGACCCGGCGGTGAGGTCGGCCCCCCGCGTCGCCCTCAGTCCGCCGCGAGGGCTTCCGTGACGCCCGGTTCCCGCGGCCCGAGGAACTGCGGATCGGGCCGGAACACGACGTCCAGCGCCGCCTTCCCCGAGGCGATCATCTCCCGCACGCCGCCGTAGTACCAGGTCGCGTCGTGTACGTCGTCGACCCCGACCCCGTACGCGTCGATCCCTGCGGTGCGGCACAGCGCGATCGCCCGCCGGATGTGGAAGCCCTGGCTCACCAGCACCGCCCGGTCGACGCCGAAGATCTTCTTGGCCCGTACACAGGAGTCCCAGGTGTCGAATCCGGCGTAGTCGCTGACGATCCGCCCGTCCGGTACCCCGCGCTCGGTGAGATACGTCCGCATCGCGTCCGGCTCGTCGTACTCCACCCGGCTGTTGTCCCCGGTGACCAGCACGACCTTCACCGTGCCGGTCCGGTACAGCTCGGCGGCGGCGTCGAGCCGGTGCGCGAGGTACGGCGAGGGCCTTCCCTGCCACAGCCCGGCCCCGAACACGACCGCGACCTGCCGTGCGGGTGCGTCGGCGGTCGTCCGTACCCGCGCGTCGGCCGTGGCGTACATCCAGGTGGCGGGCGCGAGCCCCACCACACAGGCCGCCATGAGCCCCTGCACGAGCAGCCGCTGTGCACGGCGGGTCCGCGGCAGGCGCGGCAGCGAGGGCAGCCGTGCCAGCGACGGCCTCAACCGTGCGGGCCACCTCGGCCGTCCCAGCCGCCCCGCCCATCCGGGCATCCTCGGCCGTCTCAGTCGTACCCGTGGCACGCAAGCCCCCCTGTCCGTCCGCCGTCGTCACGTTCTGCCGTCTCCTATGACGGGACGAACGGCGGGCCGAAACAGTTCACTCCTCCGCGACATCCACCGTGAGGCCACGGCAAACACCCGTCACCCTCGCGCAACGGCACGGCAACCTCCACCCGGCACCATCGGTCCATGACGGCGCCGGCATCGGAACACCCCCGTGAGCCCCTGTCCCTCGACAGCACCGCCCAACTCCTGACCCGCATCACCAACCAACTCGGCACCCAGCTCAGTCTCGTCTCCCGGAACGGAACCCGCAGGCCCATGTACCGCACCCGGCAGCCCGTCCGGACCGCCCCCGCGGCCGGCGGCGCACCCGCCCCCACGCTGGTCGCCGTCGCGCACGGCAGCCGGGACCCGCACGCCCTGCGCACGGTCCTGGAACTCCTCGACCGGGTCAGGGAACTCCGCCCCGGCCTCGACGTCCGCCTCGGTCACATCGAGCTCAACGAACCCCTTCTGCCCCAGACGCTGGCCGCCGTGGGAGCCGGCGACGCCGTACTCGTACCGCTGCTCCTCGGCCGCGGCCACCACGTCAAGCACGACCTGCCCGCCGCCGCTGCCGGCGCGCCCGCCCTGCGGAGCCGCACCGCCGCACCGCTCGGCCCGCATCCACTGCTCGTCGAGGCGCTCCACGGACGCCTCGTCGAGGCCGGCTGGGACGCCGGCGCCAGGAGCCGCAGCGCCGCCGTCGTGCTCGCCGCCGCCGGTTCGCGCGACCCCGACTCCGCGGCCGACACCCGCCGCACGGCCCGGATGCTCAGCGAACGGCTCGGCGGCATACCCGTCGTGCCCGCCTACGCCTCCGCCGCCGGACCCACCGTCCCGGCCGCCGTGCGCGCCCTCGCCGCCCGGGGCCGCCACCGGGTCGCCATCGCCTCGTACTTCACCGCACCCGGCCGCTTCGCCACCGCGGCAGCCGCCGCCGCACCGGGAGTCGCCGCGGCCCCGCTCGGAGCCCACCCGGCGATGGCCCGGCTCGTCCTGCACCGGTACGACGCGGCGCTCGGATACGAATCCCCGGTGAACGAGCGGCTCCTGGCGTCCGCCTGACCCCGGTTTGTCGGTCCGGGTCGTTACTGTCGGGACCATGGACGGTACGCAGGGCAGCCACGACACGCACACGGCCGCATACGGGGCCAGGGACACCGAGCGCTGGGACACCGAGCCCGACAAACGGCCGGGCCGCACCGCGTTCCAGCGCGACCGCGCCCGCGTGCTGCACTCGGCGGCCCTGCGCCGCCTCGCGGGGAAGACCCAGGTGGTCACCCCCGGCACCCGAAGTCCCGCCTGGGACGCCAGCCCCCGGACCCGGCTCACGCACTCCCTGGAATGCGCACAGGTCGGCCGTGAGCTGGGGGCCGCGCTCGGCTGCGACCCGGATCTGGTCGAGACGGCCTGCCTCTCGCACGACATGGGCCACCCGCCGTTCGGGCACAACGGGGAGCAGGCGCTCAACGACTTCGCGTCGGACTGCGGAGGCTTCGAGGGCAACGCCCAGTCGCTGCGTCTGCTGACCCGGCTCGAACCGAAGCGGTTCGTGCGCGACACCCGCAGCGGCGAGCTCGTCAGCGTCGGGCTCAATCTGACCCGCGCCGCCCTGGACGCCGCGACGAAGTACCCGTGGCCCCGCGGCGGCCATCCCACCGACCCCGCCTCCCCGAAGTTCGGGGTGTACGAGGACGACCTGCCGGTCTTCGACTGGGTCCGCCAGGACGCCCCGCGGGACCGCACCTGCTTCGAGGCCCAGGTCATGGACTGGTCCGACGACGTCGCCTACTCCGTGCACGACTTCGAGGACGGACTGCACGCCGGGCACATCGACCCGAACTGCCTCTTCGCCGAGCCGGAGCGGCGCGAGATCTTCGCCGTCGCCGTCGGCCGGTACGTACCGGCCGACACCGAACCGCAGGAGCTCGCCGAGGCCCTCGACCGGCTCATGGACCAGGACTGGTGGCCGCACGGCTACGACGGCTCGGCCGTCGCCCAGGCCCGGCTGAAGGACGCGACGAGCCAGCTCATCGGCCGCTTCTGCCAGGCCGCCGAGGTCGCCACGTACGAGCGGCACGGTCCCGGACGCCTCAGCCGGTACGGCGCGGAGCTCGTCGTGCCCCGCGAGGCGCGCAACGAGTGCGCCGTGCTGAAGGCCGTCGCCGACCGCTACGTCATGCAGCGCGCCGAGCAGGAGGTCATCCGCGCCGAACAGCGCATCGTCATCGCGGAGCTGGCCGCCGCACTGACCGCCCGCGCGCCGGAAGGGCTGGAGCCGCAGTTCCGCGCCCAGTACGAGGGGGCGCCGGACGACCGGGCGCGCAAGCGGGTCCTCGTCGACCAGATCGCCGCGCTCACCGACGCCTCGGCCCTGTCCCTGCACACGACCCTCACGATGCGGCGCTCCTGAGCGCGACCGCCCCGCTCCGCCCGCCGTGGGAGACCCCCGCCCTCCCGCCGGCCACCCCGGTCATGAGGGCGTCGCCCAGCCGGGTGCGCCGGTGGACCACGGACGGGCCGCGCCGCTCCGAGCTGATCAGTCCCGCCTCCCGCAGCACCGTCGCGTGCCGGCTCGCCGTCGACAGTGCGAGGCGGAGCGCGGAACCCAGCTGAGTCGTCGTCAGCGGCCTCTCCAGCACGTCCAGTACCGCCGCCCGGGTGTGCCCGATGAGATGCGCCACCGGCCCGGGGCCCGCCGCGGCGTTCCGCTCCGCGGCCCTGAACCGCTCCAGCCAGCCGGGCAGCGGGGTCACCGGGTGCACGAGCACGGGCGGCAGCAGCGGATCGGCGAGGGCGACGGGGAAGCGTACGCAGAAGAACGCAGGGACCATCGTGAGCGGACGCCCGCCGAGAGGAAGGTCCCACCGCACCGGATACGAGGCTTCCAGCACCCGGTCCTCCTCCCGCCAGGAGAGGTCCGGCCGGTAGCTGGCGAGCAGCCCGTCCGGCCCCCCGGCCAGGGCCGCTTCGGCGCGCAGCGGGCGGTCCGCCGCGACCACCGGTCCGATCGCCGCGAGATACGGCTCCACCGCCACCGCGTAGTAGCGGCGCAGCCCCTCGCCGAGACGGCCGAGCGCCCCGGCGTCCCCGGCCGCCAGCCGCCGCGCGCCCGCCGGTATCCGGCCGGGCCCGTAGAGCCGGGCGACCTCCCGTCCGATGCGGGGCGCCGGGGTGGAGAGCACCCGGTCGATCCCGGTCTCCAGGTCCGTGGTGCCCGGCGCGGGCGTGAGGAAGTCGGGGAAGTACGCGGCGAACGGACAGAGCCGGATCAGCGAGGCCACCGTCTCCTCAAGACCGGCCCGCGCGATCGCCGTCCGCACCTCCCTGCGCCAGGGGTCGAAGACCAGCGCCGCCTGTCTGTTCTGGAGCAGATGCAGGGTCAGAGCCACCTCCCACAAGGGGTCGGGCCCCGGCGAGACCCGTAATCGGTTCAGATCCCTGCTGGTGAACTGGATACGTAACATGCGTCCCCCGCGCGTCGCGTGCCGTCCCGCTTTCCACCGTAGCCAGTTCTCCGGTGCCGTGCCCGGAACCCCCTCATCCCTTTGCCGTGAGACCGAAAAGCCCGTCAGAAGGACGCCGCACAGCGGAATTCGGGGTGCGAGCCGCCACCCGGCCGGTGCCCCGGGGCGCGGCGACGGCAGTCGGCCGTGCCACAAGTGGTGTGCTGGGGGCACATGACCGCGCCGGGGGGACCCGCTCCGCACGGTGCCGGTCACAGTCGGCAGACTGACCTCATGACCACTGGGTGTGACCTGATCGGGGCACACCCTCTTTCGCCATCACGCTGCGTGCGGGACGCTCGCAGCTGGCGGCGGAGCACAGCACCAGCACCGAGGAGGCACAAGTGGTCGACGCACATCGCACGTTCGTCATCGTCGGCGGAGGACTGGCAGGAGCGAAGGCAGCGGAAACACTCCGTGCCGAGGGCTTCAGCGGCCGGGTGATCCTGATCGGCGATGAGCGTGACCATCCGTACGAACGACCTCCGCTCTCCAAGGGGTATCTGGCCGGCAAGGAGGAACGGGACAGCGTCTTCGTTCACGAGACGGCCTGGTACGCCGGGGCCGACATCGAACTCCACCTCGGCCAGCCCGTCACCGCCATCGACCGCGCCGCCCGCTCCGTGCAGCTCGGCGACAACACCGTCATCCACTACGACAAGCTGCTCCTCGCCACCGGCGCCGAACCCCGCCGGCTCGACATCCCCGGTACGGACCTGGTCGGTGTCCACCACCTGCGCCGCCTCGCCCACGCCGACCGGCTGCGCAACGTCCTGGCCGGCCTCGGCCGGGACAACGGCCACCTGATCATCGCCGGAGCCGGCTGGATCGGCCTGGAGGTCGCGTCGGCGGCCCGCGGTTACGGCGCGGAGGTCACCGTCGTCGAACCCGAGCAGACCCCGCTGCACCAGGTGATCGGCCCCGAGCTCGGCCAGATCTTCACCGATCTGCACAGCGAGCACGGCGTCCGCTTCCACTTCGGTGCCCGCCTCACCGAGATCATCGGCCAGGACGGGCTCGTCCTCGCCGCCCGCACCGACGACGGCGAGGAGCACCCGGCCCACGACGTGCTCGCCGCGATCGGCGCCGCACCGCGCTCCGCGCTCGCCGAAGCGGCCGGACTCGACCTCGCGGACCGGGCCCACGGCGGCGGCATCGCCGTCGACGCCGCGCTGCGCACCTCCGACCCGCACATCTTCGCCGCGGGCGACGTGGCAGCCGTGCAGCACCCGCTGCTCGGCACCCGGCTGCGGGTGGAGCACTGGGCGAACGCCCTGAACAGCGGCCCGGCCGCCGCCCGCGCCATGCTGGGCCAGGAGGTTTCGTACGACCGGGTGCCGTACTTCTTCTCCGACCAGTACGACCTCGGCCTCGAATACTCGGGCTGGGCGCCGCCCGGCAGCTACGACCAGGTCGTCATCCGCGGCGACGCCGGAAAGCGCGAGTTCATCGCCTTCTGGCTGAAGGACCGCAAGGTCCTGGCCGGGATGAACGTCAACGTCTGGGACGTCACCGAGGACATCCAGCAGCTGATCCGGGCCGGGGCGCAGATCGATCCCGACGCGCTCGCCGACCCGTCGGTGCCGCTGGATTCCCTGCTCTGACCGAGCGAGGGGGCTGCCGGGAGGGGCCGTCCGCCCTCCCGGCAGCCCCGCCCGTTCCACGGATCACACCGCCGTGCGGTCCGGCTGTCGTGGCCCACCCGTAGACTTCACGGGTGGCAGGCAGGATCAATGACGACGACGTGAAGGCGGTCCGGGACGCGGTCCCGATCGACGCCGTCGTTTCCGAGTACCTCCAGCTGCGCAACGCGGGCGGCGGAAACCTCAAGGGACTCTGCCCCTTCCACGACGAGAAGTCCCCCTCCTTCCAGGTCAGCCCCAGCAAGGGGCTCTTCCACTGCTTCGGCTGCCAGGAGGGCGGCGACACGATCGCCTTCGTGATGAAGATCGACCACCTCACCTTCTCCGAGACGGTCGAACGCCTCGCCGCCAAGGCGGGCATCACCCTTCGGTACGAGGAGGGCGGCTACAACCCCTCCCACCAGCGTGGCGAACGCATCCGGCTGGTCGAGGCGCACAAGGCCGCCGCCCGGTTCTACGTCGAGCAGCTGGACAGCCCCGAGGCCGAGATCGGCCGTGCCTTCCTCGCGGGACGCGGCTTCGACCAGGCAGCCGCCGCCCACTTCGGGGTCGGCTACAGCCCCGCGGGCTGGGACCACCTCACCCGCTATCTGCGCGGCCAGGGCTTCAGCGACAAGGAGCTCATCTCCTCCGGTCTCTCCCAGGACGGCCGCCGCGGCCCCATCGACCGCTTCCGCGGCCGGCTGATGTGGCCGATCAGCGACACCTCCGGCGAGATCGTCGGCTTCGGCGCGCGCAAGCTGCGCGACGACGACAACGGCCCGAAGTACCTCAACACCCCGGAAACGTCGATCTACAAGAAGTCCCAGGTGCTGTACGGCATCGACCTGGCCAAGAAGGACATCGCCAAGGCGAGCCGGGCCGTCGTCGTCGAGGGCTACACCGACGTCATGGCCTGCCACCTCGCCGGGGTCACCACCGCCATCGCCACCTGCGGCACGGCCTTCGGCAACGACCACATCAAGCTCCTGCGCCGCCTTCTGATGGACAACGGCAGCGCCCGGGTGATCTTCACCTTCGACGGCGACTCCGCGGGCCAGAAGGCCGCCCTGAGGGCCTTCGAGGACGACCAGAAGTTCGCCGCCGAGACCTACATCGCGATCGCCCCGGACAACATGGACCCCTGCGATCTGCGGCTGGCCAAGGGCGACGACGCCGTCCGCGACCTCGTCGAACCCCGTACCCCGCTCTTCGAGTTCGCGCTGCGCCAGATCGTCGGCCGGTACGACCTGGAGACCCCGGCGGGCCGCGCCGCCGCGCTCGACGAGGCCGCACCCGTCGTCGCGAAGATCAAGACGAGCAGTGTGCAGCGCGAGGTCGCCGTCCAGCTCGCCGGCTTCGTCGGCATCCTCGACCAGGAGTTCGTCGTGCGCCGGGTGGCGCAGATCGCCCGCTGGGCCCGGGACCGCGGCGACCGCGGCCCCGCGCAGGGCCCGTCCCGGGGCGGCTCCCACCACCAGTCCGGACCGGCCACCGCCGCCCCGGCGGCCCCCTCGGGCCCCGCGCTCAACCTCCGCAGCCCCGCCCACCGAACCGAGCGCGAGCTGCTCAAGCTCGCCCTCCAGAAGCCCGCCCTGGTGTCACCGGCCTTCGACGCCTACGGGATCGACGAGTTCACCGCCCCGCCGTACGCGGCGGTGCGCCAGTGCATCGCGGAGGCGGGCGGCGCCGAACAGGGCCTGGCCGAGACCCGCGAGTACCTCGTCAACGTCCTGGACGCCGCCCCCGACGACACCGTGCGCAACCTCGTCACCGAGCTGGCCGTCGAGGTCTTCCACGGCAAGTCCATCGACGAGACGTATGCGGGCATGCAACTCGTCCAGGTCCGGCTGCGCGCCGTCGACCGCCGCATCAACGATGTGCAGGGCAGTCTCGCCCGCCTCGGCAGCAACGTCGCCCCCGAGCACCTGGCCGCCGCGCAGAACGAGGTCTGGGTCCTCCAGCAGTACGCCCAGTCCCTCCGCAGCAACGGCGCCGACGCGCTCTGACGCGCCCGCGCCGCCCCGAGCGGACCGGCGGCGCCCCGGGGCCGGTAACCGGCCGGTCACGCACAGGACTCAAAAAGTCACCGCACGCCCCTCGTGGCAGCGATGTGTCGTACCCCACACTGGGTGGCGGTGCCTGAGTCATCGGAGCGCGGTCGGTCCACCGAGGGCGGACCCCACACCCGCCGCGGTCCGGCAGCGCGATCACCTGGAGGTCGCCCCCGTGCAGACCCGGACCGTGACGAGCCCGACCGAGCATGTCCCGGCGATCCCCGTGCAGAACCGGGCCGTGCGCCATCCGGAGGCCACAGCGGCTCCACCCGGGGAGGCGGCGGACACCGTGATGGAGGAGCCACCGGAGGTGCCCGAACGCCCGGAGCGGCCGAGCCGCCCGGACACCGGCGGCACCTCGTCCGACCTGTTCCGCCAGTACCTGCGGGAGATCGGCAGGATTCCGCTGCTCACCGCGGCCGAGGAGGTGGACCTCGCCCGACGCGTCGAAGCGGGCCTCTTCGCCGAGGAACGGCTCGCCGGCACCCCCGATCCCGACACCAGGCTCGCCGTCGACCTGGACCGTCTCGTGGTCATGGGACGGATGGCCAAGCGCCGGCTCATCGAGGCCAACCTCCGCCTCGTCGTCTCCGTCGCCAAGCGGTACGTGGGCCGCGGCCTGACGATGCTCGACCTCGTCCAGGAGGGAAACCTCGGACTGATCAGGGCCGTCGAGAAGTTCGACTACGCCCGGGGCTACAAGTTCTCCACGTACGCGACCTGGTGGATCCGCCAGGCCATGTCCCGCGCGCTCGCCGACCAGGCACGGACCATCCGGGTCCCCGTCCACGTCGTCGAGCTGATCAACCGCGTCGTACGGGTCCAGCGCCGCATGCTCCAGGAACGGGGCTACGAACCGACGGCCGAAGAGGTCGCGGCCCAGCTCGACCTGACACCCGAACGGGTCGGAGAGGTGCTGCGCCTCGCCCAGGAGCCCGTCTCCCTGCACGCCCCGGTCGGCGAGGAGGACGACGTCGCCTTCGGCGACCTCATCGAGGACGGCGACGCCGCGTCCCCCGTCGAGTCGGCCGCCTTCCTGCTGCTGCGCGAACACCTGGAGGCGGTGCTCTCCACGCTCGGGGAGCGGGAGCGCAAGGTGGTCCAGCTGCGCTACGGGCTGGCCGACGGGCGGCCCCGCACGCTCGAAGAGATCGGCCGGATCTTCGGCGTGACGCGCGAACGCATCCGCCAGATCGAATCCAAGACCCTCAACAAGCTGCGGGACCACGCCTTCGCCGACCAGCTCCGCGGCTATCTGGACTGAACGGGGTCCGTACGCACCGGACCCCGCTCCCTGATCCGGCCTGATCCAAACGAAAGACCCTAGTCCACCTCGGCCAGCGCCTGGGCGAACTGTGCCGCGTACAACCGGGCGTACGCGCCCCCGGCCGCCAACAGCTCGTCGTGCGTGCCCTGTTCGACGATGGAACCGTTCTCCATCACCAGGATCACGTCCGCGTCCCGGATCGTGGAGAGCCGGTGTGCGATCACGAAGCTGGTCCGGCCGTGCGCGAGCCGTGCCATCGCCTTCTGGATCAGCACCTCGGTACGGGTGTCCACCGAGCTCGTCGCCTCGTCGAGCACCAGGATCACCGGGTCGGACAGGAACGCCCGCGCGATGGTGATCAGTTGCTTCTCGCCCGCGCTGACCCCGGAGCCCTCGTCGTCGATCACCGTGTCGTAACCGTCCGGCAGGGTGCGGATGAAGCGGTCGGCGTGGGCCGCCCTGGCCGCCTCCTCGATCTCCTCCCGGGTGACCTCGCGCGAAGCGCCGTACGCGATGTTGTCCGCGATCGACCCACCGAACAGCCAGGTGTCCTGGAGGACCATGCCTATCCCGGACCGGAGTTCGTCGCGCGACATCGTCGACACATCGGTGCCGTCGAGGAGGATCCGGCCGCCCGTCACCTCGTAGAAGCGCATCAGCAGATTCACGAGCGTCGTCTTGCCGGCCCCGGTCGGGCCGACGATCGCGACGGTGTGGCCCGGTTCCACGCTCAGCGACAGGTTCTCGATGAGCGGCTTCTCCGGGTCGTAGCGGAAGGACACCTTCTCCAGCGAGACGCTGCCCAGCGGCGTGCCGGGGCGGGTGCGTGACTCCGGGGCCGGGTCGGGCTCCTGCTCGTCGGCGTCCAGCAGCTCGAAGATCCGCTCGGCCGACGCGACGCCCGACTGCACCAGGTTCGCCATCGAGGCGACCTGGGTCAGCGGCATCGAGAACTGCCGCGAGTACTGGATGAACGCCTGCACATCGCCGATGGACAGGGCGCCGGAAGCGACCCTGAGCCCGCCGACGACCGCGACCAGCACGTAGTTCAGGTTCGACACGAACATCATCAGCGGCTGCATGATCCCGCTGTTGAACTGGGCCTTGAAGCCCGCCTCGTACAGCGCGTCGTTCTGCTCGGCGAAGTCCCTCGCGGACTCCTCCTGCCGCCCGAAGACCTTCACCAGGGTGTGGCCGGTGTACATCTCCTCGATGTGGGCGTTGAGCCGGCCCGTCACCTTCCACTGCTGCACGAACTGCGGCTGCGAACGCTTGCCCACCCGGGCCGCGACGACCACCGAGAGCGGGATCGTCACCAGGGCGACCAGCGCCAGCAGCGGCGAGATCCAGAACATCATGATCAGTACGCCGACGATGGTCAGCAGGGAGTTGATGAGCTGCCCCATCGTCTGCTGCATCGTCTGCGAGATGTTGTCGATGTCGTTCGTCGCGCGGCTCAGCACCTCGCCGCGCTTCTGCCGGTCGAAGTACGACAGCGGCAGCCGCGCCAGCTTCGTCTGGAGGTCCTCGCGCAGCTGGAACACGACCCGGTTGATCACCCGGATCGACAGCCGGGTCGACACCAGCATCAGCAGCCCGGCACCCAGGTAGACCACGAGCGCCACCAGCAGGACGTTGCCCACCGCACCGAAGTCGATGCCCTCGCCCGGGGTGAAGTCCACGGCGGAGAGCATGTCGGCCAGACCGTCGCTGCCCTTCTCCCGCAGTCCCTCGATGGCCTCAGCCTTCGAGCTCCCCTCCGGCATCCCGCGGCCGACCACGCCCGCGAAGATCAGGTCGGTCGCCTTGCCGAGGATCTTCGGGCCGACCACCGAGAGCCCCACGCTCAGCGCCACGGCGACGAGCATCGCGTACAGCGAGGACTTCTCCTGGCTGAACCTCTTCAGCAGCCGCTTCCCGGACCCCTTGAAGTCCATGGACCGCTCGGTCGGAGCGCCGCCCGCCATCATGCGTCCGCCAGGCCCGGCCATTACGCGGCCTCCGCTTCCGTCAGCTGGGAGAGCACGATCTCCCGGTAGGTTTCGTTGCCGTCCATCAGCTCGTGATGGGTGCCGGTCCCGACGACCCGGCCCTCGTCCAGCACCAGAATCCGGTCGGCGTCACGGATGGTGGACACTCGCTGGGCCACGATCAGCACCGTCGCCCCGGCCGTCTCCCGCGCGAGCGCCCCGCGCAGCGCGGCGTCCGTGGCGTAGTCGAGCGCCGAGAACGAGTCGTCGAAGAGGTAGATCTCCGGCTGCTGCACCAGCGTCCTGGCGATCGCCAGACGCTGCCGCTGACCACCGGAGACATTGGTGCCGCCCTGCGCGATCGGCGCGTTCAGGCCGTTCTCCAGCCCCTCCACGAACTCCTTGGCCTGAGCGACCTCCAGTGCGTGCCAGAGCTCCTCGTCGGTCGCGTCCGGATTCCCGTACCGCAGATTCGTCGCGACCGTCCCGGAGAACAGATACGGCTTCTGCGGCACCAGGCTCACGGTCTTCGCGAGCAGCACCGGGTCGAGCGTGCGCACGTCGACGCCGTCGACGAGCACCGCGCCGTCCGTCGCGTCGAACAGCCGCGGTACGAGCCCGAGCAGCGTCGACTTCCCGCTGCCCGTCGACCCGATGATCGCGGTCGTCTCGCCGGGCCGCGCCACCAGGTCCACCTCGCGCAGCACGGGCTCCTCGGCGCCCGGGTAGCGGAACTCCGCTCCCCGTACCTCCAGATGGCCGTGACTGCGCAGCTCCGTGACGGGGGCCAGAGGCGGCACCACGCTCGAATCGGTCTCCAGGACCTCCTGGATGCGCTCGGCACAGACCTCGGCGCGCGGCACCATCATGAACATGAAGGTGGCCATCATCACCGCCATCACGATCTGCATCAGATAGGCGAGGAACGCGGTCAGCGCGCCGATCTGCATGCCGCCGCTGTCGATGCGGTGCGCACCGAACCAGACCACCGCGATGGACGACACGTTCACCACGGTCATCACGGTCGGGAACATGAGCGCCATGAGCCGGCCGGTGGACAGGGACACGTCCGTCAGATCGGTGTTGGCCCCGCGGAAGCGCTTCTCCTCGTACGCGTCCCGGACGAAGGCGCGGATGACGCGGTTGCCGGTGATCTGCTCGCGCAGCACCCGGTTCACCGTGTCGAGCCGCTCCTGCATCGTGCGGAACAGCGGGCGCATCCTCTTCACGATGAGGCTCACCGAGATCCCGAGGACCGGCACCACGGCGAGGAGCACGGCGGAGAGCGGCACGTCCTGCCCGAGCGCCATGACGATGCCGCCGACGCACATGATCGGCGCCGAGACCATCAAGGTGAACGCCATCAGGACCAGCATCTGGACCTGCTGCACGTCATTGGTCGTCCGGGTGATCAGCGAGGGTGCGCCGAAGCGGCCGAGTTCCCGCGCGGAGAAGGACTGCACCCGGTCGAAGACCGCGGCACGGACATCGCGTCCGAGCGCGGACGCGGTGCGCGCGCCGTAGTAGACCGCCCCGACGTTGCACACGACCTGGACGATGCTGACGGCGATCATGATGCCGCCGAACTCCAGGATGTAGCCCGTGTCGCCCGTCACGACACCGTTGTCAATGATGTCTGCGTTGAGGCTGGGCAGGTAGAGGCTGGCGCAGGTCTGCAGCAGCTGGAGAAGGACCAGCAGGGCAATGGGTTTTCGGTACGGGCCGAGATGGGTCCGCAGGATTTTTATGAGCACGCGTGTCTCTCGGAGTCGGCGTTGGGCAGAGGCCGACCCATTTTCCGGTACCGCACACCGCGACCGCGAACGCTTTTGCTCAAACCCAGGTCAAAACCCGCCAGGCATCCGGCCGGGGCGCGGCCTCAGACGGAATCGTCGAAGGCCCCGGGGTGGATCTGGTCCCGCGTTGCCCCGTACTGCTGGCGCACGGCCCGTCCGACCGCGAGCTCCTCGCCGGGCTCCAGCACCTGCGCCGCGGCGCCCTGCCAGGCCGGGGGAGTACGCGGGTCGAGCGTCCCCTCCGAGACCCCGAGCGCCCACGCCGCCTGCCGGGCCGCACCCAGCGCCGCGTACTCGGCGGGCTGCGGCACGACGACCTGCGTACCGAACACCGCGGGCGCCAGCGCCTGCACCGCGGGCAGCTCGGCCGCCGCGCCCAGCAGGAACACCCGGCGCACCTCGACCCCGCGACCGCGCAGCACGTCCAGCGCGTCGGCCAGCGAGCACAGCATCCCCTCGAAGGCCGCGCGCGCCAGGTGCTCCGGCTTCATCGACTCGCGCCGCATCCCGCTCAGCGTCCCCGCGGTGTGCGGGAGCCGGGGAGTGCGCTCACCCTCCAGATACGGCAGCAGGACGAGCCCGGAGGCGCCCGGCGTCGACTTCAGCGCCAGCGCGGAGAGTTCGTCGAGTCCCTCGACCCCCAGCATCTCGGCGGTGCCGCGCAGGACCCGCACGGCGTTGGACGTGTGGACCACCGGCAGATGCATCCCGGTGGCGTCGGCGAACGACGTGATCATCCCGGTCGGGTCGGCCAGCGCCTCGTGGTGCACGGCCATCACGGAACCGGAGGCCCCCAGCGACACCACGGCGTCGCCGACCGCGACCCCGAGCCCGAAGGCGGCGGCCATCGTCTCGCCCGTGCCCGCGGAGATCAGCAGACCCTCGGGCGTGGTCCCGGCGGATTCCGAGGGGCCGAGCACCTCGGGCAGCGTCGCCTGGTGACCGAGCGCGAGCTCGACCAGATCGGGACGGTAGGAGGCGGAGCCGGCCGACCAGTACCCCGTACCGGAGGCGGCACCGCGGTCGGTCGTGCGCCGGGCGGGGCGGCCCAGCAGCTGCCACACCAGCCAGTCGTGCGGCTGCATGACGGCGGCGACGCGCTGGGCGTTCTCCGGCTCGTTGCGCGCCAGCCAGCGCAGCTTCGCCACCGGCTGCGCGGCCTGCGGCACGGCACCGACCGCCTCGGCCCAGGGCCTGCGGCCACCGAGCCCGTCGATCAGGTCGGCCGCCGCCACCTGCGCCCGGCGGTCGTTGCCGAGCAGCGCGGGACGTACGAGATTGCCCTGGCGGTCCAGGGGGACGAGGCCGTGCTGCTGGGCGGAGACACCGATGGCCTGCACGCCTTCGAGCAGCCCGCCGGAGGCCGCCTCGCCGAGCGAGAGCAGCCATACCTGCGGATCGGCCTCGGTGGCCTTCGCCTCGATGGGGTGTGCGGCATACCCCTGCCGCAGCACGGCGCCCGTGTCCGTGTCACAGACGACGATGTGAGTGAAGGCGGAAGAACTGTCCAAGCCGGCGACTATGCCCATACCCAAGATTCTGCCGCACCGGCGGAGCTTTCCCGCACCGGACGCCGTCGGACGTCCGGCGCGGGCCCCTTCGGGCCGGCCGAAGGAGAGCGCCTAGGGAGTGTCCGCAAAGCACCGCCGGCCAGACGAGACTTTGCGGACACGGCCTAGGTATTGGTGGTGCCCCAGTCGTCGCCGCCGTTCTGCGCGCTGCGCTCGCGCAGCGAGCGCACCCGGTCGGCGACGGACGCGGGCACGTGGTCACCGACCGTGTCGCCCACCTTCTCGCTCACCGAGTGGTACGCCTTGCCGGCGAACTCCCGGCTGCCCTGGGCCGCCGACTCCGCGGCGTTCCGGACGGCCGGGTTCTGGGCCAGCTGCTGCGCGGACTTCTTCAGTTGCTCGTAACGCTCGCGCCCGGCTCGCGTGCCGAGCACGTAACCGAGGGCCACTCCGGCGATGAACGTGAGCCGGTACCGCATGGCTGCCACCCTTCCTTCGCTCCGTGCGACATCTGCCTGCCCGCCTACCCGTGGGCACCCGAGATCACCCCGGGTGGAACCGATTGGCGGAGCACCCCCCTGCTTGCGCTAATGTATGTGTCGCAGCGAACGCGCGCCGCCCGGCAGCCGCCAGGTAGGTACGATTCGAGGCAACGCAGCAATCCCCTGTAGCTCAATTGGCAGAGCAGCCGGCTGTTAACCGGCAGGTTACTGGTTCGAGTCCAGTCGGGGGAGCGCGATCCTCTGTAGCTCAATTGGCAGAGCAGCCGGCTGTTAACCGGCAGGTTACTGGTTCGAGTCCAGTCGGAGGAGCAGAACGGAAGAGGACCCCTCGGGGTCCTTTTTCGTGTGCCCGTTCCGTCCGTCCATGCCTCGTGGGCGGACTCCCGCCGTGACTCTTTCGTGGGGAGTTCGCGACGACCGGAACCGGGCAGCCACCAGCGCAGTCCTCATGGTCACGTGAAGACGGGCATGCCGGAGCGAGAGATCGTATGACCGGCTATGCTGCGGCAGACGGCGCGCACACGTGTACGCGCCACGCCGAAACGGGGCGGTAGCTCAGCCGGTTAGAGCAGCGGACTCATAATCCGTCGGCCGTGGGTTCGAGTCCCACCCGCCCCACCGAGGAAGCCCAAGCAGAATCGTTCTGAGCTTGGGAAACGCGTTTTGTGGGTTCATTTTGCTCCCGCGCCGGGGCGCGGAGCTGCCTCAGGTCGTCCGTGCCGCGGTTCGTCCGCGGGGCGGGAGTGCCGCTGGGCGCGTATCCGGGTGAGTTCCCCCGCCGCGCTGTTCAGCAGCGTTTCGAGGACGACGGGGTAGGCGCTGTGCGTCATCCGCCCGGCCAGGAGCCGCGCGGTGGCGGCAATGTGCGGATGGGTGTCGGCGGACAGTTCGGCGTACGTGGAATTCCACATCTCCTCGTCCGCTGCGAGGGCCTCGTCGGTCAGTGCCAGGGACCCGGCGTCCAGAGCGGCGAAGGCCAGGCTGAGGTCGATGAACGCGTGGTAGACGGCGACCGCGTCCGCGTCCGGGAAGCCCGCGACGCGCAGGATCCCGAGGATCGTCTCGTCCACCGCGATCTCCCGCGGACGCCCGGTGACCCGGCTGGCGGTCAGCACGGCGGCCTGGGGGTGGGCGAGATAGGACGCGTGGATGGCCTGACCGAGGGAACGCAGGTCGGACCGCCACTCTCCGGTGGCCGTCCAGGTGTCCAGGGCCCGCCCCATGAGCTCCTCACCGATGGCCCGGGTCAGATCGTCCAGGCCGGCGAAGTACCGGTAGAGGGTGCTGGGGTCGGCGCCCAGGGCCGCGCCCAGCCTGCGGGCCGTCAGTCCGGTGCTTCCGTGTTCACGCAGCATCCGTAGCGCGGTCTGCACGATGACCTTCTCGGACAGCACCGTGCCCTGCCTCGTCGGCCTGCGCCTGCGTCGTTCCGACTCCGGCACCACGTGTTTCGCCACGTCGACGCTCCCTGCTCACCGCACATCGAGACCCTTATGCCAACGGCGTTGACCTTAACCCCCGGAGTCCCGTTGCATCGTGCCCAGCCCGGAGACAACCGTTTCCGGCAACTGAAAGGTGTGTGAGATGCGCGTACTTCTCGTGGGAGCGGGCGGCGTGGGTACGGCCGTCACCCGGATCGCGGCCCGCCGCGACTTCCTGACCCACATGGTCGTCGCGGACTACGACCTCGCACGCGCGGAGGCGGCGGTCGCCGCGCTCGAGGGGCACGGCGACCGGTTCAGCGCGAGGCGCCTGGACGCCTCCGACGAGGAGGCGGTGCGTCAGGTGCTCGCCGAGGAGAGCTGTGACGCCCTGCTCAACGCGACCGATCCACGGTTCGTGATGCCGCTGTTCAACGCGGCGCGCGCGGCGGGCACGCACTATCTCGACATGGCGATGTCCCTGTCCGCGCCGCACGCCACCCACCCGCACGAGCGGTGCGGCGTGAAGCTCGGCGACGCGCAGTTCGAACAGGCCGGCACCTGGGAGCGTTCCGGACGGCTGGCCCTGGTCGGTATGGGCGTGGAACCGGGACTCTCGGACGTCTTCGCCCGCTACGCGGCGGACGAACTCTTCGACGAGATCGAGGAGATCGGCGTCCGCGACGGAGCCAACCTGGCGGTCGAGGGCTACGACTTCGCCCCGTCCTTCAGCATCTGGACGACGATCGAGGAGTGCCTCAACCCCCCGGTGGTGTACGAGAAGGACCGCGGCTGGTTCACCACCGCTCCCTTCAGTGAACCGGAGGTGTTCGACTTCCCCGAGGGCATCGGCCCGGTGGAGTGCGTCAACGTCGAGCACGAAGAGGTCCTGCTCATCCCGCGCTGGATCGACGCCCGCCGGGTGACGTTCAAGTACGGTCTCGGCGACGACTTCATCGCCAGACTGAAGACCCTGCACGAGCTCGGTCTGGACGCCATCGAGAAGGTCACCGTCCCCTCGGAGAACGGGCCCGTGGAGGTGTCCCCGCGTGACGTGGTCGCGGCCTGCCTGCCCGACCCGGCCACCCTGGGCGACCGTATGACGGGCAAGACCTGCGCGGGCACGTGGGTCAAGGGCACCAAGGACGGGTCGGCACGCGAGGTCTACCTCTACCACGTCGTCGACAACCAGTGGTCGATGGGCGAGTACGGATCCCAGGCGGTGGTGTGGCAGACGGCCGTCAACCCGGTCATCGCCCTCGAACTCGTCGCGAGCGGAGCCTGGTCCGGGAGCGGCGTCCTCGGCCCCGAAGCCCTGCCGCCCCGCCCCTTCCTCGACCTGCTGACCGAGTACGGCTCGCCGTGGGGCCTGCGCGAGGGGAGCTGACGGCAGGGTCGTACGGCTAGGACGACGTCCCGCCCTCCCCGAGGTCGATCGCGTACGCCTTGCGCAGCGTCTCGTGCACCGTCCAGGTGGTGCGGTCGCCCTCGTGCAGCACGGCGAGGTCTCCCGGCCCGACCGTCAGCGTCGGCCCGCCCTCCACCTCGATGGTGGCCGAGCCGCTGAGTACGACGAACATCTCGTCCACCTCGGTGTCGGTGACGACTCCCGGAGTGATCTGCCAGACGCCGCGCAGCCGACGGCCGTCCTCCGACTCCCAGACGACCTTGCCGGTCACCTCCGGCGAGCCGGAGACGATCTGCGCGGGGTCGAGCGGCTCGGGTTCGAGGTCGGTGTCGGGCACGTGGACGACAAGGCTGTGAGTCATGCGGCGACGCTAACCGGTGCGCACGGTGCTCCGGGGGTGACATGGTGTGGCGTTTTCGGTGGGGTGTCCGGACACTTCGTCGCGCTCCTGGTCCGCACCGCGCTCCGGCCGGCTGGGTGAACAAGAGGTCCCGTGCCGTGGGCGGCACGGGACCTCACGTCACCGCAGGCTCACAGGAGGTGTGCCACGGCGCGGATCGCCGCGTCGAAGGCGGCGTGCGTGTAACCGAACGCTTCCGCGTCGGAGTTCGCGATGGCGATCCGCCCGACCGGGCGGCGGGCCTGGGCGTACGGGCGCTGCGACTCGGGCTGGAACAGGGACGGATCGTCGAGGGAGTTGTACTCGTAGGCGTACCCGTGGGCCCAGCGGTTGACCGTGATGGCCGAGATGTCGCGGGCCGGGTCGAAGCCGTAGTCGCCCAGGGAGCGGGTCATCGAGTCGCGGATCTCGCGCTCGAAGTCCTCGAACGACATCCTGATCAGTGTGCGGCGGCCTGCCTTGTGCTGCTCGCGACAGACCAGACCGGGGGAGCTCGGGGTCGCCGAAAGGGATACCACGGTGGGCAGTTCGGGGCGGTGCGGCATCGTGAAGTCACCGATCTCGGTGACCGTCGGCAGGCCGAAGCTGGAGAAGAACATCGAGGGCGTGCTGACCCGGGAGACACGGGCGTCGGCGAAGGCCCGCCAGTCGCGCAGTGCCACCCGCGCGTACACCAACGGCACCTTCGTGCCGTAGCGCATCGCGGTGACCTGCTCCGGCGGCAACTCGGGCACGACGTACGAGGAGACGGAGTTCCAGCAGGCCATGACCACGCCCTTGGCCCGGACCCGATGGCTGAGGCCGCCCTTCGAGTAGTCGACCACCGCGCCGTGCCGGCCTTCGTTGCGGACCTGGAAGGCCGTGCTCGCCAGCCGGATGCGGACGGGACTGTCCCGGTCGTCGAGGCGGGAGTAGTCCGCCTTCGCGGTGACGATCTCCCGCCAGTCCGGCCTGCGCTCGTCGAAGGCGTGTGGGACGAGCTTGCTGACCAGCAGGCGGGCCAGCGACGCGTTGCCCTCGGGGAAGTAGAAGTTGCCGTCCTCCTCGGTCTCGGCGAGGTGCATCAGCGGGGTCAGCCCGGCCCCCGGCCACGGAGTGTGTTCGAGTCCCAGGCCGCCGAAGCCCGGCTGTCCGGTCGCCCACGCGTCGGCCGCGGCGACGTGGTCGACGTTCACGCCCCAGAGGCCGTTGGTTCCCCGCTTGACGACCTCCAGCGCGTCGTCGTCCAGGCCGAGGTTCTGGCGCAGATAGGTCTCGTACGGGGTGCGGGCGAGGATTTCCTTCTTCTGGGTGTCCGTCAGTCCGGGGTAGAAGTCCTCGGTCGTCGTGTACAGGCGAACCAGCGCGGCCCGGCTCGCCTCGCTCATCGGCAGCTTGGTCGCGTACGACGCCCAGGACTCGCCGGATTCGCGGATGACCAGCTGGTCCTTGCCCCAGCGCTCGGAGTTGAAGAGGGTGCCGCTGCGGAGGGAGTACGGCGCGTACGCGTCGCCCTTGACCGTGGCTTCCAGCGCCTTCAGGTCGACGCCGAGATCCTTGGTGAGCAGGTCGCGGGCCCCGCGCGACCAGGTGCTCGGGGTATCGATGTTGACGGTGCCGCCGTTGGACAGCAACTGTGTGCGGCCGACCTGGAACTCGTTGCGCCGGGCATGCCCGCCGAAGTCGTCGAGGGCGTCGAGAACGAGCACACGGGCCCTCGGGCCGGCGTGCTTGCGGTAGAGGTAGGCCGCGGCCAGTCCGCTCAGCCCGCCGCCGACCACGACCAGGTCGTAGGTCTCACGGGTATCCGATATGCGACCCGGCGCGAAGTCGCCGTCACGCACCGCGTGCGCCACGTCGTACGCGCCCGGCTGCTGGCCCCGCAAGCCGGTCGCGGTGGGCGGGTACGGCGCGGTCGGCCTGCCGTGCCCGTGGGTGTGTCCGTGGCCACCCGACGCGTCGGGGGCGGCATGTGCCAGGCCGGGGAGTGCGATCGCCGCGGTCGCGCCGACTGCGGTGACGGCCACTCCGTCGAGGAAGTCGCGGCGCGTGATCTTCCGGTGCATTCCGAGCTCGTGATCATTGAATCTGGGCATGCGAGACCCCATATCGATCTTCGGTTTTCGGAGCAGTTGCGTGCTGCCGGAATGCTATACAGTCGTTGAGTCATATATGCAGTGCGAATTTCGTTGTGTGTAAGCATTTTTGATGCGGAATTCGCAATCCGATGGAACGTGGTCAGATCGGTCGTGCGGCGTCCCAGGAGGCCGGCCCCGGCCTGCGGGCCTGACGGGCCCGCTCGGTCGACCCGGGCCGGCCGGTGGCGCTTCAGGCGGATCAGTCGGCCGGCGGACGGAACTCCGGCTGGTCGATCATGCGCAGCCAGCTGCCGTCGGCCTGACGGCGGGCCACCTGGGCGCGGGCGCCCGAGCCGTCCTTCGGTGGCGTGGCGGTCAGGGCGATGTCGCCGCAGACAAGAGTCGGGAGCGGCTCCTCCGCCTCGAAGCGCGGAGCTCGGGCGAGCACCGTCTCCCAGAGTTCGCGGATGGCTTCGCGGCCCACCGTGGTGCTGCCGGGCGGGTAGGCCATCACCGCCCCCTCCTCGTACAGCGCGGCAAGGCCGGCGGCGTCACCGGCATTGGCGCGCTCCACGAAGAGGCGGGTGAGGTCCTCGGGCTTCCATGCCTTCTCGTTCTCGGGCACGACGTTCCTTCCATGGAGGGCGAATTCGGGCATCGCCATGATCCAACGTCGGTCCGAAATAAGTCCAAGCAATCCTTTCGATCGCTTCTATAATCAAAAGTTATGGAACTCAGGCAGCTGACGTACTTCCTGGCCGTGGCGGAGGAAGCCAACTTCACCCGGGCCGCCGAGCGCGTGCACATCAGCCAGCCAGGGATCAGTGCACAGATCCGCCAACTGGAGAACGACCTCGGCGCGACCCTCATCGACCGGTCCGGCCGCAGCGCCGGACTGACCGCGGTGGGGGAGGTGGCCGCCGACCACGCGCGCGCTGTTCTCGCCGCCGTGGAGGCGCTGCGGCGCGCGGTGGACGAGATGAACAGCCTGGTACGCGGCCGTCTGGTCGTCGGCATGGTGACGGCGTGTACGGTCACTCCGCTGTTCGATGCCCTGGCGAGCTTCCATCGGGCCCACCCGGGCGTGGAGATCAGTCTCGTCGAGGGCGAGTCCGCCCAACTGGTGGAGTACGTCCGTGAGGGAGCCGTCGACCTCGCGCTGATCGGGGCGGCCGACCGGGCTCCGGAGGATCTGGACGGACAGCAGGTGCTCAGTGAGCCGATCGTCGCGGCGGTGCCGCACGGACACCCGCTGGCCGAGGAGGACGGCGTCACTCTCGCCGAGTTGAGCGCCCATCCCGTGATCTGCCTGCCCCGGGGTACCGGCATCCGGGCCGTACTGGACCAGGCCTCGGCCGCACGCGGCCTCACACCCACCGTGGCTCTCCAGGCCGGCGCGCCGGGCGCGGTGCTGCATCTGGCCGAGCGGGGACTGGGCGTGGCGGTTCTGTCCGCATCCATGCTCGCCCAGCACCCGCGGTTGCGGACCGTGCCCATTACCGACGCCGACATCGCTGCGGTGCTGGCCCTCGTCTCCGCGCCGGCCAAGAGCCCGGCCCTTCGCGAACTGCTCGTGCACTGCCGGGATTCCTTCGGGCTTCCTGCCGCCCGCACGGCGCCGGTCCCGACCGCGGACGACGTCGCGGGCCGAGGCTGATCTCCGGGCGCGCGCATGCCGTCGGCACCGGCCGGAGCCGACGGCACGCGTCCCGAGCGGTCGCGGTCAGCCCTCCGCGGCCCGGAAGCCGGCCGCCCGGATCAGCACCAGGACGGCAGCGGTTCAGCTCAGCCGGGTGGCGGCGTAGGCGTCGATGGCGTCGCGCTGGTACGCGGCCAGACCAGGGGCGATCGACTCGTACGCGGTGCGCCAGACGTCGTTCTCCACACAGGAGTGTCCGATGGCCCGGTACTCCTCGGCGGAGACGCTGCGCAGCTGGGTCAGCGCCCGGTACTGGGCGTCGATCTCGGCCTGCACCGGCTCGGCGTCGGCCGCGTGGCCCGAGGCCATGAGTTCGGCCAGCCGGATCATCTGCGCCGTGCGCTCACGGTGCCCGGCGTCCGCGTCGGCCTGGCTCATCGTGGCAGCCCGCCGTCCGACCTCCTCGGCGAGTTCGGGGAAGTCCCGCATGTTGTCCGCGTAATGGGTGGGCTGGACGCCTTCGAAGAGGTTCTCGGGTCGGTTGATGGTCATGGGGTGGCCATCCTTCCTGGATCGCTCCAGTTCGGCGATCGTGCGGGAGACGGTGCCGGCCAGGGCGTCGAGGCGGTCCCTCTCCGCGAGCAGCCGCCGGTGGTGGCCCCGCAGGGCATCCACCTCGTCGACCTGATCGGAGAGGATGCGGCCGATCTCCGGCAGCCCGACGCCCAGGGCCCGCAGCACGAGGATCTGCTGCAGCAGCAGGAGCTGCTGCTCCTCGTAGTAGCGGTGACCGTTGGCGCCGATACGGGCCGGTGGCAGCAGGCCGGTCTCGTCGTAGTGGCGCAGTGTCCGGGCGGTGACACCCGACATTCGGGCCACTTCGGAGATCGGCCAGTCCATCGTTGCTCCCGCACGTGTGTCGCCGGGCCGGTCGTTCCGGCCCTGTTCACGACGGTAGAAGCTGCCGCTACGGCAACTTCAACCCCGAAAACCCATCTTCCTCGGAGCCGGACACGCACGGACGGGACGCGGTAAGCCCGTCGCGGGACGGGCGGTGGGAAGGTCGGACGTCACTTCCAGTTCCGCCCACACCGTGTGCCCGGGGCCGGACCGGTCGTCGCCCCAGCGGGTCGCGAGCGTGTCCACGATGAACAGGCCGCGTCCGCTGGTCATCAGCGAGCCGGAGGGGTGACGCCAGTGGGCACGTACCCGGTCGACGTCGATTCCCGGGCCGGCGTCGGTGACTTCGAGGCGCACGTACCGCCGTCCTCGGCCGTCCGGCAGGAGCCACATGCGCGTACCCCAGGGCGGTGTGCCGTAGCGGAGGGCGTTGGTGAACAGTTCCGTCGCGACCAGAAGCACGTCGTCGGCGATGCTCTGCAGGCCCCAGCTCGCCAGGTATCTGCTGATCACGTCTCTGGCTTCGGCGGCGGGACCGGCCGGAATCCCGGCCCGGCCTCGGTCGGCACGGGAACGGCTCAGGACGGGAACGACGACTCTCATGCAAGTGATTCGTCGCCCGCGCCGTCCCGGATTGGTCGTCCCCGGGCCGCGACCGCCCGCGCTCCTCGTGCCCGCGATGTGATCCCTGAGCGCGTGTGAACCCCGGGGGCGAGGACTGCTGTGAACCGGCCCCGCGGCACCTTCCGAATGCCGCGAGGCCGTACCGCATCCCTCACGCACTCCATTCGTCACCGGAGCCCGTGCGGATTGGCCGGGAGTCGCCCGGATTCCGCGGTGCGCTCACCCGCGGCCCGGGGGAGCGGCCGGAGGTCCCGGCGTGTTCCGTGTGGATCCCGCGGCCGGTGCCGCTCAGCTCAGTGAGGGCATCTCGCCCTCGGTGGTGGTGACGTCGATGACCGAGAACGCCGCTCCCTGCGGGTCGGTCAGCGCCGCGAACCGCCCGAACGGGCTGCTCATCGGCCCGAACCGCAGCACCGCGCCGCGCTCCGTCGCCTTCGCGACCGCCGCGTCGCAGTCCTCGACGGTGAAGTACACGTTGACGTACGACGGCACCTCGGGCGGGAACTCCTCCGTCATCTTCATCCGCCCGAGGACGGTGTCCTCGCCCACGTTGTAGACGGCGAAGTCGATGGCGTCGTCGTCCATCTTCTTCACCTTGTAGGGGAAGAGGCGGGGGAAGAAGGTGTCCGACTTCTCCGGCTCCCGGGTGAAGACCTCGGCCCAGCAGAACGCACCGGGAACGGCCTGCGCCTCGAAGCCCTTGTGCGTGTCCGGCTGCCAGACCCCGAACACCGCCCCGCCCGGGTCGGCGGCCAGCACCATCGTGCCGAACTCGCCGACCTGCATCGGCTCCAGCAGGACCTGACCGCCGCTGTCGCGGACCTTGCCCGCGGTGGCGGCGGCGTCCGACGACGCGAGGTACAGACACCACGCGGCCGGGCTGTCCTGGCCGGGCATGGGCGGCGACACGGCGGCCACCGCCTTCCCGTCCGCGTACGCCTGGGTGTAGTTGCCGAACTCCGGCGACGCCTCGCCGTAGGACCAGCCCAGCACGTCCGCGTAGAAGCTCTTGGCCGCTTCGACGTCGGGGAACATGGCATCCGCCCAGATCGGCGTGCCCTCAGGTGTTTCGGCCATGACACTGCTCTCTCTTCGCTCGGTGATGCGTCCGGTTTTTCACGCTAACCAACCATTCGTCACCGTGCGCGTCGGCACGTCAGAGACCCAGTGACCGCTTCATGATCTTTCCCAGGTCGTTGCGGGGGAGGGCCTCCAGGCAGTGGACCGTGCGCGGTCGCTTGTGCGGGGCCAGCAGGCGCGCCACATGGTCGGCCAGCTCCTCCGCCGAAGGCGGCGAACCGGGCTCGGCGGGCACCACCCAGGCGACGATCCGCTCACCGAGGTCCGGGTCGGGCTCGCCCGTGACGGCGGCCTCGCGGACGCCGGGGTGTTCCAGCAGGGCGTTCTCGATCTCGCCCGCGCCGATCTTGTAACCGCCGCTCTTGATCAGATCGGTGGCCTTGCGGCCGACGATCCGCACATAGCCGTCGGCGTCGACCGTGGCCATGTCGCCCGTACGGAACCAGCCGTCCTCCGTGAGGGCGTCGGCCGTCGCGTCGGGCCGGTTCAGATAGCCGGTGAAGAGGTTCGGGCCGCGCACCTGGATCTCGCCGATGGCGGCCGGGTCGTCGGTGAGCAGGGTGCCGTCCTCCTCGACCAGGCGGAGGGCGACCCCGCGCAGGGGCGGCCCGACGGTCCCGGGGCGGGGTTCGCCGTCGGCCCGGACGCCTGTGTTCATCAGGGTCTCCGTCATCCCGTACCGCTCGATGACCCGGCGGCCGGTCGCCGCCGCGATCCGCTCGTGGTCGTGGACCGGCAGCGCCGCCGAGCCGGAGACCAGCAGCCGGGCGCCCGCGAGCGCCTTGGTGAGCCCGGGGGCGCCCGTCGGCTCGCCGAGCGCCTCGGCCAGCCGGTGGTACATCGTCGGCACACCGAACAGCATCGTGCCCCCGGAGAGCAGCTCGCCCGCCACGCCCTCGACGGAGAAGCGGCCGAGGTGGCGCACCGAACCGCCCCGGCGCAGCGGCCCGAGCACGCCGAGGATCAGGCCGTGCACATGGAACAGCGGCAGGGCGTGGACGAGGACGTCCTCGCCGGTCCACTGCCAGGCGTCCTCCAGGGCGTCCAGCGAGGCGGCGATCGCGCGGCGGGGCAGGACCGCGCCCTTGGGCGGGCCCGTGGTGCCGGAGGTGTAGACGATCAGCGCGGGAGCCTCGGGGGAGGGGTCGGGGAAGGCGGCGCCCGGGGAGGCGGCGCCCGTGTCGGTGTCCAGGCGCTTCAGCCCGGCCAGCCCGGCAGGGAGCACGTCGGCTGCCCCGGCCAGCACCACCGAGGGCGCGCTGTCGGCGAGGATGTGCGCCAGTTCGCGCTCGCCCGTACTCGGGTTGATCGGTACGGCGGGCACCCCCGCCCGCAGCGCCGCCACCACCGCGACGACCGTCTCGGGCGTCGGCGTGGCCCAGACGGCGACCCGCCCCGCACCCGCGACACGGACCGCGAGCGCGTCCGCGGCGGCGGCCAACTGTGCGTAGGTCAGGGAGTGTTCGCCGAACCGGACGGCTTCCCTGGAAGCCGTGGGGCCGGACAGGTCCTGGAGTGCAGGCAGAAGAGGCGTCACCCTGCGAAGCGTAGTGTCAGGGCCGCGAGGGTTCCCCGGGGCCGGCGAACCCGCCCCCCCCGTTGAGGCGTCAGTCGTCGCGCTGGATGGTCCGCATCCTGCCGTACGCGTACACGCAGCCGGCCAGCGCCAGATCGGACAGCAGCATGAAGCCGATTGAGTACGAGTCCTTCGCGCTGAAGATCGCGCCCATCACCAGCGGCGGTACGAAGCCGCCCAGACCGCCCATCGCGCCCACGATGCCCGTCACGCTGCCCACCTTGGGCTGGGGCGTCACCTGTGACACCAGGGCGAAGACGCTGCCGCTCGCGGTGCCGAGACCGGCCGCCATGCAGAGCAGGGCGATGGTGCCGCCAGGCACCAGCGGCGGGTCGAACGCCTGGACGATCGCCATCAGCGCGGCGACCAGCAGGGCCACCGAGGTGACCAGCGCCGGGTGGACGCGGTCCGAGAGCCAGCCGCCGATCGGCCGGAAGACGACCGTGACCAGAGCGAACCCGGCGGCACGGGTGCCCGCGTCGGTCGGCGAGAGCTCGTACCAGGTCTTCAGGTACGTCGGCAGGTACACCCCGAAGGCGACGATGCCGCCGAAGCCGATCGCGTACAGCGCCGACAGCTCCCAGGTGACCCGCAGCTTCCCGGCCTCGCCCAGGCGGTGCGCCAGGGTGTCGGTCGGGATCTTCCGGTCCGGTCGGTCGTTGACCAGTACGGCGGCGAGGAGGGCGTAGACCACCAGCGCCCCGCCCACCACGAGGAAGGGCAGGTTGTCGCCGTGCTTCGCGATCCGGGGGGTGAAGTAGCCGGACAGCGCCACCCCGCCCATCCCCATGCCGAACACCCCGAGGGCGAAGCCGCGCTTGGCGGGCGGGAACCAGGAGTTGACCAGCGGAACACCGATGGCGAACGTGGTGCCGCCGAGACCCAGCAGGAAGCCGACCGCGAGCATCGCGCCGTAGGAGTTCTTCGCCGGGATCAGCAGCAGGACGGGGACGACCGTCAGCGCCGAGATCACCGGGAACATCAGCCGCGCGCCGTACTTGTCGGTGAGCGCGCCCACCGGGATGCGGCCCAGCGAACCGACGAGCACCGGCACGGCGACCAGGAAGGACTGCTCGAAGGAGCTCAGCCCGAGCCTGTCCTTGTAGTCCCCCGACATCGGGGCGATGAGGTTCCAGGCCCAGAAGGTCAGCGCGAAGCCGACGGTCGCCATCGCGAGGTTGCGGTAGGGGGCGGCGGACGACTCCGCTGCGGGGGTACGCGGCTGCTCGACGACGGTATGCACGGCACAAGTCAAGGGCGCGGGAGCGTCACGAGCCCGCTGGAATGCTCCATGCGGGGCAAGGGCCCGGGGACCGGTGTCCGTGCTCCGCACCGCCGTTTTCCCCCACATGCTGCGACAATCGCAGTATGGACAGGCTCGACAGAGAAATCCTCTCCGTCCTCCAGGAGGATGCGCGGATCTCGTACCGAGACCTGGGCGTACGCGTGGGACTCAGCGCGAACGCCGCGGGCGACCGGGTACGCCGCATGCGCCGCGACGGGGTCATCCGTGGCTTCACCGTCATCGTCGACCCGGCCGCCGACACCCGTTCGGGTCTGGTCGTCTTCATCGACGTGTCCCTGCGCCTCGACACGACGAACGAGGAGTTCGAGCGCTCGGTGCTGATGCTTCCCGGCATCACGGAGGTGGTGCACGTGACGGGCGGGCACGACTACCTCGTCCGGGCGACCGCGGCCGACCCGGGCGCCCTGGACACACTGCTGCGCCGCCTGAAACGGGAAGCGGGCGTCGCCCACTCCAACACCCGGATCGCCCTCAGAGCGGCGCCTGCCAGGTGACGGTCGGCGACCGCGTGCCGTCCGCCTCGCGCCCGTCGTCGGCGACCACGAGCCGCACCGCAGCGCCGCCGGCGGGCGGACGCACCGTCGCGTCCACCTCGACCTCGATGCCGGAGACCCCGGCCCGCCGGTGCGCGGCGGCCAGGGCGCCGCGCAGCACGGCGAGGAGGTCCGTGGCGACGGGCTCCCCGACGAGCGCGTCCACGGCCCCCGTGAAGTGCACCGACGGCTGAAAGCCGAGCACCGCCGCCGCGCCCCCCGTCTCGCGCAGGACCCGGCCCCGGAAGGTGGTGGGCGCCTCGGCGGGCGGCTGCTGGAGGGCGAAGATCGTGGTCCGGACCTCCTGGATCGTGGAGTCCAGCTCGTCCACGGCCCTGCCGAGCAGTTCGTCGGTTTCCGGGGCGGTGCCCCGGCGGCGCGTCGACTCCAGCATCATCTCGGTCGCGAACAGCCGCTGGACGACCAGATCGTGCAGGTCACGGGCGATCCGGTCGCGGTCCTCGTACACCGCGAGCTGCTCCCTGTTGTGCTGGGAGTCCGCCAGGACCAGGGCCAGTGCGGCGTGCGAGGCGAACTGCGAGGCGAGCGTCCGCTCCACCGCCGAATACGGGGGCGCACCGCGCCCCCGGGGCAGGGCGAGGGTGCCGATGAGGCGGCCCCCGCTCTGCAGCGGCAGCATCATGCTGGGGCCGAACCGGGACCGTACCGGCGTCGTCATCCGGGGATCGGACGCCGAGTCGTCGATGTAGACGGGTTCGCCGCCCAGGAGCTGTACGAGGACGGGGGAGCCGGGCTCGATGACCGTACCGACGATGGCGGTCGGGTCCCCGGGGGTGGAGGCCGTGACGATCTCCATCCCGCCCTCCGGCGTCGGCTGGAGGATCACCCCGGCCGATGCCCCGGCCAGCACCCTGGCCTGCTCGGCGACGGTCGTCAGGGCGTCCGTGGCGTCGGCGCGGGTCAGCAGCGCCGTGGTGACGGCGGCGGCCCCCGCGATCCAGCGCTCCCGCTGGCGGGCCGTCTCGTACAGCCGGGCGTTGCCGAGCGCGATGCCCGCCTGGGCGGCGAGGACCCTCAGCAGTCCCGTGTCCGTGGCGTCGAAGCCGCCGGAGCGCTTGTCCGCCAGATAGAGATTGCCGAACACCTCGGTGTCCACCCGGATCGGGACCCCGAGGAAGGAGTGCATCGGAGGATGGCCCGGCGGGACGCCGAAGGCGCGCGGATCGGTGCTCAGGTCCTCGCAGCGCAGCGGCTGCGGGTCGTCGACGAGCAGCCCGATGACGCCGTTGTGACCGTGCGGGAGCCGGCCGATGCGCAGCCGTTCCGCTTCGGTGAGGCCGGCCGTGTACAGCTCGGTGATGCGGTCGCGCACCGGGTCCAGGACGCCGAGCGCCCCGTAGCGCGCGCCGGTCAGCGCGGTGGCGGTGTCCACGATCTGCTGGAGCGTGGCGCGCTGGTCGAGATCGGAGCCGACGCTGAGCACCGCCTCCAGCAGCTCGGGCAGCCGGGGCGCCGCGGCGCGCCGCACACCGGCACCCGCGTCCTCGTCCTGCCCGGAGTTCCGCTTCGTGACCAGCTCCGTGTCCTGTGCTGTGCATTCCCGGGGCATGCGGCTCGCCCTCCGGCGACGCCGGCGGTCAGCCGGCGAGCGGGTCGAGGACCATCGGCTGGATCTTGCCGTCCAGCATGGCGCCGAGACCGAGCACGGAGCATACGTCGGGCCGTTCGGCGATGTGCACGGGCATGCCCGTCGCGTCGCGCAGCATCTGGTCGAGGCCGGGCAGCAGCGCGCTGCCGCCGACCATCATGATGCCGCGGTCCGCGAGGTCGGCCACCAGATCGGGCGGGCAGTCGCGCAGGACCTTGCCGAGCCCGTCCAGCACCGCCGTGAGAGGGGTGTGGATGGCCTGCCGTACGGCGGCGGTGTCGACCTGCACCGAGCGGGCCAGACCGGTGGCCACGTCGCGGCCGTGGATCTCGGTCAGCGCGGGGCCCGTGAGCGTCAGCCCGTTGCCGCTGAGCGCCAGTTGCAGGGGGCGCACGGACTGGCTCGGGAGCATCAGCTCGTGCTGCTGGCGCAGGTGCTGGATGATCGCGTGGTCGATGGCGTTGCCGCCGACCGGAATCCGTACGGCGGTCACGATCGACCCGAGCGAGAGCACCGCGATCTGGGTGGTGGCCGCCCCGCACACCATGATCATGGTGGCGGTCGGCTGCTCCACGGGGAGTCCGCAGCCGACGGCCGCCGCGATCAGGGTGTCGACGAGTTCGACCCGCCGGGCACCGAGCCCGACCAGGGTCTCGACGGCGGCGCGCTGGGCGAGCGGATCACTGTCGTGCGGGGTGCAGGCGGCGGCCCGCAGCCGGGGCTTGCGGCGCAGCTGGCGGCGGAGCTTCTCGCCGAGCAGATGACGCAGCATGCGCTGGGCCATCTCGATGTCGACGACGGTTCCACCGGAGACCGGGCGGGCCACCCGGATGTAGGCGGGCGTCCGGCCGGTCATCTGTTCGGCGAGCGCGCCGACGGCGATGAGCGAACCGGTACGGGTGTTCACGGCGGCGACACTCGGCTCGTCGACGACGAGCCCCAGCCCCTTGACGTACACACGGGTCCTCGCGGCCCCGAGATCGACGGCGATGTGGCAACGGCGCAACTGCTCAAGACTGACGGTCACGGCAGGTTCTCCCGAGAACGCTGGGACGGGGTACCGGCGGCAGCCGGTTCTCCTTGCATCGTTGCCCTCGGGGCGGCGCAGCGCGCGCTGGGATGAGCCGTAGGGGGGTATGGAGCTGACGGATCGCCAGGTCAGCCGGGCAGCAGCCGCTGGAACAGACCCCAGGTGAACTCCGCGACGTACGGTCGTCCGCTGCCTGGGTCGGTGAAGGCCAGCGCCCACCGGGTCGGCGCGCTGCCCTCCATCGGCCTGGCCGGTGCGAAGGCCCTGGCCACCTCGTCCACGGTGCACGACCAGGGGAGCAGATCCCCGGCGGTACGCAGCTCGGGGCCGGCCGTCCCCGGCGCGCGGACCAGCCACTCGTTCCATACGGCTCCGCCCGGCGCGGCCATCACCTCGAACCGCAGGCCGGGCCAGAGCGGCACCGGCCAGAACAGCGCGTCGCACTCCAGATCACCGACGGTGCGGCGTACGGACAGCTCGGGCTCCCCGAGCACGGAGCGGTAGCGGCGCAGCGCCCCGCGCCCCCGCGGTGCCCGCGTCATGGCCTGCCAGCGCCGGTTGGCCTCCCGCATGTCGGCGAGCGAAGCGCTCAGCTCCCGGCGCGCGTCCTCGACGAGCTCCGGCTGGTGGTCGGCCATCCGGCGCAGCAGGACGAGCTGGAATTCGAACGGCCCGAACGGGGCGGGAGCGGTCATGTCGCCCATCCTCCCGTGTGTGGCGCTTATCGGAGCGCTGTCACACAGATCGGACTCCCACGCCGCGGAAGGCGTGCTTCCACACACGATCCTCACCTGAGCGCCTTCCTCCGTCGATCCGCGCACGTCTACTCTGCGGGCGCCATGGATTACTGCCGACCGTGCCGACGACACCTCAACGGCGCCCTGGCCTGCGCCGGTTGCGGAACCCCCGCCGAGGCGCTCGGCCCCTATGCCGTGCCCGCACCCTCCGGCTACGAACCGGAACCGCCGGGCGACACCCGCGAGCCCCCCGTGGCCGGAGGGCGCCGTCGGCGTGCCGCCGAGCCCGCACGCGGCCGGAGGGCCGGACACGGTGCGGGCGAGCGTCAGGGGCGGGGCCGGCGAGGTCACCGGCGACGGGGCCGTAAGGCGCTGTTCGCGGCGCTGGGGGTCGTGCTCGCGGTCGGCGCGCTCGGCGTGACCCGGCTGGCCACCGCACCGGAGGGCGACAGCGGCGCCGCCGAGTACGTGAGCGAGTCCGTCACGACCGCGGAGCCCCTGCCGGAACGGCCGGCGAGCGACGCGCCCGACGGCCCCGGACCGGTGGACAGCCCCACCGCACGTCCCACGGCCTCCGGCCGCACCGCGGGATCCGGCGAGGCGTCCGGCACCGCGAAGGCATCGGCCGCGGCGCCCACCGCCGAGCCCTCCGGCTCCGCCTCCCCGGCGGCCACTTCCTCGCCCTCCGGGTCCGCCTCGGCGAGCGTGCCGCCCGTCCCGGACGACTCCGGCGGCTCGGCCGACCCGTCCGGCCCGGCCGGTGAAACGACCCGGCCCGCACCGCCACCGCCTCCGGCCCCCACCCCGGAGCCGACCGAGACGTGCGACTGGTTCCTGTGGTGGTGCACGTGACGGGCTGCCGCACCCGCTACGGCAAGCCCCAGGGCCTGTCGTAGCGGACCCCGGCTCAGTCGATCTCGGTGCCCACCATGCGGCGCAGCAGGTCCCGCAGCACCGTCCGCTCGCCCTCCGACAGCTCGGCGAGCGGCTCACGGGCGAAGCCGAGGGCCTCGCGCAGCTGACGCGCGGTGCCGATGCCCTTCTCGGTGGGGGCGGCGAGCTTCACGCGCCGGTCGGCCGGGTCGGGCCGCCGTTCCACGAGGCCGCGGGCCTCCAGCCGGTCCACGATGCCGGTGATGTTCGACGGCTCGCACCGCAGTTTCCGGGCGACCTTCCGCATGGGCATCGGCTCCAGGGAGAGCAGCCCGAGCACCCGGGCCTGCGCGCCGGTCAGTGAGTGCGCGGCGGCTGCCCGGTCGTACTCCTCGTGGTAGCGCGCCACTACGGTGCCGATCAGCTCGACCACTTCGAGGGTCACGGGGTCTGTACGCGGGGTGGCCATGACACACAGGATACTCACTTGCTTGACAAGGTGAAATATTCAGGAGCATGGTTGTTTCACATCATGAAGCATTTTCTGCTTCCCCCGGAAGGCATCTAGGAGAACCCGAGCCCATGTCTGCAGCTCTCCCCACCTCCAGCCGTGAGTGGCACCTCGTTCGCCGTCCGAACGGCTGGCCCGAGGCCGCGGACTTCGCGCTGCGTGAGGCCCCCGTCACCGCCCCGGCCGAGGGCCGCGTCCTCGTCCGCAACCTGCACTTCTCGGTCGATCCCTACATGCGCGGCCGGATGAATGATGTGAAGTCGTACACCCCGCCCTTCAAGCTCGACCACCCCATGGAGGGCGGCGCGGTCGGCGAGGTCGTCGCCTCGAACGCCGAGGGCTTCGCCGTCGGCGACCACGTCCTGCACGGCCTCGGCTGGCGGGAGTACGCCGACGTCCCGGCCAAGCACGCCGTGAAGGTCGACGCCTCCCTGGCCCCGCTCTCCGCCTACCTCGGTGTGCTCGGCATGACCGGACTCACCGCCTACGCCGGTCTGTTCGAGGTCGCCTCCTTCAAGGAGGGCGACACCGTCTTCGTCTCCGGCGCGGCCGGTGCCGTCGGCAGCCAGGTCGGCCAGCTGGCGAAGATCAAGGGTGCCGCACGGGTCATCGGCTCGGCGGGCTCCGACGAGAAGGTCAAGCTCCTCGTCGAGGAGTTCGGCTTCGACGCCGCCTTCAACTACAAGAACGGCCCCGTCGCCCAGCAGCTGCGCGAGGCCGCCCCGGACGGGATCGACGTCTACTTCGACAACGTCGGCGGCGAGCACCTGGAGGCGGCGCTCTCCTCGTTCAACGTGCACGGCCGCGCCACCATCTGCGGAATGATCGCCCAGTACAACGCGACCGAGCCGACCCCCGCCCCGCGCAACCTCGCGCTGGTCATCGGCAAGCGGCTGCGTCTTCAGGGCATGCTCGTGGGCGACCACGCCGCGCTCCAGCCGCAGTTCGTGCAGGATGTCGCCGGCTGGCTGGCCTCCGGCGAGCTGAAGTACCAGGAGACGGCCGTCGAGGGCATCGAGAACGGCTTCGAAGCGTTCCTCGGCCTGATGCGCGGCGAGAACACCGGCAAGATGATCGTCTCGCTGGTCTGACCGGCCCCCGGCCGGATCCGGTCACCCGTTAGGCTCTCCGGCAGGCCGTCGCGATCGTGGGCGCGAGTCGCGGCGCATCAGCAGGAGGAATCCTCGGCATGACCATTCAGCAGATAGACGTCGCCTACACCGCGGTCGCCACGGCGGAGAACGGCCGCGACGGCCGTGTCTCCACCGACGACGGCAACCTCGACGTCGTCGTCAACCCGCCGAAGGCGATGGGCGGCAGCGGAGCGGGCACCAACCCGGAGCAGCTCTTCGCGGCCGGCTACAGCGCCTGCTTCCAGGGCGCCCTCGGTGTGGTCGCCCGGCAGGAGAAGGCCGACATCTCCGGGTCGACCGTGACCGCTTCGGTCGGCATCGGCAAGACCGAGGCCGGCGGCTTCGGCCTGGAGGTCGCGATCACCGCCTCCATCCCGAACGTCGACAGGGCCACGGCCCAGTCGCTGATCGAGAAGGCCCACCAGGTCTGCCCGTACTCCAGCGCGACCCGCGGCAACATCAAGGTCGAGCTGTCGGCTGCCTGATCCGTACGGCACACGAAGGGCCGCATCCCGTTCCGGGGTGCGGCCCTTCGGCGTACGTCCGGCCCTTCGGCGTACGTCGGCTCGATCCGAACGAAGGACCCTACGCGCCGACCTTGCGCTTGTTCCAGACGTCGAAGCCGACCGCGGCGAGCAGGACGAGCCCCTTGATGACCTGCTGGTAGTCCGTGCCGATGCCGACCAGGGACATCCCGTTGTTGAGGACACCGAGGACCAGGCCGCCGATCACGGCTCCCATCACCGTGCCCACGCCGCCGCTCATCGAGGCGCCGCCGATGAACGCCGCCGCGATCGCCTCCAGTTCGAAGTTGAGCCCCGCCTGCGGGGTGCCCGCGTTCAGCCGGGCCGCGTAGACGCAGCCGGCGAGCGCCGCGAGGACGCCCATGTTGACGAAGACGAGGAAGGTGACCTTCTTGTCCCGGACACCGGAGAGCATCGCCGCGGCCTTGTTGCCCCCGAGCGCGTACACATGGCGCCCGACGACCGCGTTGCGCATGACGTAACCGAGTCCGAGCAGCAGCGCGCACATGATCAGCATGACCACCGGCACCCCGTGGAAGCTCGCGAGCGTCAGGGTGAAGGCGATGACCGCGGCGGTCATCGCCACGCACTTCAGCACCCACAGTCCCGTCGGCAGCACGTCCAGCTCGTACGCCAGCTGGCGCTTGCGGTCCCGCCCCTCGCGAACGAGCAGGAAGACGACGGTGGCCAGACCGATGAGGAGGGTCGGGTTGTGGTACTGCGTGTACGGGCCCATCTCCGGGATGAAGCCCTTGGCGATCTTCTGGAAGCCCTCCGGGAACGGCGACAGCGACTGGCCCCCGAGCACGATCTGCGTCAGGCCCCGGAAGAGCAGCATCCCGGCCAGCGTCACGATGAACGACGGGATGCCCAGATACGCGATGAAGTAGCCCTGCCAGGCCCCGGCGACCGCGCCTATCAGCAGACAGAGCACGAGTGCGAGCACCCATGGCATGTCGTGCTCGACCATCATCACCGCCGACATGGCGCCGACGAAGGCCACCAGGGAGCCGACGGACAGATCGATGTGGCCGGCGATGATCACGATCATCATGCCGATGGCCAGGATGAGGATGTAGCCGTTCTGCTGGATCAGGTTGGAGACGTTGTTCGGCAGCAGCAGCGTGCCGTCGGTCCAGATCTGGAACAGCACGACGATGAAGACGAGCGCGATGAGCATGCCGTACTGGCGCATGTTCGTCCGCACGCTCTGCGCGAGCACGTGCAGGGCGGGCGGTGTCTCGGACGGCGAGGTGACGTCCTTGGGTGGTGTGGTCGTGGTCGTCATGGCGGCCTCAGCTTCTGTTCTCTGACGTCTGGCGCGTCATCCGGCGCATCAGGGCTTCCTGGGTGGCATCGGCCCGGTTGACCTCACCGGTCAGCCGGCCTTCGGCCATCGTGTAGATCCGGTCGCACATGCCGAGGAGTTCGGGCAGCTCCGAGGAGATGAAGAGCACTGCCTTGCCGGCGGCGGCGAGCTGGTCGATGACGCCGTAGATCTCGGACTTCGCCCCGACGTCGATGCCCCGGGTGGGCTCGTCGAGGATCAGCACCTCGGGGTCGGCATGGATCCACTTGCTCAGCACGACCTTCTGCTGGTTGCCGCCGGAGAGCCGGCCCACCTGCTCGAAGACCGTGGGCGCCTTGATGTTCATCGAGGCGCGATAGCGCTCGGAGACCAGGCGCTCCTGGTGCTCGTCGACGATGCCGCGCTTCGCCATGCCGGGCAGTGAGGCCAGCGAGACGTTGCGGTTGATGGTGTCGATGAGGTTCAGGCCGTACGTCTTGCGGTCCTCGGTGACGTACGCGATACCCGCCGCGACCGCCTCCGGAACGGTCCTCGTGCGGACCGCCGTGCCGTTCACCTCCACGTCCCCGGCGACGTAACTCCCGTACGAGCGCCCGAACACCGACATGGCCAGCTCGGTGCGTCCCGCGCCCATCAGGCCCGCGATCCCGACGATCTCGCCCCGGCGCACGGTCAGCGAGACGTCGTCGACGACCTTGCGCTGGTGGTCGACGGGATGCCGGACCGTCCAGCCGCTCACCTTCAGCGCCGTACCGTGCTCGCCCTCGTACCGCGTCCGCTCGGGGAAGCGGTGGTCGAGGTCGCGGCCGACCATGCCGCGGATGATGCGGTCCTCCGACAGCTCGGGCTCCGCTTCCGGGCTCTCCCGCACCGTCATCGTCTCGATGGTCCGCCCGTCGCGGAGGATCGTCACCGAGTCGGCGATCTCGCGGATCTCGCCCAGCTTGTGGGAGATGATGATGCTCGCGATGCCCTGCTCGCGCAGTTCCCGGATGAGGCCGAGGAGTTTCGCGCTGTCCTCGTCGTTGAGCGCGGCGGTCGGCTCGTCCAGGATGAGCAGCTTCACCTTCTTCGACAGGGCCTTGGCGATCTCCACCAGCTGCTGCTTGCCGACACCGATGTCCGAGATCGGGGTCTGCGGCTTCTCCGCGAGCCCGACCCGGGCGAGCAGCCGCGAGGCTTCGCGCAGGGTGCCGTTCCAGTCGATGAAGCCCCGTCTGCTCCGCAGTTCGTTGCCGAGGAAGATGTTTTCGGCGATCGACAGATGGGGGATGAGCGCCAGCTCCTGGTGGATGATCACGATGCCGTGCCGCTCACTGGCCCGGATGTCCCTGAACGCGACGGGTTCGCCCTCGAAGCGGATCTCGCCCTCGTAACTCCCGTGCGGATGAACCCCGCTGAGGACCTTCATCAGGGTGGACTTGCCCGCGCCGTTCTCGCCGCAGATCGCGTGGATCTCCCCGGCGCCGACGGTCAGGCTCACTTCGGAGAGCGCGGTGACCCCGGGGAAGGTCTTGGTGATGGAGCGCATCTCCAGTGCCGGGCGGGTCACTTGAGCTGGCCCTTGGTGAAGTACCCCTCGTCGATGAGGAGCTGGGTGTTCGTCGCGTCGATGGAGACGGGCTTCAGCAGGAAGGACGGCACGGTCTTCACGCCGTTGTTGTAGTCGGTCACGTTGTTGACCTCGGGCTTCTTGCCGGTGAGGACCGCGTCGCCCATCTGGACGGCCTGCTTGGCGAGCTTGCGGGTGTCCTTGAAGACGGTCTGCGTCTGCTCGCCCGCGATGATCGACTTGATGGAGGCCAGCTCGGCGTCCTGCCCGGTGACGACCGGCAGGTCCTTGCCGCCGTAACCGGCGCTCTTCAGGGCCGAGATGATGCCGATCGAGATGCCGTCGTACGGGGAGAGGACCGCGTCGACCTTCTCGGTGCCGTAGCTCCTGCTGATCAGGTCGTCCATCCGCTTCTGCGCGGTGCCGCCGTCCCAGCGCAGGGTGGTGGCCTGGTTCATCCGCGTCTGCTTGCTGCGGACCACGAGCTGCCCGGACTTCAGGTACGGCGTGAGCACCTTCATGGCGCCGTTCCAGAAGTACTTGGTGTTGTTGTCGTCGGGCGACCCGGCGAACAGCTCGATGTTGTACGTCTCGCCGGCGCCCTTCTCCGGTTCGTCGAGCTCCAGTTGGTCCAGGATGTACTGGCCCTGGAGCTCGCCGACCTTCTCGTTGTCGAAGGAGGCGTAGTAGTCGACGTACTTCGTGCCCGTGATGAGGCGGTCGTAGGAGATCACGGGGATCCCCGCGTCGTGCGCCTTCTGGAGGACGTCGGAGAGCGCGGAGCCGTCGATCGCGCCGACGACGAGCAGCCGGTGCCCCTTGGTGATCATGTTCTCCAGCTGGGCGACCTGGTTCTCCACCTTGTCGTCGCCGTACTGGAGGTCGGTCGTGTAGCCGGCTTTCTTGAACTGCGCGGCCATGTTCTCGCCGTCGGCTATCCAGCGTTCCGACGACTTGGTGGGCATGGCAAGGCCGATGGTGCCGCCCTTGCCGTCGTCGGCCCGGTAGCGACTTCCGCCTCTGGCCTCCTGGCCGCAGGCGGTCAGAACGAGCCCCAGGGTGACGGCGGTTGCGGCCACGGCGGCTCCGCGTATGCGCATAGTGATCAGCTCCTCTCTGTGGTTCCGGACGGATGTCAGCTGTTCGGGAATCGGTGCAGCTCTCCCGGCAGCCGCGAGCCGAGCGGCGACATGCCGCCGTCGGCGCCGTGCCGGGCGAGCAGGTCGAGTACGAGCCGCCCGCGGCGGACCCGTTCCCGCGCGGTGGCGAGCGCGAGTTCGCGCAGCTGCCGGCCGTAGGGGTAGATGCCGGGCGTCCTGCTGAGCCCGAACTTCAGGTAGAGCGGGGAGCCGCGCCGGATCAGCTCGGCCGCCTCGTACATCCGGACGTATCCGCCGAGGTCGTCGGGCGCCTCCACGTAGAGGTCCAGGGGTACGCGGCTGACCCGCCGGATCTCGGTGAAGTGGGCGAGCGTCAGGTCGGAGGGGACGTTGACCGAGTCGGCGCCGAGCCGCTCCTGCACCTGTACGGCGGCCGGGTTCACCGAGCCGATGAGCGCCGACACCTTGAGCGTGGTGTCGGCGGGCAGCAGCCCCTGGCCGCGCATCCGGTGCAGGGTCCACAGGACCCCTTCGTCGGCGACGAGCAGGCACTTCACGCCCAGTTCGGTCGCGCGCACGGCGTCTTCGACGCAACCGGCCAGCGCGTCGTGGCCCCGGGCCCGCAGCCCCGCGCCGCCGGAGTCCGTGCGCGTGGACGCGCCGGTGTCCCAGGTGCCGCGCGGCCCGGTGAACAGGCACAGCTCGATGTCGCGTTCGGCGCAGCCCGCCACCATCTCGGTGATCTCGGCATCGGTGAGCATCCAGACGCCGCTGCCCTGACTGACCCGGTGGACGGGGAGGCCGAGCTCGGCGGACTCCTTCAGGACGACGGAGAGCGCCTCCGGACCCTCCACGGACGGGATCTCGGTGCGCCAGGTGCCCCCGTCCGGGAAGGCGTGGGGCGAGGCGTCGGCGGGGGAGAGGGCCGCGGCGCCGAGGCCGAGCGCGGTGAGCGCGGCTCCGCCGGGGCGGCGGGGGCCGGAGGGGGCAGCGAGGGCGTCGTTCACGACTGGTCCTTCATGTTCGGTATTTCGGACAAGGTTCGAATCGCTGGGTGTGCGCCGGTACGGGGTGACCGGGCGTTTCGCCCCGCCGTACGACCGGGGCGGAGCCGTCACGGGCGCAGCAGCACCTTCCCGGTCTCCGGACCCCCGGCCCCGACGAGGGCCACGGCCTCCGCGAAACGCTCCAGCGGGAACTCGTGGGTGATCAGCGGCGCCGGATCGAGGATCCCGGCGGTGAACGCCCGTACCGCGTACGACCAGGCCGCCGACGGCGCTCCGAACACGCTGCGCACGGTGAGCTGGCTCAGCGACAGATGTACGGGGTCGATCCCGACGGCCCCGGGAGTGAACATGCCCGTGAGCACCACGCGCCCGCCGCGCCGCGCCAGCAGGCACGCGTCGGCGGCGGTGGTCGCCGCTCCGGCGGTCTCCACGACCAGGTCGTAGCGGCCCCGCAGCTCCTCGGACTCCTTCGGGGTGCGGATGTCGCTCGCCCCGAAGTCCCGGGCCAGCGCAGCCCGTTCCTCCCGCGGGTCGATCACGGTCAGTTCCCCCGGCGACACGGCGGCCAGCAGCTGCACGGCGAGCAGTCCCAGCGTCCCGGCGCCCACCACCGCGATCCGCTCACCCGGTTCGGGTGCCCCGGCTCGCACCGCCGCGGCGACCACCGCGGCCGGCTCCAGCAGGGCGGCGGCCCGCAGGTCCGCGTCGTCGGCCAGCGGATGCAGCAGCCGGGCCGGGACCACCACGTGGTCGGCGAAGGCGCCTGGCCGGGTGAACCCGGTCTCGTCGTACCCGGCCGTGCACAGCGAGGTCTCACCGCAGCGGCACCGCTCGCACCGCCCGCAGGCCCGGAAGCCCTCCGCTACCGTCCGCCGGCCGGTCAGTGCGGGATCGACGCCCGGACCCACCGCGTCGACGGTCCCGGACCACTCGTGGCCGGGTACCACCGGATAGCGGACATAGGCGGCGTCGCGGTGGCCGTCGTAGACCTCGCGGTCGCTCATGCAGATCCCGGCGGCGGCGACCCGCACCCTGACCTCGCCGGGCCCCGGCTCGGGAAGGGGGCCTTCCGTGAGGCGGTGCAGTCCCGGCCGCTCGACGGTCAACGACCGTGACAGCGGGCTCACTTGGGCTGCCTCTTCTCCCAGCCGTCCGCCCACAGGTCGAACCGGGCCTGCTGCTGCGGGAATTCGGCCGCGGCGTCCACGTCGAGCTCCACGCCGAGCCCGGGGGCGTGCGACAGCTCGAAGCAGCCGGTGGCGGGGTCGACCTGCGGCGCGCCCTTCACGACCTTCTTGATGTCGGCGTCCGCGAAGTCGTTGAAGTGTTCGAGGATCTTGAAGTTGGGTGTGCAGCCGGCCAGCTGGAGGCTGGCGGCGGTCAGTACGGAGCCGCCCACGTTGTGCGGGGCGACGAGCGTGTAGTGGGTCTCGGCGGTCGCGGCGAGCTTCCGGGCCTCCAGGATGCCGCCGATGTGGCCGACGTCCGGCTGGATGATGTCGGCGGCCTGCGACTCGAAGAGCTCGCGGAACTCGATCCGGTCGTGGATGCGTTCACCGGTCGCGATCGGCAGGTCGACCTTCTCGGCGACCTTGCTCAGCGCCTTGAGGTTCTCCGGCGGCACCGGCTCCTCCAGCCACGCGGGCCGGAACGGCGCCATCTCGTGGGCGATCCGCACCGCCGTCGAGGGGCTGAAGCGGCCGTGCATCTCCAGCATCAGCTCGGTGTCGGGGCCGATGGCGTCCCGCACGGCCTCGATGAGGGAGACCGCGTACCGGGTCTCCTCCTGCCCCAGCTCGAAGTGGCCGGTGCCGAACGGGTCGATCTTCAGGGCCCGGTAACCGCGCTCCACGACCGCCCGGGCGGCCTTGTGGTACGCCTCCGGGGTGCGCTCGGTGGTGTACCAGCCGTTCGCGTACGCCTTGACGCGGTCGGTGACCTTCCCGCCGAGCAGCTGCCAGACCGGGACACCCAGCGCCTTGCCCTTGATGTCCCAGCACGCCATCTCGACGACCGCGATGCCGGACATCACGATCTCCCCGGCCCGCCCGTAGTCGCCGTACTTCATGCGGCGTACGAGATCCTCCACCGCGAACGGATCGGACCCGGTCACGTGGTTCGCCGCCGCCTCGTGCAGATAGCCGACGAGCGCGTCCGTGCGTCCGAGCATCCGGGTCTCTCCGACGCCGGTGAGGCCCTCGTCGGTATGAACCTGCACATAGGTGAGGTTGCGCCAGGGCGTGCCGACGACATGGGTACTGATTCCGGTGATGCGCACGGAAGACGCCTCTCGGTTGTTCGATATTTCGTCACTCGTTCGAAATGCTGGCGTGACCGTAATGTGGGCCAGGGGAGGTGTCAATGGTTCGCACAAGTACGCTGACCCGCATGAGTGATCTCGGGGTGGGCTTCGGTTATCTGATGAAGGGTCAGCGCTGGGTGACCCGGCACGGCCGGTGGTTCGGATTCGGTCTGCTGCCCGGACTGATCACCCTCGTCGTGTACGCCGGCGCGCTGATCGGACTCGGTTACGGGGCCGACGACTTCGTGGGCTGGGCGACCCCGTTCGCCGACGACTGGTCCTCGCCCTGGCTGGGCCTGCTGCGCAACACCCTGGTCGTGCTGGTCTTCGTCTTCGGCCTGTTCCTCGCCGTGATCACCTTCACCGCCGTGACGCTCCTTGTCGGCCAGCCCTTCTACGAGTCGCTCTCCGAGGAGGTCGACCGCAGTGAGGGCGGCGAGGTCCCCGAGTCCGGGCTGCCGCTCTGGCGCGAACTGTGGATCTCCGCCCGCGACTCCCTCCGTATCCTGCTGCGCGTCGCGCTGTACGGGGTGGTGCTCTTCGCCCTCGGTTTCATCCCCGTCCTCGGACAGACCGTGATCCCCGCGATCGGCTTCTGCGTCTCCGGGTACTTCCTCGCCCAGGAGCTGACCTCGGTCGCGCTCCAGCGCCGGGGCATGGTCCTGGCCGACCGCCTCGCCCTGCTGCGCGGCCGGCGCCTGCTGGTCCTCGGCTTCGGCGTCCCGCTCACGCTCTCCTTCCTCGTCCCGTTCGTCGCGGTCTTCCTGATGCCGGGCGCCGTCGCCGGAGCCACGCTGCTGGTCCGCGACCTGGTCGGCGTTCCCGGGCGCGACGACGTGAACCCCGCACCGTCCACGCACAGCCTCGACAAGGGCTGAGAGAGGGTCGCTCCCATGACCGAGATATTCGCCGTCGCCGTCATCACCGTCCTCGCCGTGATCAGTCCCGGCGCCGACTTCGCGATGGTCGTGCGCAACAGCTATCTGTACGGCCGCACGACCGGCCTCCTGGCCGCCACCGGAGTCGCGGCGGGCGTCCTCGTGCACGTCACCTACACCATGCTCGGCGTCGGGCTGCTGATCGCGTCCTCGACCGCGCTGTTCACGGCGATCAAGCTGGCCGGTGCGGCCTATCTCGTCTACATCGGGGTGCGGACGTTCTTCGCCCGCAACGATCTCTCCGTCGACCTGGCGTCCAAGCCCGAGCTGAGCCCGTTCGGCGCGCTGCGTACCGGCTTCCTCACCAACGCGCTGAACCCCAAGACGACGCTCTTCGTCGTGTCGACGTTCACCCAGGTCGTCGGCCCGGAGACGGCCGTCTGGCAGCAGGCGGGCTACGGACTGTTCATGTCCGTGGCGCACTTCGGCTGGTTCGGCCTGGTGGCGCTCTTCTTCTCCCACTCGCAGCTGCGCACCGCGATGCTCCGCTGGCAGAAGGTCCTCAACCGGACCATCGGCTCCGTGCTCGTGGGCCTCGGGGTCACCCTGGGCGTGGCCCGCTGACCCGCGGCTAGGGTCTGTCGTCCCGGTCCTGCCGGGCCCGGAGCAGGCGCAGGAAGTCCTGGAACGCCTCGGGCATGTCCACCGCGTCCGGGTCCAGCAGCCACTGGTACTGCAGGCCGTCCATCACCGCCACGAGCAGCGTCGCGGCGCGCTCCGGGGTCAGCCCGCCCGACAACTCCTCGCCGTGCTCCGCGCGGAGCGACGCCGCCATGCTCGTGCGGACCTGTGTGTAGCGCCGGGTGAAGAAGTCCCGCGCCGGGTGTTCCTCCGCCACGCTCTCGCCGAGCAGTGCCGAGAAGGTCCGGACGATGTCGGGGCGCATCGCGTTGTACTCCACGAGCGAGCCCAGCAGTTCGAGCGGCCACGGGCCGTCGCCCCGGCTGCCTCCGCCGCCGGTGTCCCACCGGTCGCGGTCCTCCAGGACGGCGACGAGCAGGGCCTCCTTCGTGGGGTAGTAGTGCAGGAGTCCCTGCTGGCTGAGGCCCACCCGCTCGGCCACCGCGCTCAGCGTGGCCCCGCGGTAGCCGCGCTCGGCGATGACTTCGAGGGTGGCGCGGAGGATGTCCGCCCGCCGCTCCTCGCTCCTGGCCCGTGGCATCGCCGGCCCCTTCCGTGCGCATCGGCCCCTGTCAGCAGGACCGTACGGCATCCGGAGGGTGTGCCGACCCATCAGATAACGAAATGATAACTAAAACTACCGGTCTACTCGGATCGACGTCACTATGGAGACCTTCGCAGTAACTCGACGAGGAGGTACGGCCGTGGCAGACGCGTCCACATCCAGCACGCCCGAGGCGGTCCGCAGGGCCGCGGTGGAAGCGGCGCTCGCCGTACTCGGCCTCGACGACAAGGCACGGCTCCTGGCCGGCCAGGACATGTGGTCGCTGCCCGCGCTGCCCGCGATCGGACTCCGGTCGCTCGTCATGTCCGACGGTCCGATCGGCGTCCGCGGGGTCCGCTGGACCGCCGACGACCCCTCCGTCGCCCTGCCCTCGCCCACCGCCCTCGCCGCGACCTGGGACCCCGCCCTCGCCCGCCGGGCCGGCCGGCTGCTCGCCCAGGAGGCCCGCCGCAAGGGCGTCCACGTCCTCCTGGCACCCACCGTCAACCTGCACCGCTCCCCGCTCGGCGGCCGCCACTTCGAGGCGTACAGCGAGGACCCGTACCTCACGGGCGAGATCGGCACCGGCTACGTGCTCGGCGTGCAGGACGGCGGAGTCGGCACCACCGTCAAGCACTTCGTGGCCAACGACGCCGAGACGGACCGCTTCACCGTCGACAACATCGTCGCCCCGCGCCCCCTGCGCGAGCTCTACCTCGCACCGTTCGAGCGGATCGTCAAGAACGCCCACCCCTGGGGCATCATGGCCGCCTACAACCAGGTCAACGGCTCCACCATGACCGAACACCACTACCTCCAGAACGCGGTGCTGCGCGGCGAGTGGGGCTTCGACGGCTTCATCGTCTCCGACTGGCTGGCCGCCCGCTCCACCGTCGGCGCCGTCACCGGCGGCCTCGACGTCGCCATGCCGGGACCCAGGACGGTGTACGGCGAGGCACTCGCCGCCGCCGTCCGGGCCGGCCGGGTCGACGAGGCCGTCGTCGACGGAGCCGTACGCAACGTCCTGCTCCTCGCAGCCCGCGTCGGCATCCTCGACGGCGCCCCGCCCGCCGTCGACCCGGCCGGTGCGCCGACCGGCATCGACGGCGAGGCGCTGGCCCGCGAGATCGCCCGCCGTTCCTTCGTCCTCGTACGCAACGAGGGCGCCGCGCTCCCCATCCGCCCCGGGGCCGTCCGCAAGGTCGCGCTCATCGGCGCCCTCGCCCGCGACGCCCGGGTCCTCGGCGGCGGATCGGCCCAGGTCTTCCCCGACCACATCGTCTCCCCGCTGGCGGGCCTCACCGCCGCACTCCCGGACGGCGTGGTCGACTACCGCCTCGGCGCCGACCCGAACGACGAACTCGCCGCCGCCGAGCAGGGCTTCGAGCTGAAAGCCGTCTGCTACGACCGGTCCGGGGCCGTCCTCGGCACGGCCCCGCTGCACAACGGCGCCGTCCAGTGGGTCGGCACCGACGTCCCGGAGGGCGTCATCCTCGACGCGCTCCACAGCGTCGAGGTGACCGGCACCTTCGTCCCGCGCGAGACCGGCGAGCACGTCTTCGGCACCCGCGGCACCGGCGCCCTCACCCTGAAGGTCGCGGGCGAGACCCTGTACGACGGGGTGCACCGGGTCACCGGCTCCACCGACCCCGGCGAGGCGTTCTTCGGCAACCCCGTGGACCGCGCCCGGATCACCCTCACCGAGGGGGTCCCGGTCGAGGTCTCCCTCCGCCAGGTGCCCGACACCCTCGCCGCCGACTCGCCGATCCCCGGCGTCTCGTTCTCCCTCGTCCACCTCGGCCCGCGCCGCGACCCCGCCGAACTGATCGCCGAAGCCGTCGAGGCGGCCCGCGCCGCCGACACCGCCGTCGTGGTCGTGGGCACCACCGAACACGTCGAGTCCGAGGGCTTCGACCGTACGGACCTGGCGCTCCCCGGCCACCAGGACGAGCTGGTGAGGGCGGTCGCCGCCGCCAACCCGAGGACCGTGGTGGTCGTCAACTCCGGTTCACCGGTGGAGCTTCCGTGGCGGGACGAGGTCGCCGCCGTGCTGCTGAGCTGGTTCCCGGGCCAGGAGGCGGGGCACGCGCTCGCCGATGTCCTGCTGGGCGTGGACGGAGCGGAACCGGGCGGCCGGCTCCCCACCACCTGGCCGGCCACCCTCGCCGACGTCCCGGTCGCGGGCACCACCCCCACCGGCGGTGAACTCCACTACGAGGAGGGCGTCTTCATCGGCTACCGGGCCTGGGAGAAGGCCGGCACAGCCCCCGCCTACGCCTTCGGCCACGGCCTCGGCTACACCAGCTGGGCGTACGAGTCCCTGGAGGCCACCGCCGAGTCCGCGACCGTCCGCCTCCGCAACACCGGCCCGCGTCCCGGTGCCGAGACCGTGCAGATCTATCTGGCGCCGGAGACGGAGACCGCCGGCCGGGCGGCCCGCCAACTGGCCGGCTTCGCCCGCGTCGGGGCGGCGCCGGGCGAGACGGTCGAGGTGACGGTCCCGCTGGACCGCAGGGCGTACGAGATCTGGGACGAGACCACCGGCGGCTGGCAGCTCGTCCCCGGCACGTACCAGGTGCAGGCCGCCCGTTCCGTCGCGGACATCCGGGTGACCGCCCCGGTGGAGATCAAGGAGTAGGAACCGGCGTCCCGTGGACGGAGCAGCCACTCCGTCCACGGGGCCGGGACACCGGTCAGCGCACGGAGAAGCCGTACACGGTCGTCGACACGAACTCCTCGCCCGGCCGCAGCACCGTGCTCGGGAACCCGGGCCGGTTCGGCGAGTCCGGGAAGTGCTGGGTCTCCAGCGCGATGCCCGCACAGGGCCCGAACGGCTTCCCGTCGAAGTGGTCGGCGGTGTACAGCTGCATGCCCGGCTCCGTCGTACGGACCGTCAGCACCCGCCCCGTCCCGGCCGCGTACAGCTCGGCCGCGACGCCGTCGTCCGTGGCCCCGTCGAGCACGTAGTTGTGGTCGTACGCCGGGCCCACCGCCCGCGCCTCACGGAAGTCGAAGCGGGTCCCGTCCACCGCGGCGAACTCGCCCGTCGGCAGGGAGTCACCGTCCACCGGAGTGATCTGCCCGGCCGCGATCCGCAGCTCGTGCCCGAGCGCGCTCGCGCCGTCCGCGCCGGCCAGGTTCCAGTACGTGTGGTTCGTCAGGTTCACCACCGTGGGCGCGTCCGTCGTCGCCCGGTAGTCGATCCGCAGCGCCCCGCCCGCGTCCAGCGTGTACGTCACCGAGACCGCGAGCCGCCCCGGGAAGCCCTCCTCGCCGTCCTCGGCGACCAGGGAGAGGCACACGCCGTGCGGGACCTCCCGTGCCTCCCACACCCGCTTGTCGAAGCCCCGGGTCCCCCCGTGCACGTGGTTGCGGCCCTCGTTGGGCGTCACCTGACGGGCCGTGCCGTCGAGCACGAAGCGGGCGCTCGCGATCCGGTTCGCGTACCGCCCGACCAGCGCCCCGAAATAGGGCCCGGAGAAGGTCTCGTACGCCGCGACATCCGGCAGTCCCAGTGCCACAGGACCCCGTACGCCGTCCCGGTCGGGCACCTCGACCGACTGCACGATGCCGCCGTACGTCAGCACGCGTACCCGTGTGCCGTCCCGCTCCAGGGTCCAGCGCCGTACGGCCGTGCCGTCGGCGAGGGCGGAGTAGTCCTCCGCGTGTATGTCCGTGCCCGTTGTACCCGTCGTCATGATCAGGGACCCTACGCGGGCGGCCGGTCGGCCGTGACATTGCGGTAAGCGATTTCTGCCAGCCGGGCCTGCCCGTTGCGGCCCGGGTGGAACCAGTCCCACTGGCTGAGCTGCTTCCCGGTGAACCGGTAGGCGAAGACCGCCCCTCCGTCGTAGCGGCACCGTGCGTCCTTCGCGCAGACGTCCTCCAGGACCTGGTTGTAGGCGATCACCCGCTTCCGCACCGTGTCCCGCCGCGTCACGGCCGCCGCGTCCATGTTGTCCGCGTCGCCCAGCATCGACCGGCAGATGCCCAGCTTCCAGATCTGCTTGCCCAGCTCGTTGGTGCGCCCCGTCGACCACAGGCGCTTCAGATCGGGCACGCTCGACACGTACACCTGCGCCTTCGGCGCGGTGGCGCGCAACTGCCGCATCGACGCCTCGAACGAGGCCCGGAAGTCGGCCACCGGCGTCATGATCCGCTCGGAGTCCCGGCACGCGTCGTTGGCGCCGATCATCACGGTCACCAGGTCCGGCCTCTCCTCGGCCGCCCGTGCCATCTGCTCCGGAAGCTGAGCTATCCGGGCACCGGAAACGGCGTGGTTCCAGCTGTGCGAGGACGCCTTCGACGCGCCGAGCAGCCGTAGCGCGAGGCTGCGCACCCCGCTGTCCGTGCCGGTGGCCCAGGACACCTCCGGGCAGTCGGCCAGCACCGAGCAGGCGTCGAAGCCGCGGGTGATGGAGTCCCCGACGGCGGCGAGCGACGCCGGTGTGCGGTCCCAGAGCGGGGCCGGTGCGGGGGAGGCCCGGCGCGCGCCGTCCGACGCGCGCCCCTCCGGGCTCCCGGAGCCGCCGGAGCAGCCCGTGAGCGCGAGGCCCGCGGTCAGCGAAACCGCCGCCAGCGCGGCAACGGCGGGGCGCCTGCGGCGGCGTGACGCATGCTCCGGCATTCCTGGTCCCTTCCGGTCGAAGCCCCTGGTTATGCCGCTGGCCATGCCTCCGGCAAACCCCTGCGATGCAGGTGGCGGGCCTCCGCGCCCTGCCGGGTGAAAGCTGTGCGAATCAAGGGCCCGGGACCGACGGTACGTCACACGCCCGGCCCCGGCGCACGGTAGCTTTTCCCCGTCGGCCCAGTGGAGCCTTGCTCACCCGCGTACATATGGGTGGCTCCGGTACGTTGCATCTCGTCACATACTGTCCTTTTTCAGGAGATTCACTCCCGATGCTGTTTACTGATGAGAACCTCGGGAGCCGACCGGGAAGAGGCGGTACGGGCACGAGGCCGCTGGGCAAGGCGAACTTCGTCCCACACTGGAGGTCCCGGTGACGACACGTGGAGTTCTGTACGTTCACTCCGCACCGCGCGCGCTGTGCCCACATGTCGAATGGGCGGTGGCGGGTGTCCTCGGTGTGCGGGTCCAGCTGGACTGGATCAGACAGCCGGCGGCCCCCGGCACCTGGCGGTCCGAATTCTCCTGGAAGGCCCGGCCCGGCACCGCGTCGGAGCTCGCCTCGGCGCTCCGGGGCTGGGACCTGCTGCGCTTCGAGGTGACGGCCGAGCCGTCGTCCACGGCCGAGGGCGAGCGCTACAGCTCCACCCCCGGACTGGGCATCTTCCACGCCGTGACCGGTATGCACGGCGACATCCTGATCCCCGAGGACCGGCTGCGGGCGGCGCTCGCCCGGTCCGTGCGCGGTGAGACGGATCTGGAGGCGGAGATCGCCAAGCTGCTCGGCAAGCCGTGGGACGACGAGCTGGAGTCCTTCCGCCACGCGGGCGAGGGCGCGCCGGTCCGCTGGCTCCACCAGGTGGTGTGACCCGGGCCCACTGCCCCCGGACCCCCGCTCCTCGGCCGCCGGAACGGCCCGGAACGACGAGAAGCCCGCCTCCCCGGTACCGGGGAGGCGGGCTTCTCGCGTACGGACTGTGCGTCAGACCGAACGGAACGCCAGCACGACGTTGTGGCCGCCGAACCCGAAGGAGTTGTTGATCGCGGCGATCGGTCCCTCCGGCAGCTTGCGCGGCTCGTCGCGGACGATGTCCGCCTCCACGTCCTCGTCGAGGTTGTCGACGTTGATGGTCGGCGGAGCGACGCGGTGGTGCAGCGCCAGGACCGTGGCGACGGTCTCGATGCCGCCCGCGCCACCCAGCAGGTGACCCGTCATCGACTTGGTCGCGGAGATGGCGACGTGGTCGAGGTCGTCGCCCAGGACCTTGCGCAGGGCCTTGATCTCGGCGATGTCACCCTGCGGCGTCGAGGTGGCGTGCGCGTTGAGGTGCACGATCTCGGCCGGCTTCAGGTCCGTCGCGTCGAGCAGGTTCTGCATCGCGGTGGCGATCCCGCGGCCCGTGGGCTCGGGCTGCGCGATGTGGTGCGAGTCCGCGGACAGACCCTGCCCCACGACCTCGCAGTAGACCTTGGCGCCACGCGCGGCGGCGTGCTCCGCGGACTCCAGGACGACGACGCCCGCGCCCTCGCCGAGGACGAAGCCGTCACGGCCCGTGTCGTACGGGCGCGAGGCCTTCTCGGGCTCGTCGTTGCTCTTGGACATCGCCATCATGTTGGCGAACGCCGCGATCGGCAGCGGGTGGATGGCCGCCTCGGTGCCACCGGCGAGGACCACGTCGGCACGGCCGGTACGGATCATCTCGACGGCGTACCCGATGGCCTCGGCACCCGAGGCGCAGGCGGAGACCGGGGTGTGGACACCGGCCTGGGCGTTGACCTCCAGGCCGACGTTGGCCGCCGGGCCGTTGGGCATGAGCATGGGAACGGTGTGCGGGGAGACGCGGCGTACGCCCTTCTCCTTCAGCACGTCGTACTGGTCGAGCAGGGTGATCACGCCGCCGATGCCGGAGGCGATGACCGAACCGAGGCGCTCGGGACGAACCTTCTCGTCCTCGCCGGCCTTGCCGGTGTAACCCGCGTCGGCCCACGCCTCGCGAGCCGCGATCAGCGCGAACTGCGCCGAGCGGTCCAGCTTGCGGGCGAGCGGGCGGGGCAGGACATCGCCCGGGTCGACGGCCGCGAGGGCGGCGATCCGGACGGGCAGTTCCTCGAAGCGCTCGCCCTCGAGGGGCTTCACGCCGGAACGGCCGGCCATCAGACCTTCCCAGGTCGATGCGGTGTCGCCACCCAGCGGAGTGGTTGCGCCGATACCGGTGACGACCACGGTGCGATTGGTCGGGCTCACTGGAAAATCTTCTCCACGTGTAGAGGGTCGTGAATCAGCGGCGCCACCGCCGGGTGGCGACACACGAACCGGGGCTGGATCAGCCCTGGTTCTTCAGGATGTAGTCGGCAGCGTCGCCGACGGTCTTGAGGTTCTTGACGTCCTCGTCGGGGATCTTGACGTCGAAACGCTCTTCGGCGGCGACGACGACCTCGACCATGGACAGCGAGTCGACGTCCAGGTCGTCGGTGAAGGACTTGTCCAGCTGGACGTCCTCGACCGGGATACCGGCGATCTCGTTGACGATCTCGGCGAGACCGGTGACGATCTCTTCCTGAGTGGCGGCCATGTGGCGCTCCTTCGGTGGTTTTCTTCAGGGTTCGGGCGTACGGACCGGAAGGTCCGGTGTGACTAGGGGAGGGTAACGACCGTCGCGGCGTAGACGAGACCCGCCCCGAAGCCGATGACGAGCGCGGTGTCGCCGCTCTTCGCCTGACCGGTCGCCAGGAGCCGCTCCATTGCGAGCGGAATCGAGGCGGCGGACGTGTTGCCGGTGGTCTCCACGTCACGGGCGACCGTGACGTGCTCCGGCAGCTTCAGGGTCTTCACCATCGAGTCGATGATCCGCATGTTGGCCTGGTGCGGAATGAAGACGTCCAGGTCTTCCGGAGTGATCCCGGCCGCCTCCAGCGCCTGCTGGGCGATCTTCGCCATCTCGAAGACGGCCCAGCGGAAGACCGCCTGGCCCTCCTGCGTGATGGCGGGGAACTTCTCCGGACGCTCGGTGTGGAACTCGTCCCACGGCACGGTCTGCTTGATCGTGTCGGACTTGTCGCCCTCGGAGCCCCAGACGGTCGGGCCCATGGCCGGTTCCTTCGAGGGGCCCACGACGACCGCGCCCGCGCCGTCGCCGAACAGGAAGGCCGTCGCGCGGTCCTCCAGGTCGGTGAGGTCGCTCAGCCGCTCGACACCGATGACGAGCACGTACTCCGCCGAGCCCTCGACGATCATGCCCTTGGCGAGCGTCAGGCCGTAGCCGAAGCCCGCGCAGCCGGCGGAGATGTCGAAGGCGGCGGGCTTGCCCGCGCCGATCTTGTGGGCGATCTCGGTCGCGACGGCCGGGGTCTGCTTGAAGTGCGAGACGGTGGAGACGATGACTCCGCCGATCTGCTCGGGCGTGATCCCGGCGTCGGCGATCGCCTTGCCGGCCGCCTCGACGGACATCGCGGACACGGTCTCCTCGTCGGAGGCCCAGTGGCGGGTGGCGATGCCGGAGCGCGAACGGATCCACTCGTCGGACGAGTCGATCGTCTCGAGGATCACCTCGTTGGGCACGACACGGGTCGGCCGGTAGCCACCGACACCCATGATGCGTGCGTACGGGGCGCCCTTGCTGGGCTTGATCTTCGACATGCTCTCGGGCTCCTTAGGCGCCTGCGTGCTCAAGGATGAGCGCGCGGGCCGCGTCGAGGTCGTCGGGGGTCTTGAGCGCCAGGGTCTTCACTCCGGGCAGCGCACGCTTGGCGAGACCGGTGAGTGTTCCGCCGGGGCAGACCTCGATCAGCGTCGTGACGCCGAGCTGCTGGAACGTCTCCATGCACAGGTCCCAGCGGACCGGGTTGGCGACCTGGCCGACCAGCCGCGCGATGATCTCGGCGCCGGTGTCCACCGCCTTGCCGTCGGCGTTCGACACGTACGTCACGGCCGGGTCGGCCACGACCAGGTCGGCGGCGGCCACGCGCAGCTTCTCCACGGCCGGAGCCATGTGGTGCGTGTGGAACGCGCCTGCCACCTTGAGCGGCACGACACGGCGTACGCCCTCGGGCTTGTCCTCGACCAGCGCGGCGATCTGCGCGGCGGTGCCCGCGGCGACGATCTGGCCGCCACCGTTGACGTTGGCCGGGGTCAGACCCAGCTTCTCCAGGTGCGGGACCGTCACCTCGGGGTCGCCGCCCAGGAGCGCGGCCATGCCGGTCTCGGTGACCGCGGCGGCCTCGGCCATGCCGAGCCCACGGGTGCGTACGAGACGGAGCGCGGCCTCGTCGTCGATGACGCCGGCGAGAGCGGCGGCGGTGATCTCTCCGACGCTGTGACCGGCGACGACGCCGGGAGAGGCGTCGAGTGCCGCCGCCGACAGCAGACCCGCGGCGACCAGCAGCGGCTGAGCCACCGCCGTGTCACGGATCTCGTCCGCGTCGGCCTTCGTGCCGTAGTGGGCAAGGTCGAGCCCGATGGCGTCGGACCAGGCCGCGATGCGGTCGGTGGCACCGGGGAGGTCGAGCCAGGGAGTCAGGAAGCCGGGCGTCTGAGCGCCTTGGCCGGGAGCGACGAGTACGAGCACCCTCACACTCTCTCTTGTGGACGGTCCCTGACGCCCGTGGGGACAGGGACGAAGAACCGTCGGGGGAATTGTTGAAGTCCGACAAAAGTCTAGGACTGAGGATCTCCGGCGGCCAAGCGCCCCAGGATCAGGGCGATCCTCAGCGTGAATGCCGACCGCACGTCGGACGGCGACCAGCCGGTGACGTCGGTCACACGTCGCAGCCGGTAGCGCACGGTATTGGGGTGCACGAACAGCATCCGGGCGGCACCTTCGAGGCTGCTCGCCTGCTCCAGATACACACTCAGCGTCTCCAGGAGGGCGGAACCCGCTTCTTCGAGAGGTCTGTAGATCTCCTCCACCAACTGGTCGCGCGCGGCGGGGTCTCCGGCCATCGCGCGCTCCGGAAGAAGATCGTCCGAGAGTACGGGACGCGGGGCGTCCTGCCAGGCGGAACACGCCTTGAGTCCCGCTGCCGCCGCCTGTGCGGACCGGGTGGCCGCCAGCAGGTCGGGCACCACGGGCCCGGCGACGACCGGACCGGCCGCATAGGGGCCGATCAGCGCCTTGGCGACGTGCAGGGGGCTGTCGCTGCCGCCCGCGATGACGACCAGCCGGTTGCCGAGCACTCCGGTGAGGACCTGGAGCTTCGCGTGCCGGGCGGCCCGGCGGATCGCCTCGACCGTCAGCTCGCTGTCACCGTCGGGCGCGGTGCCCAGCACCACGCAGACATGTTCGGGGGAGCTCCAGCCGAGCGCCGCGGCGCGGGACACGGCACCCTCGTCGGCCTCGCCGGACAGCACCGCGTTGACCACCAGCGATTCCAGCCGGGCGTCCCAGGCGCCTCGCGCCTCGGCGGCCTGCGCGTACACCTGGGCGGTCGCGAAGGCGATCTCCCGGGCGTAGACGAGCAGCGCCTCACGCAGGACCGATTCGTCGCCGGGGGCGGCGACCTCCTCGATCGCGGTCTCCATGACCTCGATCGTCGTCCGCACCATCTCGACGGTCTGCCGCAGGGTGATCGCCCTGGTCAGCTCGCGCGGGGCCGTGCCGAACACATCCGTGGAAATGGCCTGCGGGGTCTCCGGATGCCGGAACCACTCGGTGAAGGCCGCGATGCCCGCCTGGGCGACGAGGCCGATCCAGGACCGGTTCTCCGGGGGCATCGCCCGGTACCACGGCAGCGTCTCGTCCATGCGGGCGATGGCGTTCGCGGCCAGCCGGCCGGAGGCTTGCTCCAGCCGTTTCAGGGTCGCGGCATGCAGATGGGCGTCGTTCGCAGCGGGCTGCACAGGATCGGGTCGGGGCACGGACACAAGACTGCCTTATCAGGGCACAGGGGCGGAGGGGCGGGGCAGCCGCGGGTCGCTGCGGTGAACAACCCGGCGGGGCTACCGTGGGCGCGTGATGGACGTACGCCGCTCCGGCGACCGCTTCCGCGGCGGGGAAACGGCCCCGGGAACCTCCGCGGGCATCGAGACCCTGCACGCCTTTTCCTTCGGGCGTTTCTACGACCCCGACAATCTGCGCTTCGGACCCGTCCTGGCCTGCAACGAGGAGCGGCTCGCTCCGGGCGCGGGCTTCGACGAGCATCCGCACAGCCACACCGAGATCGTCACCTGGGTGGTCGAGGGCGAGCTGACCCACCGCGACACGGCGGGCCACGCCACCGTCGTCAGGGCCGGCGACCTCCAGCACCTCAGCGCCGCCGCCGGGGTCCGCCACATCGAACGCAACGACGGGGAAGACCCGCTGACGTTCCTTCAGATGTGGCTGGCGCCCCTGTCCCCGGGCGGCGAGCCCTCGTACACGATCGTCCCCGGCATCGCCGACTCCACCCCCTACGCCCTCCCGGCCGCGGGCGCGATGCTGCACGTGCGCAGGCTGGCCGAGGGGGAGCGCACCGCTGTGCCGGACGCGGTGGGGGTGTACGTGCACGTGGTGGACGGTGACGTGCGGATCGGCGGCGAGGAGCTGGGCCCGGGGGACTCCGCCCGGATCACGGGCTCGGAGGGGCTCGACGTGTTCGCCGCGACGCCCGCCCAGCTGCTCCTCTGGGAACTCGGCTCCGTCTGACGGCAGGGGGCCGCCGCCCGGCTCACCGCCCCGCGAGCTCCGCCAGGACGGCATCGGTGAACGGCGGCCACACCTCGGCCGCCCACGGTCCGAAGGCCCGGTCGGCGAGCGCGACGCAGGCCGCTCCGGCCACCGGGTCGATCCACAGGAACGTGCCGGACTGGCCGAAGTGCCCGAAGGTAGCCGGGGACGAGGAAGCGCCCGTCCAGTGCGGCGACTTGGAGTCGCGGATCTCGAAGCCGAGACCCCAGTCGTTGGGGTTCTGGTGGCCGTAGCCCGGCAGGACACCCTTCAGCCCGGGGTGGACGACCGTCTGCGCGGCCAGCACCGTGCGCGGGTCGAGGAGACGCGGAGCCTGCACCTCCGCGGCGAACCGCACCAGATCGTCGACGGTCGAGACACCGTCCCGGGCCGGCGAGCCGTCCAGGGTGGTCGCCGTCATGCCCAGCGGCTCCAGGACGGCCTGGCGCGCGTACTCCGGGAACGGGATGCCGGTGGTCTTCGCGATGTGGTCGCCCAGCACCTCGAAGCCCGCGTTGGAGTAGAGCCTGCGGGTGCCGGGCGGGGCCGTCACGCGGTGCTCGTCGAAGGCCAGTCCGCTGGTGTGCGCGAGCAGGTGCCGGACGGTGGAGCCCTCGGGCCCGGCCGGCTCGTCCAGCTCGACGGCCCCCTCCTCGTACGCCACGAGCGCCGCGTACGCCGCGATCGGCTTGGTGACGGAGGCGAGCGGGAAGCGGTGCGCGACCGGGCCGCGCGTACCGAGGACGGTGCCGTCCGCTCGTACGACGGCCGCCGCCGCGGTGGGGACGGGCCAGGTGTCGATCATCGCCAGACTCTGCATGCGCACGAGCCTAAACCGAAACACGCGCTCGGATCCGCTTGCTTGGAGTGCACTCCAAGGTTCTAGCGTGGAGGTCATGACGGTGATGGACAGCACTTCCGCACGGACGGACTCCTGCGCATCGGCCCCTCCGGCGCATCCGCGTCCCGAGGGTCAGGACCGCTACACCATCAGCGAGGTCGTAGCCGTCACCGGACTCTCGGCGCACACCCTGCGCTGGTACGAGCGGATCGGGCTGTTGCCGCACGTCGACCGCTCGCACACCGGCCAGCGCCGGTTCACCAACCGCGATCTGGACTGGCTGGCCTTCGTCGGCAAGCTCAGACTGACCGGAATGCCGGTCGCCGACATGGTCCGGTACGCGGAGCTGATGCGCGAGGGCGAGCACACGTTCGAGGCCCGGCAGGAGCTGCTGGAGGCGACCCGCCGCGACGTACGGACGCGGATCGCGGAGCTCCAGGACACGCTCGCGGTACTCGACTTCAAGATCGATTTCTATGCGGGCGCCCGAGGGGTGCCGGAAAGGCCCAGTGCCTGATGACTGACAACAAGATCGCCACCGTACGGCTCGGCGGCGACGGCCCCCAGGTCGGCGTGCAGGGGCTCGGCTGCATGGGCATGAGCGAGTTCTACGGGGAGACCGACCAGGCCGCCGCCCGCGACACCCTGGAAGCGGCGCTGGAGGCGGGAGTCACGCTCTTCGACACCGCCGACGTCTACGGGCGCGGCGCCAACGAGGAGTTCCTCGCACCCTTCGTCGGCGCGCACCGCGACGGGATCACCCTGGCCACGAAGTTCGCCATCGAGCGGACCGACGACCCGCAGTACCGCGGGATCCGCAACGATCCGGCGTACGTCCGGCAGGCCGTCGAGGCCAGCCTGCGCAGGCTGAACACCGAGGTCATCGACCTGTACTACATGCACCGGCGCGACCCCGCCGTGCCGCTGGCCGAGTCGGTCGGCGCCATGGCCGACCTGGTCCGGGAGGGCAAGGTCAAGCAGCTCGGGCTGAGCGAGGTGACCGGCGCCGAGCTCCGCGAGGCGCACGCCGTGCACCCGATCGCCGCCCTCCAGTCGGAGTGGTCGCTGTTCAGCCGGGACGTGGAGCGCAGCGCGATCGGTGTCGCGGCCGAGCTCGGGGTGACGCTCGTGCCGTACTCGCCGCTGGGCCGGGGCTTCCTGACCGGGGCGTTCACGGACGCGGCCAAGGAGCTGTCGGACGGCGACTTCCGGAAGTTCCAGCCGCGCTTCACCGGCGAGAACGCGAAGACGAACACCGCCCTCCTGGCACCCGTGCTCAAGATCGCGGAGACGCACGGGGCGACGGCCGCGCAGATCGCCCTCGCCTGGGTGCAGCAGCGTGCGGAGGTGCACGGACTGGCCGTGGTGCCGATTCCCGGGACCCGCAAGCGGAGCCGTCTCCTGGAGAACGTGGGCGCGACCCGGATCACGCTCACCCCCGAGGAACTGGCTCTGCTGGAGCCGATCGCGGGCCAGGTGGCGGGGGACCGGTACCTGGACATGGGCAGCACGTCCGCGGCGCGCGAGTAGGGAGAGCACGCCCGTACGGCTCCTCACGCGAGCCCCAGCGCGAAGACCGCGAACCCCGCCGCCAGCACCCCCGCCATCGCCCGGCGGGCGTTGGCGGCGCGGGTTCCCGCCTTCCACGGTGCCTCGAACCGCCGGGCGTACCGCGCGATCAGCACCAGCAGCCCCGCGAACACCGGCATCCAGGCCAGCCGGGCCAGGATCCAGCCCAGGGTGTCCGGACCGGTCGTCAGCCCCGGCAGCGCCCCGGCGAACGAGGCCGGAACGGCCGCCGCCAGCATCGCCGTCTGGTGCCAGCACAGGATCGTCATCGCGGAGAGGTTGATGACGACGACCGGCGCCCACACCAGGGGCCTCCGCAGGAGCGCGGCGATCCGGCCGCGCAGCAGGATCGCCGCCCCGCTCTGCGCCGCCGCCAGGGCCAGGACCAGCAGGGACGGCGGATGCGAGTTGGTGCGCGCCTCGCCCGGTACGCCGACCATCGACGCCGGGTAGTGGAAGACGAACAGCAGCACGGCGAACAGCACCGCACCGCCGACGAGCAGCAGCCGTGCGCCGCGCCTGCCGATCCGGCCCTCGCCCCAGGACACCCCGAGCTGATACGCGAAGAGCCACCCCGGCACGATGTTCAGCAGACTCAGCCAGGACGGCACGGCGTCCGCGTACGGCCCGTAGCGAAGGAAGTCCACGACGGCGACCGAGGCGAGCAGCGGCGCCGCGGCCCAGCCGCCCAGCTTCCCCGCCAGGCGTACGCAGTACGGGGTGAGCGCCGTGACCACGGTGTACACCCCGACGAACCAGAGCGGCTGGATCACCAGCGTCGACGCCGTGTGCAGGGTGTCGCCCGGCACACCGAGCGCGTACAGCACCGGGAGCATCACGGCCCAGACGGCCGTCACCCCGAGGACCGGCCGGCCGAGCCGGGCCAGTCGGCCGCGCAGCCAGGCGCCCGTCGTGGACGTCCGGCGGCGGTACGAGAGCACGGAGGCGTACCCGCCCACCAGGAAGAAGATCCCGAGCATCTGGAGCACCCAGCTGAGCGGGGCGAAGAAACCGAAGGTGGCGAGCGGACTCGCGTTGTGCAGCGCGCCGCCGCCGTCGAGCGTGAAACCGCCGAGCAGCCAGTGCCCGGCCGGGACGGCGAGCAGGGCCAGGGCACGCAGGCCGTCGATGGCCCGGTCCCGGTGGGCCGGGGTGCGCGCGTCGATCCGCGCCGCGAGCTGTCGGAGGCTCATCGGGCCACGCCCTCGGCGATCGCCGCGAAGGAACGGAGCGAGTCCGTCCCCGGCGCGAAGTAGCCGGTGTGTCCCTGGGCGTCCTGTGCGGGTACGGGGCGGGCGCCGAACTCCGGATCGGTGGGGTCGGTCCCGTGCCCCAGACCGGCGAACTCGACGTTCGGCACGTCGTCGATCCAGTCCGTGGCGTCCTTGGCCGCCCAGACCCGGGCCGCGGTGCGCAGCTCGCCGACCGTGTCGGCGCGCATCCCCGGGGAGCCGATGGCGACCAGGTCGGTGGCCCGGAGCCGGGGCGCGGCCAGAGCGCACACCACGGAGCCGTAGCTGTGGCAGAACACGGCCGGTGCGGGCAGGGAGTCGGCGGCGAGCCCGTCGGCGAGACGGGTCAGCCGCTCGGCCCCGGCCTCCGCGAGCCTGCCGCTCGCCGCGTCCACGCCCACACCGACGGGAGTGGTGTAACCGGCCCAGGCGATCACCGCACTGCCCGGTCCGGTCTCGGCGTACAGCGACTTCGCCATGCCCGAGGGGGTCCCGTACACATCGTGCGTACGGTCGAAGGTCCCCGCGTCGATGTCCGAACCCGGCACCGTCACCGACACCCGTCGCGCCGACCTCAGGTCGCCGAACACCTCGGCCACCTGCCCACGGCCCCGGGGGTCGAAGGCGAGGATCTGCCGGCCCTCTCCCAGCAGATGGGCGTACCGGGGGTCGTGACCGGCCTTCAGCGCAAGGGAGTTGGCCCGGTAGCGCAGCTCCACGGGGGCCCCGTCGAGGTTGCCGACCACCAGCGGATGGCGGGTCACCAGCTTCTGCCGCTCGTCGGCGGTCAACCCCCGGAAGAACCGGGCCACTTCGGCGGGCGTCGCCCGTGCCGGATCGGGCAGCTCCCGCCCCAGTACGCCGTCCGCGCTCCACGAGGCGCTCCCCGGCGGCGGTCCGGTCAGCGCGTGCTGGGCGTCCCCGGACACCCAGCCCGCACTCCCGGCGACCACGGTGGTCGCCAGCGCGACCGCGACCAGGGTTCTCGCGTAACGGCGCATCTCGCCCTCCCTCTCCGGCTGTTGCACGCCGTGCGGCGTGACGGAGAGGAAGGTAGGAAGACGGTGGGTGCGCGGGCGTCACACCACGGAGCCATGTACGACGTCATACCGGGGTAGGGGGTGTACGGGGTCGGGGCGGGCCGGCTCCCCGGAGCAGGGGCCGGGTCAGCTCCCCGGCGTCACCAGCCCCGACTCGTACGCGAAGATCACGGCCTGCGCCCGGTCCCGCAGATCCAGCTTGGCCAGCACCCGCCCGATGTGGGTCTTCACCGTCTGCTCGGCCAGCACCAGCCGTTCAGCGATCTCCTGGTTGGACAGCCCCCGGGCGATCAGCTCCAGGACCTCCGTCTCCCGCGGGGTCAGCCCGTTCAGCCGCAGCGCGGCACCGCTCCGGGCGGCTCCGGACGGCCGCTGGGCCGCGAAGTCCGCGATCAGCCGCCGGGTCACGGAGGGGGCCAGCAGCGCGTCCCCCGCCGCCACCACCCGTACCGCGGCGATCAGGTCGGCGGGCGGCGCGTCCTTCAGCAGGAAGCCGGACGCGCCCGCGCGCAGCGCCTCGTACACGTAGTCGTCCACGTCGAAGGTGGTGAGCATCAGCACCTTCGGCCGGTGGATCACGCCCACGGGCGGGTTCAACAGCTCACGGGCCGCCGCCAGCCCGTCCATCTCGGGCATCCGCACGTCCATCAGCACCACGTCCGGATGCTGATGGCGGCTGACCTCGATGGCCCGGCGTCCGTCCGGGGCCTCACCCACCACGTCGATGTCGCTCTGCGCCGCCAGCAGTGCCGCGAACCCCGCGCGCACCATGGCCTGGTCGTCGACGATGATCACGCGGATGGTCACGAGTCCTCCGAGGTCGGGGCTGCGTTCAGGGGGAGCCGTGCGGCCACCCGGAACCCGCCGTCCGGCAGCGGACCGGTGTCCAGCGTGCCGCCGGTCAACCGTACGCGTTCGCGCATACCCACCAGGCCGTGTCCCGTCCCGCTCGCCTCCAGGGGCGAACCGGGCCGCTCGGCCCGGTCGTTGACGACCAGCACCGTCAGATGGCCGTCCCCCGAGGTGATCGACACCCTGGTCCGCGCCCCCGGCGCGTGCCGGACCACGTTCGCCAGCGCCTCCTGCACGATGCGGTACGCCGAAAGCTCCACCGCCTGCGGGACGCCACCGCGCCCGGCCAGCTCCGCCACCTCCGTGGCCAGCGACAGTTCGGCGGGCAGCCCCGCCCGTACCGTCGCCTCCACCAGCGCCTGCACCCGGCCGAGTCCGGGCTGCGGTGCGCGCTCGCCCTCCGTACCGTCGCTGCGCAGTACCGAGAGCAGCCGCCGCATCTCGGTCAGCGACTCCCGGGCACTCGCCGCGATGGCGCCGAACTCCTCGCGCGCCTCGTCGGAGAGACCCGTGATCCGGTAGGGGGCGGAGTCGGCCTGGACCGTGATCACCGACATGTGGTGCGCGACCACGTCGTGCAGTTCACGGGCGATCCGGGTCCGTTCCTCCAGAAGCGTGCGCTGCGCCCGCTCGGCCTCGCTGATGGTCTCCTGCTCGACGAGCCGCCGCTGGGCCTCGCCCCGTTCCCGTACGGCTGCCCCGATCACCAGCACCACCGCGCCGAGGACGAACAGGAGGAGCGCGCTGCCGTTGCTGCGGTCGGGCGCGATCAGGTGCAGGGCCAGCCCCGCCGCCCCCGTCGCCAGCCAGACGCAGAACACGGTCCTGCGGGTCTCGCGCAGGCCCAGCGCCAGCAGCACGAAGAGGTAGCCGATGATGACCGGCGGGGTCCACGGCCAGATGTCGTACTTCTCGACCGGTTCGCCCAGCACGACCAGGGCGCCCACGATGTCGGCCGGGAAGATGATCCACCAGGCTTGCAGGGGGCGGTGCGCCAGCATCAGCAGCGGTGCGGCCTGGGCGACGGCGAGCGCTCCCGCCACCCCGCCGGCCACGCCGTACTGCGAGGTCAGGACGTTGACCGTGACGGGGACGAAGGTGGCCGCGAGGGCGATGACGACGCCGTACGGAAGCAGCCGCTGCCACAGCCTCGGGGCGTCGGCGAAGAGCGGCGTGGGCGGATGGGACGCGTGGGACAGCCCGTGGGCGAGCTCGCGCAGATTGCGGCGGGCGGCGCTCAGCAGGCCGTCGGCGGGCGGCGGCCCGGCGGGTGAAGTCGACATGGCCCGCTCACCCTAGACAGCGAACCCGCCGCACCACGTCGTACCGGGGTACCGATCCGCTGCCGCGCGGGTCGTACCGGGGTACGGGGTGCGGCGGCCCCGCACCGCTACAGCTCCGCGAGCAGCTGCGCCTTCTTCGCGCCGTACTCGTCATCGGTGACCAGCCCTGCCTGATGCAGTTCGCCCAGGTGTCTGATCCGCTCCGCGATGTCCGCGGGGTCGCGCCGCCCGGCGCCGACCAGAGCGGCGGGCGCGGGCGCGGGGGACGCCTGACGCCGGCGTACGGACTCCAGTACGGCGGCGGCGAACGGCAGCGACTCGTGCACCGGGCCGTACCCGAGACCGAAGACGACCGCAGCCGGGTCCTGGTCCGCCTGTGTGGGGCGGACGGCCGCCTGCGGGAGGCCCTGCACCGCGCCCACTCCTCCGTAGGCCGCACCGTGCCCGTCCGCCGGAACCGCCGCACCGGAGTCCCCCGCGGTGCGGGGCACGAGTCGCAGATAGCCGTCGAACGCCTCCGGCGAGCGCCACTCGACGCCGCACAGCTCCCCGACCGGGAACGTCTGGTCGCCCGCCTTCCACTTGGCGCTGGACGCACCGGTCCAGAACCACCGGAAGGAGATCCGGTCCCCGTCGAAACTCGCCCGGCCGTCGTACGCCTTGAAGTTCATCGGTGCCTCGGGCGCCGCGACCATGAACCGCTCGGCGGGCCGTGCGGCATCCGGACCGAGGAGGGCGCGCAGCTCGTCCCGGTAGTACTCGGCGAGCGTCTCGCGCTCGGCGGGAAGCACCAGCCGGTACGGATCGCAGCCGTCCTTCAGCTGTCCTGCCGCAGCCTCCAGCAGTGGATCGGCACCGGGTCTCGGCACCGCGCGCAGGACCACCGTGCCCCGCTTGCCCGGGTTCAGCGTCACCGACGACAACGCCGCGTGCGGGACGCGACGTTCACGCAGACTCTGGAAGAGCTTCGGCGTGCGGATACCCCGTTCGAAGCGGATGAGCACGGAGTCGGTGTCGAACTCCCAGGTGGCATGAATTCCGGCCAGCACATCACCCATGTGCCTCATCGTATGCGGCACCGGCCTCCACGTCCCCCCTCGGAGTGAGCCCCAATTCGGCCCGGTTCACTGTGCTCTACGCGCGTCAGGTGTCCCGCTCGCCGGAAATCCCGCTGTGGCAGGCCCCGTCGCCGGTCATACAGCTGACCGAGTCGTAGGCCCCCACGCCGATCGCCGCGAAGTTGCTGAGGCTCTCCGTGCCCGGCTCGAAGTAGCCGCTGTGCCCTATCGCGCCCCGGGCCGACATGATCCGCGCGCCGAACTCCGGGTCGACCGGGTCGGCGCCGTGACCGATGCCGCCGACCGCCAGGTACGGCACGTCCTGGATCCAGTCGTCGCGGTCCCGCGTCGCCCACACCCTCGCTCCGGTGTCCAGCTGATCCGCCCGCGACACCCGCATCCCCGGACTGCCCGCGACCGCGATGTCCGTCACCCGTGACGGCAGTTCGTCCGCGGCCACCCCGCACAGCACGGAGCCGTAGCTGTGGCAGAACAGCGAGACGCGCGACGTGCCGGGCAGCACACCGACCAGGGCGTTCAGCCGCACGGCGCCGGCCTTCGCCAGCCTGCCGAGAGCCGCGTCCACGCCGATTCCGGCGGGAGAGGTGTAGTCGGCCCAGGCGATGACCGCGGTACGCGTGCCCGGACGGGCGGCGCGCTCGGCCTCGTACAGGGACTGCGCCATGCCCACCGGGGCCGAGTACTTGCGGCCGGAGCGTTCCAGCGTCAGCAGGTTGGTGTCGACGCCCGGGACCACGACCGAGACCCGGCTCGCCCGGTCGAGATCGCCGAAGACCTCCGCCGCGTGCCCCTTCCCCGAAGGGTCGAAGGCCAGGAAGTGGCGGTTCTTCGTGAGCATCGAGCGGAAACGGTCCATCCTGCGCAGCGCCTCGTGACGGCCGCCGGGCGAGAGTCTCGTGTCGTGCATCCGCCGCTGCTCCACGGCCCTCGCCTGCTTCAGGGCCTGCCGGTTGGCGTGGTAGCGCAGAGTGACCGGGGCGCCGTTCAGGTTTCCCACGACGAGCGGGTATCTGTCGGCGAGCGTGAGCTGCTGCCGGTCGGTCAGCGTCGCGAAGAAGTGGGCCAGCCGGTAGGGCGGCGCGGCCACGTCCGGCAGTGCGTGACCCGCTATCCGCCCCTGGGCCCAGGAGGCCAGCGCGATCTCGCGTGGCTCGTCGGAGCGTTGCTGACGCACGGCGGTCCACCCGGTGGTCGCCAGCATCACGAACACGACCGCGACGGCGAGCAGTGCGCGCCACGCGGTGAGTGTGGGGGAGGAGTCGAAGGAAGTCACTGCGCCACACATTAGGAGACGCGCGCCGGAGCCCGTGACGGGGGTGACGCACATCACCTGTTGGCGAGGAATTCAACCGCCGTTCCTCACGCTGTGTGTGCGCTCCGAGCACGCTCCGGTGCGCTGGACGGCCTGTTGGCCGGGCGCGCGGGTGCCCGGCGCCGATATGTGTGAGGTCCGCCATGCGCGGACGCTGAGATGTGCGGCACACGGTCCGCGGGAACTCCGGTACTAGGCCGTGTCCGTGGAGCTCCGCCAGTTCCCGGCGAGCGTCGGGCCGAGGTGGTCCAGGTACTCCTCGGTCAGGGCCCGGAGCGATTCCATGCTGGTGTCGTCCCCCTGCCCCCACTGCTGTCCCGCCACCCGCATCACCCCGGCGAACGCGGCGACGGCGATCCGCGGGCGCGGGTCGGACTCCAGGTCGAGCCCCTCGCGTCCGGCGATCAGCCGGGCGATCTCCTCCTCCAGGACCACGCCGCGGCGCATATGGGCGGCGAGCAGCGACGGGGTCGACTCGATCATCCGGTACGTCCGCATATGGAGGTCGACCGGGATGAGCGCCTCGATCGCCTCGCCGATGCTCCTCCAGGAGCACAGGACGGCCTCGCGCATCGCCTCGAAAGGGGTTTCCGCGGCAGGACGTTGACGCAGCTCCGTGAGGAAGCGGGACTCGACCATCGTCTGGACGGCGAAGGCGGCCTCCTCCTTGTTCGCGAAGTAGCGGAAGAAGGTGCGCTGGGAGACCTCGACGGCTTCGGCGATCTCGTCGACGGTCGTCCGTTCGTACCCCTGTGTCGTGAAGAGTTCCAGGGCGGCGTGCAGCAGGGCGTCACGGGTGCGCTGTTTCCTGCGTTCGCGCAGTCCGGCCGGAGGTTCGGCTTTCTGCCCTTCTGGCACGTAGCGGCTCTCTTTCTGACGTTTCGACCGGCTCGGGTCACCTGTGAGCTACGTGACAGTTACCGAGTTGTGAATTGGTTTGTCAACTGTCAGCGGCTGACACTAATCTCCAGCGCATGACTAGTCAGACCACCGTTGAGAAGGCGTCGCGGGAGCCGGAAAAGACCGTTCCCCCAGCCCCGGCCAAGGGGCTGCGCGGCCACCCCTGGCTGACGCTCTTCGCCGTTGCCATCGGCGTGATGATGGTCGCGCTCGACGGCACGATCGTCGCGATCGCCAACCCCGCCATCCAGAAGGATCTCGGTGCCTCGCTGGCCGACGTCCAGTGGATCACCAATGGCTACATGCTCGCACTCGCGGTGTCGCTGATCACCGCGGGCAAGCTCGGTGACCGCTTCGGTCACCGCCAGACCTTCCTGATAGGCGTCGTCGGCTTCGCCGCCGCCTCCGCCGCCATCGGCCTCTCCGACGGCGTCGCCCTGGTGATCGCGTTCCGCGTCCTCCAGGGTCTCTTCGGTGCCCTGCTGATGCCGGCCGCACTCGGCCTGCTGCGTGCCACCTTCCCGGCCGAGAAGCTGAACATGGCGATCGGCATCTGGGGCATGGTGATCGGCGCGTCGACCGCCGGTGGCCCGATCCTGGGCGGCGTGCTCGTGGAGCACGTCAGCTGGCAGTCCGTCTTCTTCATCAACGTGCCGGTCGGTGTGATCGCGCTCGTCCTCGGCCTGGTGATCCTCAAGGACCACCGCGCCGAGAACGCCCCGCGTTCCTTCGACATCGGCGGCATCGTGCTGCTGTCCCAGGCGATGTTCTGCCTCATCTGGGCCCTCATCAAGGGTGCGGAGTGGGGCTGGGGCGACTTCAAGACGCTCGGCTTCCTGGGCGCCGCACTGATCCTGTTCCTCGTCTTCGCGCTCTCCCAGAAGAACGTGCGCGAGCCGCTGATCCCGCTGGCGATGTTCAAGTCGCTGCCGCTGTCCGCGGGCGTGGTCCTGATGGTGCTGATGGCCTTCGCCTTCATGGGCGGGCTGTTCTTCGTCACCTTCTACCTGCAGAACGTGCACGGCATGAGCCCCGTCGACAGCGGCCTGCACCTGCTGCCGCTGACCGGCATGATGATCGTCGCCTCGCCCCTCGCGGGCGCCCTCATCACCAAGTTCGGCCCGCGCGTGCCGCTCGTCGGCGGCATGGTGTGCACCGCGGTCGCCTGCTTCGGCATGTCCCAGCTGACGATCGGCACGGGCACGCTGACCATGTCGATCTGGTTCGGTCTGCTCGGCCTCGGTCTCGCACCGGTCATGGTCGGCGCCACGGAGGTCATCGTGGGCAACGCCCCGATGGAGCTCTCCGGCGTCGCCGGTGGCCTCCAGCAGGCCGCGATGCAGGTCGGCGGCAGCCTCGGTACGGCGGTGCTCGGCGCGATCATGGCTTCCCAGGTCGACGCCAAGCTGGCCGACAACTGGGCCGAGGCGGAGCTTCCGCCGGTCTCTCCCGAGCAGCTCGACCAGGCGTCCTCGGCCGTCGAGGTCGGTATGCCGCCGATCGCCCCCGGCACCCCGCCGGAGATCGCCGCGAAGATCGCGGGCGTCGCGCACGACACGTTCGTGTCGGGCATGAGCACCGCGTTCATGGTCGCCGGAGTCGTCGCCGTGGGCGCCGCCCTGGTCGCCACCCTCACCAAGCGCGGCGAGAACGCCGAAGCGGGCGCGGGAGCCGGGCACATCTAGGGCCTCGGGCCGACCCTTTTCCCCCATCGCCGGACGGGCTCGATCCCGTCCGGCGATGTCCTTTGCTCCCGGTGTACGCCCGGCGCCGGAAACCCCTATCAGGGTGGTGGCGCCCCGGAGGTCTTCCCGCGGCGCCGGGCCGCAGGTCAGGGTGCGGACATTGATCCGCACGACCACGGGGGACGATCCACCATGCGTACCACTGTCCTTGCGGCCGCCCTGGCCGCCACCGCGCTCATCCCGCCGACCGGCGTCCACGCCGCACCCGTCCGGCTGGGCACCTGTGACACGGGGCAGCTCTGCCTCTGGAAGAAACCGGACTTCACCGGCGCCCGGCAGGTCCACGAGCTGTCCACGGTCGACGTCGACAGCTGCGTGCCGTTGCCGGCGGGCACCAGGGCCCAGGCGCTCGCCAACCGCACCGGGCGTCCCGTCACCACCTACCAGTCGCCGGAGTGCGCCGAGACCGGCGAGTTCGAGACCTACCCGGGCGGCGGCACCTGGGTGCCCAGGTCCTCGTACCAGGTCAGGGCCTTCAAGATCTGGGAGAACTGACCCCGGCCGGTCGGGGCACGGCAGAGGGGCGGCGCGACCTTCCGGTCGCACCGCCCCTCGTCCGTCGTGTTACGCGTCGCCGCCGGCCGGACCCGGATCGGCCGCGGCCACATCCAGGAGCTCGTAACGGTCGACCGCCGTCTTCAGGGCGGACCGGTCGATCTTCCCCTCCTTCGCGAGCTCGGTGAGCACCGCGAGCACGATCGACTGGGCGTCGATGTGGAAGAAGCGACGGGCGGCGCCACGGGTGTCGGCGAAGCCGAAACCGTCCGCACCCAGCGACTGGTACGCGCCGGGAACCCACCGGGAGATCTGGTCGGGTACGGAACGCATCCAGTCCGAGACCGCGACGAACGGGCCCTCGGAGCCGGAGAGCTTCGACGTCACGTACGGGACGCGCTGCTCCTCCTCGGGGTGGAGCAGGTTGTACCGCTCCACGTCCACGGCCTCGCGGCGCAGCTCGTTCCAGGAGGTCGCCGACCAGACGTCCGCCTTGACGTTCCACTCGTCGGCGAGGATCTGCTGCGCCTCGACCGCCCACGGGACCGCCACACCGGACGCCATGATCTGGGCCGGGATCTGGCCCTTCTCGCCGCTCCGGTAGCGGTACACGCCCTTGAGGATGCCCTCGACGTCCACGTCCGCGGGCTCGGCCGGGTGCTGGATCGGCTCGTTGTAGACGGTGAGGTAGTAGAAGACGTCCTCGTTCTCCTCGGGCGTCCCTCCGTACATCCTGCGCAGACCGTCCTTGACGATGTGCGCGATCTCGTACCCGAAGGCCGGGTCGTAGGCGACACAGCCCGGGTTCGTCGAGGCGAGGAGCTGCGAGTGGCCGTCCGCGTGCTGGAGACCCTCACCGGTCAGCGTCGTACGACCGGCGGTCGCGCCCAGCACGAAGCCGCGCGCGAGCTGGTCGGCCATCTGCCAGAACTGGTCACCGGTGCGCTGGAAACCGAACATCGAGTAGAAGACGTAGACCGGGATCAGCGGCTCGCCGTGCGTGGCGTACGCCGATCCGGCGGCGATCAGCGAGGCCGTGCAGCCGGCCTCGGAGATGCCGTCGTGCAGCATCTGCCCGGTCGGCGACTCCTTGTAGGCGAGGAGCAGCTCGCGGTCCACGGCCTCGTACTGCTGACCGAGCGGGTTGTAGATCTTCGCACTCGGGAAGAACGCGTCCATACCGAAGGTGCGGTACTCGTCGGGCGCGATCAGCACGAAACGCTTGCCGATCTCCTTGTCCCGCATGAGGTCCTTCAGGATACGGACGAACGCCATGGTCGTGGCGATCGACTGCGTACCCGAACCCTTCTTCGCGGTCGCGTACGTCTTCTCGTCGGGCAGGGGCAGCGGCTTCGCGCGCACCACACGCGTCGGGACGTAGCCGCCCAGACCCTGGCGGCGGTCGTGCATGTACTGGATCTCTTCCGAGTCGCGACCCGGGTGGTAGTAGGGCGGGTAGCCCTCGTCCAGCTGCTTGTCCGTGATCGGGATGTGCAGCCGGTCGCGGAAGCGCTTGAGGTCCTCGACCGTGAGCTTCTTCATCTGGTGGGTCGCGTTGCGGCCCTCGAAGTTCGGCCCCAGGGTCCAGCCCTTGACCGTCTGCGCCAGGATCACGGTCGGCTGGCCCTTGTGGGCCTTGGCCGCCGCGTACGCCGCGTAGACCTTCCGGTGGTCGTGCCCGCCGCGGCCCAGGTGCAGGATCTGCTGGTCGGACATGTCCTTGACCATGTCGCGCAGCCGCGGGTCGTCGCCGAAGAAGTGGTCACGGATGTACGCACCGGTCTCGGTGGCGTACGTCTGGAACTGGCCGTCCGGGGTGGTGTTCAGCTTGTTGACCAGGATGCCCGTGCGGTCCTGCGCGAGCAGCGGGTCCCAGGAGCGGTCCCAGACCAGCTTGATGACGTTCCAGCCGGCACCGCGGAACTGCGACTCCAGCTCCTGGATGATCTTGCCGTTGCCGCGGACCGGGCCGTCGAGGCGCTGCAGGTTGCAGTTCACGACGAAGGTGAGGTTGTCCAGGCCCTCACGGGCGGCGATGGACAGCTGGCCGAGCGACTCGGGCTCGTCCATCTCGCCGTCGCCCAGATAGGCCCACACGTGCGACTTGGAGGTGTCGGCGATGCCGCGCGCCTCCATGTAGCGGTTCATCCGGGCCTGGTAGATCGCGCCGAGGGGGCCGAGGCCCATGGAGACGGTCGGGAACTCCCAGAAGTCCGGCATCAGTCGCGGGTGCGGGTAGCTGGACAGGCCGTTCGGAGCCTTGGACTTCTCCTGGCGGAACGCGTCGAGCTGCGTCTCGCTCAGCCGGTCGAGCAGGAAGGCGCGGGCGTAGATCCCGGGGGACGCGTGTCCCTGGAAGAAGATCTGGTCGCCGCCGTCGCCCTCGTCCTTGCCGCGGAAGAAGTGGTTGAAGCCGACGTCGTAGAGCGACGCGGAGGACGCGAACGTGGCGATGTGGCCGCCGACGCCGATCCCGGGCCGCTGGGCGCGCGAGACCATCACGGCCGCGTTCCAGCGGGTCGCGTTGAGGACCTTGCGCTCGATCTCCTCGTCGCCGGGGAAGAACGGCTCGTCCTTCGTGGCGATCGTGTTGACGTAGTCCGTGCTGCGCATCTCCGGCACGGCGACACGCTTCTCGCGTGCGCGCTCGATGAGGCGGAGCATCAGGTAGCGGGCACGCTCACGGCCCCGCTCGTCGACGGCGGCGTCGAGGGAGTCGAGCCATTCCTGGGTCTCTTCGGGATCAAAATCCGGGACCTGGCTCGGAAGGCCGCCAATGATGATCGGGTTGCGATCGGATCCGGAAGCCACGCTGTTCCTTCGCTGTTCGGTGCTGCTCTACGGGGCCTGTTTACGGGGACGGTGCCCCCGGGACATCTGCTGTGCGCCGCCTCCATCGTGTACCGCGAGGGCGCAAACGTCATCTCTACCGTGGGGTAACCGCGAGGTTGTGAACCCTCGCACCCGGGGCACGAGTATGGGCGTCGGCAGGATGGGTCGGGCCAAACCGCAACCATACGCCCAACCCGTCCATGCGTTCCCAAAGGCTGTTCGACTCCGATTGGCGGATCGAAACGGCATAAGCTGAGGAAGGACGTAAACGGATTGGGCGATATCGAAGACCCCGTAGGAGACCGGCCGGAGCTTGCGGCGACGTGGCAGGGAACGTCACCGTTTAGGCGGTCTCACGCGCTGGGTACTTGCGCGATTCGCCGAGCCCGTGTGGACTACGGCCAACGCCCCGCGTACGCGCGTGGGTGGAAGCATTTTCCGAAACATGATCAGGAGGCAACCCGTGAGCGCGACCGCGGACCACGCGGAGGAGCGGACCAACCCGGCAGCACGCCTGGGGTTCGAGCCCGGACAAGTGGTCCAGGAGATCGGCTACGACGACGACGTCGAGCTGGAGCTCCGTGAGGGCATTGAGGCCACTACCGGCCAGGATCTCGTCGATGAGGAGTACGACGACGTCGCCGACGTCGTTCTGCTCTGGTTCCGCGACGAGGACGGCGACCTTACGGACGCGCTGGTGGATGCCATTGGTCTGCTCGAGGACGGCGGTACGGTCTGGCTGATGACGCCGAAGACCGGCCGTGACGGATACGTCGAGCCGAGCGACATCAACGAGGCTGCCCAGACAGCCGGTCTCGCCCAGACCAAGAGCATCAGTGCGGGCAAGGACTGGACGGGCAGCCGTCTGGTCACCCCCAAGGGGGCCAAGGCCAAGCGCTGACCCCTCTCCCACCACCCGGGGCCCCCGACGGCATCACGCCGTCGGGGGCCTTCGTACATCTGCGCGCCGGGCCACTGCATAGGGTGGGACCATCCGGACGGACCGGTCCGGGTATGCGGTGAAGTACTGAAGGGACGCGTTTCATGGCGATCGAGGTCGGCACCCTGGCCCCGGAATTCGAGCTGAAGGACAACCACGGGCGGACCGTGAAGCTCTCCGACTACCGCGGCGAGAAGAACGTCGTGCTGCTCTTCTACCCGTTCGCCTTCACCGGTGTCTGCACGGGCGAGCTCTGCGCGCTGCGCGACGAACTGCCCCGCTTCGAGAACGACGACACCCAGCTGCTCGCCGTCTCCAACGACTCCATCCACACCCTGCGCGTCTTCGCCGAGCAGGAGGGCCTGGAGTACCCGCTGCTCTCGGACTTCTGGCCGCACGGCGAGACCTCGCGGGCGTACGGCGTCTTCGACGAGGAGAAGGGCTGCGCCGTGCGCGGCACCTTCATCATCGACAAGGACGGCACGGTCCGCTGGGCCGTCGTCAACGGTCTCCCGGACGCCCGGGACCTCAAGGACTACATCAAGGCCCTCGACTCGATCTGATCCCCGCCTGTTCCCCGGTCGGGCTCCACGATCCGGGAGATCTCCTGGCGACGCCCGGCCAAAAGCCTGTTTCGGCAGGGAACCGGTCACTAGGATCCAGTCGTTGATCTGATGCCAAGCACGATGGGGACGCTGGTTCTGCCGGCCCCTGAAACCTATGGGAGGACTCGTGGGAGTCAGCCTCAGCAAGGGCGGCAACGTCTCGCTGACCAAGGCCGCGCCCAACCTGACCGCGGTCATCGTCGGTCTGGGCTGGGATGCCCGTACCACCACCGGCGGTGACTTCGACCTCGACGCCAGCGCGCTGTTGACGGGTGTCGACGGCAAGGTGGGCAACGACGGCAATTTCGTCTTCTTCAACAACCTCAAGAGCCCCGACGGGTCCGTCGAGCACACCGGTGACAACCTCACCGGTGAGGGCGAGGGCGACGACGAGGTCGTCAAGGTCAACCTGGCCGGAGTTCCGGCCGACGTCGACAAGATCGTCTTCCCGGTCTCGATCTACGAGGCCGAGAGCCGTCAGCAGAGCTTCGGTCAGGTCCGCAACGCGTACATCCGCGTGGTGAACCAGGCCGACAACACGGAGCTCGCACGCTACGACCTGAGCGAGGACGCCTCGACGGAGACCGCCATGGTCTTCGGCGAGCTGTACCGCAACGGTGCGGAGTGGAAGTTCCGCGCCATCGGCCAGGGTTACGCCTCGGGTCTGCGCGGTATCGCGCAGGACTTCGGCGTGAACGTCTGAGCCACGCCAGCATTTCCCGTCAGGCGCCGCACGATGTGCGGCGCCTGACGTTCTCATCCATCGACACGGGGAGGACACACATGGGCGTCACGCTCGCCAAGGGAGGCAATGTCTCCCTCTCCAAGGCCGCACCCAACCTCACCCAGGTGCTGGTCGGGCTCGGCTGGGACGCGCGATCCACCACCGGAGCGGACTTCGACCTCGACGCCAGCGCGCTGCTGTGCCAGTCGGGCCGGGTGCTCGGTGACGAGTGGTTCGTGTTCTACAACAACCTCACGAGCCCGGACGGCTCCGTGGAGCACACCGGGGACAACCTCACCGGTGAGGGCGAGGGCGACGACGAGTCGGTCATCGTGAACCTCGCCCAGGTCCCCGCACACTGCGACAAGATCCTCTTCCCGGTGTCGATCCATGATGCGGACAATCGGGGACAGACGTTCGGCCAGGTCAGTAACGCGTTCATCCGCGTCGTGAACCAGGCGGACGGCCAGGAGCTGGCACGGTACGACCTCAGTGAGGACGCCTCCACGGAGACGGCGATGATCTTCGGAGAGCTCTACCGCTACGGCGGGGAGTGGAAGTTCCGTGCAGTCGGGCAGGGGTACGCGTCGGGGCTGCGGGGCATCGCTCTAGACTTCGGGGTCAACGTTTCGTAAAGCCGCGTACGCGCGGGGGAGCCCCTCACTCACGGGGGAGGTCCGTACACACACGATGGGGTGCCAGTGATTCTGAAAACCTTCGGCTGGTCGTTCGCGGTGACCGCGCTCGGCCTGGTCGCGGCGCTGTTCTACGGGGGGTGGCAGGCGTTCGGCATCGTTGCGATCCTGTCGGTCCTGGAGATCTCGCTGTCCTTCGACAACGCGGTGATCAACGCCGGAATCCTGAAGAAGATGAATGCCTTCTGGCAGAAGATCTTCCTCACGATCGGTGTGCTCATCGCGGTCTTCGGTATGCGACTGGTCTTCCCCGTCGTGATCGTGGCCATCAGCGCCGACCTCGGGCCGATCGAAGCCATCGACCTGTCGTTCAACGACCCCGACAAGTACAAGGAACTGGTCACGGACGCGCATCCGTCGATCGCCGCGTTCGGTGGCATGTTCCTGTTGATGATCTTCCTCGACTTCATCTTCGAGGACCGTGACATCCAGTGGCTGCGCTGGATCGAGCGCCCGCTCGCCAAGCTCGGCAAGGTCGACATGCTGTCGGTCTGTGTCGCCCTGATCGTCCTGCTGATCTCCGCCATGACCTTCGCGACCCAGGCCCACCAGCACGGTGGCGGTCACGTGGACAAGGCCGAGACCGTCCTGCTCTCGGGTATCGCCGGCCTCATCACGTACCTCGTCGTCGGCGGGCTCTCCGGATTCTTCGAGAACAAGCTCGAAGAGGAGGAGGAGCGCGAGCAGGAGGCCGAGGAAGAGGCCAAGAAGGCCGGCAAGCCGGTCTCCGCGGTCGGACTCGCCGGTAAGGCGGCGTTCTTCATGTTCCTCTACCTCGAGGTCCTCGACGCGTCCTTCTCGTTCGACGGCGTCATCGGCGCCTTCGCCATCACCAACGAGATCGTGCTGATGGCCCTCGGCCTCGGTATCGGTGCCATGTACGTCCGTTCGCTCACCGTGTACCTGGTCCGCGAGGGCACTCTGGACGACTACGCCTACCTGGAGCACGGCGCGCACTACGCGATCGGCGCCCTGTCGATCATCCTCCTCGTCACCATCCAGTACGAGATCAACGAGCTCATCACCGGTCTCGTCGGTGTCGTCCTGATCGGCTGGTCCTTCTGGTCGTCGGTCCGCCGCAACAAGGCGATCGCCGCGGGCGGCGACGGCTCCGGTTCCAAGGCGGAAGTCTCCTCCGGGGTGTGACCCGGTAGGGAATGAGGAACGCTCTCTGCGGGGCGGCCCACACGGCGGCGGTTCTCCGGAACCGGCCCGGGGCCGCCCCGTAGTGACGTGCGGGGGCTGTGACGACGCCACTTGGGCACCAACGGAAGATGTGGGGGGTAGGGATGGCCTTCTGGGACAGCCTGTGGCCGAGGCGGGAAACACAGTTCGAGGCGGGCAACTCCGCGACGAACTCCATCGTGCTCTCCAAGCGCCATGCCACGGTCTCACTGACGAAGCAGGGCGCCCTGTCCGGAAATCTGCGCGTCAACCTCTCCTGGAGGATGCGCAGTTCGGACATCGAGGGCCGGTCGCGGCAGAGCGGGCGGCTGCTGCGGCCCCTGAAGCTCTTCCAGCCCGACGTCGTCCAGGCGCACACCCAGGGCGTGGTCAACGTCGACCTGGACCTGGGCTGCATGTACGAACTGAAGGACGGCACCAGGGGCGTGGTCCAGCCGCTGGGGAACCTGATCGGTGATCTGAACGGGCCGCCGTACATCCGGCTCAGCGGCGACGACCGCTTCGGGGCGCCGTCGGGGGAGACCGTCTACGTCAACCTCGACCAGCGCGACCAGATCAAGCGGCTGCTGTTCTTCGTCTACATCTACGACCAGACGCCGGCCTTCGACCGTACGCACGCCAAGGTGACGCTCTACCCCGGCAACGGCCCCCGGATCGAGATCGAGCTCGACGAGAGGGCCCCGCAGGCCCGGTCCTGCGCCGTGTTCACCGTCGACAACGTCAAGGACGAGCTGATCGTGCGGCGCGAGGTGAAGTTCGTATACGGCTTCCAGTCGGAACTGGACCGGCTGTACGGCTACGGCATGCAGTGGGGGCGCGGCTACAAGACCCGCGCCTAGGGCCTGTCGTTTGGATCATGCCGGGCTCGCGTGCCCTGGCGCGCGCTCCCCCGAGCTCTCGGCTTCGCTCGAGCAGGGAGGGGCCCCCTCCGGCGTTGTCGTCGGTCGTCGACGCTCCGCGTCGACTCGCTCCTCCGCCTTGCAGCTGCCCACACCAGACCCCGCTCCCTGATCCGGCCTGATCCAAACGAAAGACCCTAGGGTCTGTCGTCGGAGCCTCTCGTTCGCGCCCGCTCAGGACCTGAGGAACTGGGGGCCCTGCGGGGGCAGCGCGAAGTTCGGGTCCGGAGCGTGCGCCGCCGCGGCGGCGGGCTGCGGATAGCCGTACGCGGGCGGAGCGGCGGCCGGCTGCGGGTACCCGTACGCGGGCTGGGGCGGAGCGGAGTGCTGCCCGGCGGGCTGCGGGTATCCGTAAGCGGGCTGCTGGTGCTGGACGGTGGCCTGGGAGTCGGGCGCGACCGCGGGAGCCGGCGGGAACGCGGGCGAGGGCGCGGCCTGGGCGGGCACGGGCGCGGGGGCCTGGTCCGGGTCCGTGGCCGTCTCGTCCACCGAGATGCCGAAAGCCGTCGCGAGGCCGACGAGGCCCGTCGGATAGCCCTGCCCGACCGCGCGGAACTTCCACCCCTCGCCACGCCGGTAGAGCTCGCCGCAGATGATGGCGGTCTCCTCGCCGGTCTCCGCCCTGACGTCGAAGACGGCCAGCGGATCGCCGTCCGCCGACGCGGCGTCGTACAGCAGGATGCACAGATCGCCGACCTGTTCGAAGGCGGCCCCGTCCGAGGACGCGGCGATCACCACCTGGTCCACGGAGGGGTCGAGGGCGGAGAGATCCGCCTCGATCGTGTCGGTGAGCCCGTCGGGGACGCTGCGCTTGGGCAGCCGTCGTACCAGGCCGGAGGGGTGCCGGGGCTGGTTGTAGAAGACGAAGTCCTCGTCGGAACGCACCCGTCCGGAGGCGCCGAGGAGCAGGGCGGAGGCGTCCACATCGGGGACACCGGCGCCCGGGGTCCAGCGCAGCACGGCCCGTACGGCCGTGGCATCGAGGGGGACGTTCGAGCCCTTCAGCATCGCGTGCGTCATGCCCGTCATCCTGCCTGCTGCCTGCCCGAACGGACAACGCGGGGGCCGCACGGGTTTCGGTGGCGGCGATACGGGTGGAGTGGCGATACCTCGCGGTGAGTGCGTGTAATGGACGAGTTACCCGAAATTCATGCCTCTGGGGAACTGCCGACACCCGTCCGTACGTACTATTACCGGCCATACGTTGTCCGGCCGGTCAGGCAGTACGGGGGATCTCATGCGTCACTTCGGGCATATTTCGCCCGCTGCCCGGGAGGGCCTGTTCTTCCAGGAGCCGTGCGCATTCGACGCGGACTCTCCCGCCCGCATGCTCTCGGCGGCCCTGGGAGCCACGCTCTACAGCCCCGCGACCCGGCCGCGCCTGGCCGACGACGTGATCAAGCAGGCCGGTCTCGGAGTCGTCTCCATGGTGCTGTGCCTGGAGGACTCGATCGACGACGCGGAGGTCGCGGACGGCGAAGCGAACCTGGTCAGGCAGTTCGCGGACCTCGCGGCGAGGGGCACGGAGACGCCGCTGCTCTTCATCCGGGTGCGCGCCCCCGAGCAGATCACCGACCTGGTGAGCCGGCTCGGCGGATCGGTGCGGCTGCTGTCCGGATTCGTACTGCCGAAATTCACCGAGGAGCGCGGCGTCCTCTTCCTGGAGGCACTCGCGAGCGCCGAGGCCGCCAGCGGACGGCGGCTCTTCGCGATGCCGGTCCTGGAGTCGCCCGAGCTGCTGCACCTGGAGACCCGGGCGGACGTCCTCCAGGGCATCGCCCGCACGGTGAACAAGTACCGCGAGCGGGTCCTCGCCCTGCGGCTCGGCGTCACGGACTTCTGTTCGGCGTACGGGCTGCGCCGGGCCTCCGACATGACCGCGTACGACGTCCAGATCGTCAGCGCCGTCATCGGGGACGTGGTCAACGTGCTGGGCAGGGCCGACGGCACGGGCTTCACGATCACCGGCCCGGTCTGGGAGTACTTCCGGCTCCAGGAGCGCATGTTCAAGCCCCAGCTGCGCCGCAGCCCCTTCGCGGGGCGGGCCGAGGAACTGCGTACGGCCCTGATCGAGCACGACCTGGACGGGCTGCTGCGGGAGATCGAGCTGGACCGCGCCAACGGGCTGCTCGGCAAGACCTGCATCCACCCGTCCCACGTCGTGCCCGTGCACGCACTCTCCGTGGTCAGCCACGAGGAGTTCAGCGACGCCCAGGACATCCTGCGGCCGGAGCGCGGCGGCGGCGGAGTGCTCCGCTCGGCGTATACGAACAAGATGAATGAAGTGAAGCCGCACCGCGCATGGGCCGAGCGGACCCTGCAGCGGGCCGAGGTCTTCGGTGTGGCCAAGGAAGATGTCGGGTTCGTGGAGCTGCTGGCCGCGGGCCTGGCGGACTGAGCGCGTGTCGATGAGCGAGCGCGCGACGAGGGAAGAGGCACAGGACGTGGTGTGGACGGGCAGCTGGGTTGCCGAGCGGCTGGGAGTCGAGCTCGTCGGCGACGGGGAGCTCCAGGAGCTGCTGGGACTCGCCCTGCGCCGCAACCCCAAGCGGGCACACCTGCTCGTGTCGAACGTGCTGGGCAAGCACGTGCCGCAGAAGCCCTCCGTGGTCTACGGGGCGGGGTTCGAGCTGGGGGAGCGGGTACGCGACCTCCTCGGTGAGGCGGAGGCCCGCCGCGCCGTCGTCCTGGGCTACGCGGAGACGGCGACCGGCCTCGGCCACGCCGTCGCGGACGGGCTCGGTGTGGCACCGTACCTCCACTCCACGCGCCGCCCCGTCGAGGGCGTGGCCCGTGCGGGCGGCTTCGAGGAGTCCCACTCGCACGCCACCTCGCACCTGCTGCTGCCCGAGGACCCGGCCCTGCTGTCGGGCGGCGCCACCGGTGCCCCGCTGGTCCTGGTCGACGACGAGTTCTCCACGGGCAACACCGTGCTGAACACGATCCGCGCCCTGCACGAGCTGTACCCCCGTGAGCGGTACGTCATCGTGGCGCTGGCGGACATGCGCTCGTCGGCGGACCGGGGGCGACTGGCCGAGTTCGCCGACGAGATCGGCGCCCGCGTCGACCTGGTGGCCCGCAGCGCGGGAACGGTGCTCCTGCCGGACGGCGTACTGGAGCGCGGGCAGGACCTGGTGGCGGCCCAGGAGGCGCGGCAGGCGGCCACCGCGCCCGCCGACGGGGCGATACCCGCTGCCGGGACCCCGGGCGACGGCCCCGCGAAGCCCGCACCCACCCGGATCGGGCTGTCCTGGCCCGCCGGCGTCCCCGACGGCGGACGGCACGGCTTCACCCCGGCCCACCGCGCGGCCCTGGAAGCGGCCCTGCCGGGCATGGCGGCACGTATCGACGAAGCGCTGGGCGACGCCCGGCGCGTACTCGTCCTCGGCTTCGAGGAGCTGATGTACGCCCCGCTCCGCCTCGGCACGGCGCTGGAAGCGGTCTCGACCGCCGAGGTGCGGTACTCCACCACCACACGTTCCCCCGTCCTCGCCCTCGACGACCCCGGGTACGCGATACGCAGCCGGCTCGTCTTCCCGGCCCACGACGAGCCCGCCGACGGCCCCGGCGACCGGTACGCGTACAACGTCGCGGGTGCCGGTTTCGACGCCGTCGTGGCCGTGGTGGACTCCGTGGCGGACACCCCCGCGCTGCACGCCCCCGACGGGCTGCTGGCCCGGCTGGCCGCGCACACCGATCACGTCCTGCTGGCCGTGGTCCCCTCCCACGTCCCGGCCCCGGCCCCGGCAGCCGCCGGGGACTCCGAGGCCCCTTCCCGCGCCGCCGAACGGCAGGAGCCCCCCATGCTGCCCGAGCCCCTCCGAGGCCCCGCCTTCTCCTCCTACGCCGCGCAGGACGTCGGCTGGCTGCTCCAGGACCTCTCGGACACCGAGCTGGAGGCGCCCACCGAGGAGCGCGAGGAAGCGATACAGAGCGGTGGCGCGCACTACGCCGAGTCGCTCCCCGTCGAATACCAGCCGACGCCCCAGTACCAGGACCTCTTCAAGGCCGCGCTGGACACCTCGGCCGCCAGGGTCGCCCGGGCCGTCGGAACGGTCACCGAGACCGTCCTCGCCGAACGGTCCCCCCGCCCCGTCCTGGTCTCGCTGGCCCGGGCCGGCACGCCCGTGGGCGTCCTGATGCGCCGCTGGGCCCAGTACCGGTACGGCCTCGACCTGCCCCACTACGCCGTCTCCATCGTGCGCGGCCGGGGCATCGACGCCAACGCCCTGCGCTGGCTGGCGGCCCACCACGACCCGACCGACGTCGTCTTCGTCGACGGCTGGACGGGCAAGGGCGCGATCACCAGGGAACTCGCCGTCGCCCTCGCGGAGTTCGAGGGCTTCGACCCCGAGATCGCCGTCCTGGCCGACCCCGGCGGCTGCGTCCGCACCTACGGCACCCGCGAGGACTTCCTCATCCCCTCCGCCTGCCTCAACTCCACGGTCTCCGGACTCATTTCCCGTACGGTCCTGCGTGCCGACCTGGTCGGCCCCGAGGACTTCCACGGGGCGAAGTTCTACCGCGAGCTCGCCGGTACGGATGTGTCCGGCCACTTCATCGACACCGTCGCGGACCGCTTCGGCGAGGTCGTGGACGCGGTGGACGCCGACGTCAAGGAACTGCTCACGGCCGACCGGGCCCCCACCTGGGAGGGCTGGGCCGCCGTCGAGCGGATCAGCGAGGAGTACGGCATCCACGACGTGAACCTCGTCAAGCCGGGAGTCGGCGAGACGACACGCGTACTGCTGCGCCGCGTTCCGTGGAAGATCCTCGCCAAGCGCGGCGCGGGCGCCGACCTCGACCACGTACGACTGCTCGCCGAACAGCGCGGCGTACCGGTCGAGGAGGTCGACGAACTCCCGTACACCTGCGTGGGGTTGATCCACCCGCAGTTCACGCGGGGCGCCACGGGTGCGGACGGCCGGGCGGTGACGGGGAAGTGAGCGCACAGGTGACACTGGTCGCCAGCGACCTCGACCGCACCCTCATCTACTCCGCGGCGGCCCTCCAGCTGCCGATGCCCGACGCGGAAGCCCCGCGGTTGCTGTGCGTCGAGATCTACGGACACAAGCCGCTGTCCTATCTCACCGAGACCGCGGCGGCGCTGCTCGACGCGGTGGGCCGCAGCACGGTCTTCGTCCCCACCACGACCCGTACCCGCGAGCAGTACCACCGCATCCATCTCCCCGGCCCCGCACCGCAGTACGCCATCTGCGCCAACGGCGGACACCTGCTGGTCGACGGGGTCTCCGACCGGGACTGGCAGCGGCAGGTCGCGGCCCGGCTCGCCGACGAGTGCGCCTCCCTCGCCGAGGTCAGGGCCCACCTGGTCGCCGCCGCCGACCCCGCCTGGCTCCTCAAGGAACGGATCGCCGAAGACCTCTTCGCGTACCTCGTCGTCGAGCGCTCGCTGCTGCCCGAGGGCTGGGTGAAGGAACTGGCGGACTGGGCGGACGGCCGGGGCTGGACCGTCTCGCTCCAGGGCCGCAAGATCTACGCCGTACCCAGGCCGCTCACCAAGAGCGCCGCGATGAACGAGGTCGCACGCCGCTGCGGCGCCTCTCTGACCCTCGCCGCCGGCGACTCGCTCCTCGACGCGGACCTGCTGCTCGCCGCGGACCGTGCCTGGCGCCCGGGCCACGGCGAACTCGCGGACAGCGGCTGGACCGCCCCGAACGTCGAGGTGCTGAGCGAATCGGGTGTCGCGGCGGGCGAGGAGATCCTGCGCCGGTTCATCGGCGCGGCCGGCGCGGAGCGGCGCCGGTAGCCCGCGCCGCGCGCGAAATCCGGCCGACTCCGGACAGGATGGCAGCCAGGATTCCAGGATTGCGGACAGACCGTCGGGCGGACTCCCGACGTGCCGGAAGCCGTCCAGTCACGGAGGAAGCGCGCGATGAGCAAGGGCAACGAAACCAGGATCACGGACGAGCTGTACGCGTACATGCTGGCGCACAACCCACCGCTCGACGCGGTGCAGCGTGAGCTCGTCGAGACCACCTACGCCCGGTTCCCGGACCATGCGGGCATGCAGTCCGCGGAGGAGCAGGGACCGCTCCTCGCCTTCCTCGTCCGGCTGACGGGAGCCGAGCACATCGTCGAGGTCGGCACCTTCACCGGCTTCTCGGCGCTGGCGATGGCCCAGGCGCTGCCGCCGGGCGGGACGCTGATCGCCTGCGACGTCTCCGAGGAGTGGACGTCGTTCGGCCGGGCGGCCTGGGAGAAGGCCGGCGTCGCGGACCGTATCGACCTGCGGATCGCACCCGCGCTGGAAACCCTGCGCGCGATGCCGTCCGCACCGCACATCGACCTCGCCTACCTGGACGCGGACAAGGGCAACTACATCCCGTACTGGGAGGAGCTGGTCCCCCGGATGCGTCCCGGCGGCCTGATCGCGACCGACAACGTGCTGTTCCACGGGGGCGTGGTCGATCCGCGGGCGACCGGGGCAGCGGCGGCGATCAAGGACTTCAACGTCCACGTCGCCGCCGACACCCGTATGGACAGCGTGCTGCTCACGGTGGCGGACGGGCTGACGCTCTCGCGGAAGAGGTAGGAGGCCCGGAGCCGGAGGCGTCCTGGGTCAGCCGCAGCAACCGCCCCCGCAGCAACCGCCACCCCCACCCCCACCGGCTGCCGGGGCGGGCGCGGACTGGGCCCCTCCGGCGACGGCAACGGTGGAGAGCAGCTTCACGGTGTCCTCGTGCCCGGCGGGGCAGGTGGCGGGAGCGGCGGACTCCGCCATCGGACGGCTGACTTCGAACGTGTCTCCGCAGGGGCGGCAGCGGTACTCATAGCGAGGCATGGCCCAAGCGTAGAGCCCGGGGCAAGACCGCGTAGCCAGGACTTCTCGTCAATCTGCGGTCTGCCGCGCGGCGTCCGCCACGCACGCAAGACGCACCCTAGGACCTCTCGTGCCGGACCTCCGGCATCTGCGGGGGCCTCCGGCGCCGCGCTTCGTGCGCGGCCTGCTCGGGGTGACGGGCCTGCCAGTACGGGTTGTCGTGCGGCAGGCGGCCACTGACTCGGCCGTACATGCCGAAGAACATCAGCATCAGGCCGACCACGAAGCTGAACAGCACGTTCTGGATCTCGAACGCGAGGAAGTTGAGGCCCGTATCCAGCAGAGCGAGGTTGACGAACCCGCTCAGGATGAACGCGATCCCCAGGACCATGTTGAGTGTCGAGGCGACGTTGCCGCCGATCACCATCCCGACGAAGAGCAGCAGCCCCACGCAGATGGAGAGGACGCTGAGCGCGCCGTTGGTGCTGAGGCCCCCCACCTTGTCGCCACCGGTGTCGAAGAATCCGACCTTGTCGATGAGACCCAGAATGCCGAAGGCGAGCAGAACCAGCCCGGTCAGCCCGGCCCCGACGCGGTAGACCTGGCTGAGCCGGTGATCGACCGGCAGGTGCTCGTCGAGCCGGACCATCCTCGACCGCCGGCCCGCCGGACTCGGCGTGTGCCGCAGATGAGGGGCAGGTGGGGCAGGCGGGGCTTGATGGGCATGAGGGGCGTGAGAGGCGTGTGGAGCCATTCGAGCCTCCTTCGACCGCAGGCGGCGGACCCGCGGGCGCGCACCTGCGGCGCAATCTGCGAAGTCCCTAGGAGGTCACTTCTCTTCTTCGGCCTTCTTGCTTTCCACTACTTCAAGGATCAGCCCATGGACGCGTCCGGACAAACGCGGCGCTCACGCTGACGACGCGCGCCCCGGCGTTCAGGCGGTACGACGCGGGCCCGGGCGTTCAGGCGGACGACGCGAGCCCCGGCGTTCAAGCCGACGAACGCACCCCGACCCCCCGGAAGCACCGACCACGCCACCTTCCACACCACTTCCACGCCACTTCCGCGCTCCCCGTCAGGCCCCGCCCCCACGCTCCTCGCGGATGGCGGACACCACGCGGGTCACCGACTGCCGCACGGCCTCGGTCTCGGTCAGGAAGTGCCAGTAATCGGGGTGGCGCCCGTCCAGCCCCGCGACGGCGCGGTCCAGCCGGACGACGGCGTCGTCGAGCGGCCGGGCATGGCGCGGATCGGGAGTGTTGCGCCCGGCCATCGCCAGCCGCTGGGCGTCACGGATCGCGAAGCGGGTCCGCTGAATCTCCTGCTGCGGGTCCTTCGCCACCGCGTCCAGCCGCTGCAAACGGTCACCGGCGGCGGACACCGCTTCGTCGGTCGTGTTCAGCAGGGCGCGGACCGTGCTCAGCTGCGCCGTCGCATCGGGCCAGCGCTGCTCGTCGCGCGCCTTCGTGGCCTCCGCGAGCTTCTCCTCGGCCTGCCGGATGTTCACCACGGCCTGCTCCGGAACGGGCTGGAGGTCCTGCCAGCAGGCGGCCGAGAACCGCCGCCGCAGCTCGCTCAGCACCGGTTCGACCGATCCTGCGCGCGTCGTCAGCGCCTGGGCGCGGGTACGGAGCGAGACCAGCCGGCGGTCGATCTCCCTGGCCCGCTCCGGAAGCCGGTCCGCCTCGGCCCGTACGGCCTCGGCGTCCCGAAGAACCTGGTCGGCGCGCTGCAACGTATCCGCCACGCCGTGCCGGCCGGCGCCCTGATTGAGCCGCGTCAGCTCGGGCGCCAGAGCCGCCAGCCGCGCCGCGAGGTCGTCGGCGCGCAGCCCGGAGGCCCGTACGGCATCAAGGGCATTGCTCGCCCCGAGCAGCGCCTGCCGTGCACGCTCCACGGCCGGCGCGAGCCGGGCGAGCTGCGTCTCCGCGCTGCCGAGCAACGGCCCGAGACCTTGCGCGAACCGGTCGAGCTCGCTCTTGACCCGTACGAGCTCGTCCTTCGCCTTCGTCAGCTCGGTCGCGGCACGGGCGGCGACCGCCGGTTCGAGATCGTGGCGGTCGAGGTCGTGGGCGTCGACGGCCGTGATGTACGCATGGCTCACCTCGTCGATCCGCCGCCCCAGCGCGGCGAAGTCGTCGACGGCCTGGCGGGCCCGGGGAGAGCTGTCCACGGCGGTGATGGTCTCGATGGAGATCAGCAGATCGCGCTGAGCGGTGTCGAGCTCCAGGAAGGCAGCCGCGGCGGCGTCCTTCGCCGCCTGGGCGTCCGCCCGCTGGTTCTCACCACGACCACCGAACCAGCGACGCGTCCCTCCACTCGCGAAGGCGGCCGGCAGCGCGGCGGCCAGCAACGGGACCGGCAACACCATCAGAGTCAGGACATCCCTGACGACGGAACCCCCACCCGCTTTCGCCTGCGGCCGCGCGTGTGTCGCCGTCACATCCCTCTCCCGTGCCGTTTCGCCCTGCCCGGTTCATTCTCCCACCAGGTAAGGACGAACACACGGGTCGGTTAGTTCGCGCTTCGGACAGTGACTTCGCCGTTGTCGCTGCGCGCCTTCACCACGTGCGGGCTGTCGTCGCGGCGCGGGACCTTCACGGATACGTCCCCGTTGTCGGCCTCGGCGGTCACGGCGTACGAGTCCTCGCCCTTGGGCAGCTCGATGGTGATCTCCCCGTTGTCGCTGACGGTCTCCACCAGCGTCGGCACGCTGCTGAACGTCAGCCGCACGGAACCGTTGTCCGATTCGGCGTCCACGGAGGAGGCGGAGATCCGCTCCGCCACGACGGCACCGTTGTCGCTCACGAGCTTCAGGGGCCCACTGGAGTCCCGGACGACCACGCCACCGTTGTCCGAGGTGAGGTCGAGCCGCCTGTCGAACCCTGACGCGGTGATCTGCCCGTTGTTCCCGCGCACGGTCACGGCCACCCCGCGCGGCACCTTCACCCGGTGGTGCGCGTCGCAGTCACTGATCATCGCCTCGCACTCCACACCGAGGCGCAGGACACCGTCCTTCATCTCCCAGACGGCCTCGGGCCCGTTCCCCAGCACGACCCACCCGTCGAACCGCCGCGTCACCTCGACCTGCGACACATCGGCCGCAACGAGCTCCACACGGGAGTTCTCGGCATCGACGGTCAGCGTCTTCCCTCCGAGCGCGAACGCCTTGTGCTCGGCGGGAGCATCATCGACATCGGTACTCCCGCACCCGCTGAGGGCAGCAACGAGCACGAAGACCCCACCGGTGACGCCGAGCGTGCCGGTGAGTGCGCGGGTACGGAAGGTCATGGTGGTCGGTCCCCCTGATAGTGCCGCCGTTGTGCACTCACCGTATGTACTCCCCCCACCCCGGGGGATCCGGACGGCTACCGTCTTGGGGGTGGGGATATCCCCCGTAGACGTCCGCGGGACGGGGCGACCGGGGTGGACGGGGAACCGGTTTGCGGGGAGGGGCCGTGAGCCATGTAATCTGTTGCCTCATCCACGGGTGCGTAGCTCAGGGGTAGAGCGCTGCTCTTACAAAGCAGATGTCGGCGGTTCGAAACCGTCCGCGCCCACCAGTGCAAAGGCCCCCAACCGATCATGGTTGGGGGCCTTTGACATCTACTTCTGACATCAACGGGCGTGGTCACCCACGGTCGGGACCTGCCGCTTCAGCATGCGGTCCAGGTGACTCACGGCTTCGCGCTGGGTGTCCTGGACGACGTGGGCGTAGATGTTCATCGTGACGGCGATCTGACTGTGCCCGAGGATTTCCATCACGACGCGGGGCGGGACGCCGGCGGCGGTCAGCAGGGTCGCGCAGCCGTGCCGGGCATCGTGCAGCCGGATCACGCGGAGTCCGGCGGTGCCGGCGACGCGGGTGAACGAGCGGTACAGGTTGCGCGGCTCGATCGGCCGACCGGTCCGGGTGGTGAAGACGTAGCCGGTCTCCTCCCACTTGTCGCCAGCAGCTTCACGAGCGGCGGCCTGGCGCAGCCGTTCCCAGCGGAGCGGGGCGACGCAGAGGGCGGGCAGGGGGAGTGTCTGCTTCCTACGGCGCCCCTTGGGATCGTCTTCGTACGCCTCACCGCGGACGCGCTGCCGCTGGGTACGGACCCGGATCTCCCGCTTGTCGAGGTCCACGTTCTCCCACCGCAGGCCGACGATTTCCCCACGACGGAAGCCGAGCGCGATGGCGAGGACGAAGGCCGCGTAGAGCGGGTCCTTTCGCGCGGCCGTGAGGAAGGACAGGGTCTCGTCGAGCGACCAGGGCGACAGGTCCCGGGGCGTGGCGGAGGGAGGCTCCACGAGGGTGGCCACGTTCCGCATGACGAGCTCTTCCCGGCAGGCAGCAGTCAGGGCGGTACGCAGGACACGGTGGGATTCCTTGGCGGTTGCCGCGGTGGTCTGCTGCTCCAGGCGGACGAGGAAGCGCCGGATGTCGGCAACGCTCAGCGATTCGAGACGCTTGGACCCGAGCATGGGCACGAGGTAGAGCCGGACGTGTGTCTCGTACTTGGCGTACGTCGTGCGCTTGCGGCGCGGCTTGATGATGTTGTCCAGCCAGTACGGCAGCCACTCGGAGATCTTGGCCGACCGTGTGGGCACGGGGACGCCCTGGTCCACTTTGCCGAGCAGGTCACGGCGCTTGGTGTCGCACTCGGCCCAGGTCTTGCCGTAGGCGAACTTGCGGGCACGGGTGCCGTCCGGCTGGAGGACGTAGACCGCGGCTTGGAAGCGGCCGTCTTTGCGCTTGGTGATGGTGCCCGCGCCGTTGGGGTTGCGCTTGCGCTGGGGAGGCATCAGGCCGCTTCCTCGATCTCGTGGACGATGAAGTCCCGCACGGCGTCGGCGGGGATGCGCCGGGACCGGCCGATGGTGATCGAGGTCAGTCGGCGCGAGCGGATCAGGTCGTAGACCGTGGAGCGTCCGAGCTTGAGCCGAGCCATGACCTCAGGCACGGTGAGCAGTTCGGCGGTTGCGATGGTCATGCTGCGGCTCCTTCCAAAGCGAGGGCTTCGCGTGCGGTTTCTCGGTTGTGCTGCAGGCTTCTGGCGATCGAGGCAGCTAGGACGGATTCGCCGGGGCTGTGGCCTTGTCCGGCGTACTGCCAGTCGGTGAGGACGAGGACGGTCGGGTCCTGGTCCGGGTCGCGCAGGCCGAGTTCTTCGCGCTGCTGGGCAGCTCGGTAGTCGGCGCGGATCTGGCGGAGTGCGCCGAGGGTGGTGGAGTAGCGGCGGGACTTGGAGGAGAAGTGGCCGCGGAAGCCGAGCATGTGAGCCCACGCGCTCAGTCGCCGGTCGGGGTAGAGGTGATCGAGGTCGAAGCAGGCTTCGATGAGGCGGCGCGGGTGGTCGGGTACCTCGAGGAGGACCAGGGCCTCACGGTTGCCGACGCGGCGGTCGATGGTGCCGGTTGTCTCGGCGGCTTTGGTGGCGTACTTGGCGACGTAGGAGGCGACGGCCTGTTCGGTGATGTCGGTCCCGACGTCGAAGGCGCGGATGGGACGGATGTCGAGCTGGGTGCCCCAGCGGAGCGGGCGTGCGGGTTGGTCGGCGGCGGCCGGGACGGTGACCGTCGTGTACGAGTGCGCGGCAGCGGAGCGGATGGAGTCGTCGAGCAGCTGCACGGAGGCCCATGAGGGCGGTGGGCTGTCGGCTCCTTCGGGGCCGTCGAGTCGGATGACGGCGTGGAAGTGGACGGCGCCGCGCTTTTGGAACTCGGCGACCTTCCCGTATGAGACCCGTGCGGTTTCCTTGAGTTCGCGTTGGGTGAGGCCGGCGCGGGCGGCGATCTCGCGGCGGAGGCGGTTGGTGAAGCGCTGCCAGAGGTCCCCGGCGTGGTTGTTGAAGAGGACGGCGCCCGTGTAGTCGTAGGAGTCGGGGTCGAGCGGAGTACCGAGGAGATCACCGAGCGGATGGCCGAGGTCTACGCGATCCGCCTCCACGATGCCCTAGACGGTGCAGGCCCTCACGTCCGCAGCCACGACGGCCGATACCTCCTGAGGAACTCCGCATGAATCTGAGACCTCAGCCGCCGACGGGAGCTAAGCCGGTCAACGAGTTGCACGACGTCTACGACTTCTTGGACCAAGTCCGTATGAGGCCGGGGATGTTCGTACGCGGAGGGTCACTCTTGGAGCTGCAGGCGATCCTGTACGGCTACCGAGTCGCCTCCGAGATCTACAGCTCCCAGCCGATGACGGACTTCGAGCACACAGGCCCGTTCGCAGAATGGCTGTGGCCGCAGCTCGGCCGGAGCCACAGCAGCCCAGTGGGGTGGGCCGTCGAGATCACAAAGGCCGCAGACACAGTGGACAAGTCGGCTGTAGAGCTGCTCTTCGACCTGCTGGACAAGTTCAAGGCCGAGCACCGCCCAGAGGCGCGGTAAGACTTTCTCTACTTCATCAAGACCCGCGCACGGCGCGGGCGCGCGTCGCCTCAGCGGCGCGGCCCGCCTCTGTCTTCGCCCCGGCTGGCCGCGCCCGGCGGCGCGCTACGTGCTGCGGGCTGAAGCCAGAAGTCATCCGCGGCTCAAGGACATGCCTCCGGCGGGGGCGCTCAGACTCCGGGATGGTTGGGGCGCCGTTCGCGGGTGCCGGCGGATTCGTGGTGAGCGTGGTGGGCTCCCATCCCGACCACCTTCGACCCAGGCAGAGCCGAGCAGCCGCGGCCCAGGGCGTCAAGGTCGTTCGTACAGTGGCGCGCTCCACCTTGACGCCCTGAACCACGACCGCTCCACGGAGTGTGGGCCGAAGGCGGACGGGATGGGAGCTAGGGCGAGTGGAGGAATGCGGGTAGCTGCGGCAGAGCGATCGGCCCGCAGACTTGGACGATTCGCCGTACTTGCGCAGCTACGCCAGGCGAAAGCGCGGCCAGGTCAGCTGCCGTTGCTCCATTGGTGTGCTGATCAGACCTCCATTGGGACGCCACGCCACCTGCGCTTCCTCAACCCGTGAAACAGTCAGAGCAGACATGAGGACCGCCTCCCGCTCCTAACTCCCCAGTGTGGAGGAGAGCGAACCCATCCAGCTCTCGAAACCCGCTTGCTGCATGAATCACCGGTGGGCGCGGCGGGCTCGCCACCTGGTGATGTCGGTGTCTGTGGGAGATGGGGCAGAAGTTGAGTACTGATCAGATCTTGTCCGGCGTGGGCCTGATCCTGGTGCTCGCGGTGGGCTCTCAGCTGTTGGCGTCCGTGCTGCGCATTCCAGCGCTGATCGTCCTTCTTCCGGCCGGGTTCACTGCTGGCGCGCTTACAGACAACGTCGATCCGGAAAAGCTGCTGGGCTCGGCCTTCCAGCCGCTGGTCTCGCTTGCGGTGGCGCTGATCCTCTACGACTCAGGGCTGGGCCTGCAGTGGGGAAAGCTCAGAGGGCGTGCCCGCCGTGTGGCGCCGCGGCTGGTGATCTGGGGGGTGCCGGTCACGTTCGCACTTACCGCCGTGGTCGCTGGCCCGCTGCTCGACATGTCTGCCAAGGCGGCAGTCATGACCGGGGCGATCCTGGTGGTGTCCGGGCCGACAGTGGTGGGGCCGCTGCTGGCTTTCATCCGGCCGACCGACAACGTCCAGCGAATCCTGTCCTGGGAGGGCTCGCTGATCGACCCAGTCGGCGGTGTTCTCGGCGCCGTGGTGTTCGCCGAGGTGACGTCGAGTTCGCGTCACGGAGTCGGCCACGCGCTGGGGCAACTATTTCTGTCCATCGGCATCGGCGTGGCCGGCGCAGTGGTCGGCGTCGCGGTGTTGTGGTTCTGCCTGTGCAAACTCAAGCTCGACGATGTGCTCCGTGCCACCGTTCAGCTCGCCTGTGTGGTCGCTGTTGCGGCTGTCTGCGACATTTTGCATGACGATTCTGGGCTCACGGCCGCCATCCTCATGGGTATTGCGGTGGCCAATTTGCCCGCCTTCGACATGCCGACCCGGCGGCCGTTGTCCGAGACCCTGGTGCAACTGCTGATCGGAATTCTGTTCGTTTCCATCTCGGCCACCGTCACCCCCGAGTCGCTGCACGGCCTCGTCCTGCCCACTCTCGGCCTGGTGGCTTTCCTGGTGGTGGTGGTTCGCCCGTTTGTGGTCTTCGGCGCCACCATCGGGACCGGTCTGACCAGCGGGGAGCGCCTGTTCCTGAGTTGGATGGCGCCGCGCGGCATTGTCGCTGCGGCCACCGCGTCGACCTTCTCGGCACAGCTGGTTTCCCAGCACATCGGTGGCGCCTCGAAGATCCTTCCGGTCACTTTCCTGGTCATCATCGCGACAGTAGCCCTCTACGGTCTGACCGGCGTCCCAGTGGCCCGGCGCCTCGGTGTCACCCGACCCGGACCGCAGCCGGAGTGATCAGGGGCTACCGCCGAGCTCTTTCTCGTGGCAGCCGTGCCAGCTGCGTGCCAGAACAGGTGGGGAAGAGGGGGTAACAGCGGTTACTGCGACGCGTATCCCAGATCAGCAAAGGCACGCTTACGCGCAGGCCAGGGCCCTGGGGTAGCTTGACCGGCCGGTGATTCCCAAGCTCAGAGCGCGAGTTCGATTCTCGTCACCCGCTCTCAGGCCCGGAGCCATCGCGTCCCCCCGCGCGCCCGTGCGGTCGAGGCTGGGCGGGGAACCACGGGGAACCGCCGACTAGCTGCGGGATCTTAGAAACCGGTGCGCTGCTCAGCCCTTCAACTGCGGGAACAGGTCGTCGAGCAGGCCGTGAACCGCGTCGAGTGCCTGAGACCCCGTGGCGGTGTTCAGGTCGACGGGTGGTGTCGACACCCCGAGTTCCTCGCCGATGGCTATGACGCCGGCGAACAGGGGCTTGGCATGGCTGCCGAGCGGTGCGTCCAGCGGTACGAGCGATTCGTGCAGCGGGGGAACGGGCTGGGCGATCGCCGTCGGCCAGTTCTCCTGGGCGCGTGGGGTGTCGAGGGTGAAGACGTCGGTGATCGGTCGTGCGGCGGCGTCGCGGGCCGTGAGAGGGGCGAGATTCCATCTGTCGCGCAGTGTGGTTATGACGGATGTGGCCCAGTGCTCCTGGGTGACGACCGTGCGCTCGGGGATCCAGGCGGAGACGGCGATCGTGGGGATGCGTACGCCGAGCCGGTCGAAGCGGAAGTCGTACTGGCCTGCGGGTGCACCCGTGGTCGGGGCGGGTGCGAGGCCGGGCGGCACGTGGTCGTAGGTGCCGCCGTGTTCGTCGAACGTGACGAGCAGTGTCGTGTTCAGGTGGTTCGATCCGTGCGGGGACGACGCGGAGCGGACGGCGTTGTAGATCCGTGCCAGCAGGTCCTCACCGCCGAGGAGGCTGGACGGGGGATCCCACACCAGTCCAGGCGCCGCTGACCAGAACGGCGGGTGCATGTCGTTGTGGTCCCAGCCGATGATCTGCGGCTCGATGAAGGAGTAGTGGGGCAGCTCACCGCGTTCGGCATCCTCGAAGAACTGGTCGGTGGAGAAGAAGTTGGTCGCGAACCGCTCCCTCAGCCGAGGGGCGTGGATGAGGCCCGTGAGCGAGTAGCGCGAGGGCGGGTCGCAGTAGACACGCCACTCCAGACCTGCCGCGTCGAGACGCTCGAAGATCGTCTCAGCCGTGTTGTCGCGCACGAAGTCGGAGCCGTCGCCCATGTTCACGACCAGCCCCGAGGCACTGCCGGCATGGAAGAAGGACCGGTTGGTGAAGGTCTGCGAGGGCACGTCGCAGAACCAGTGGTCGTAGGTGGCGAAGCCCTTGGCCAGAGCGGAGATCACCGGCATCTGGTCGGGTGTGTAGCCCGCCATGATCTGCCGGTACTCCTGGAAGAACGGCTGACGCCCCGTGCTCGCCCACCACGTGCTGATGTAGTCGGCCACAAACCCGTCCATGGTGGGCCGCGTCCCGGCCGGGGGCGCGTTGTAGGGCGGGCGGAACCCGGCCGCTCCTGGTGTGTCGAGCACGTTGAACAGCTGGGTGTTCACGTGCGGGTACTCCTCGCCCGGGTCCAGACTCGGGGTGTTCATCGTGGCGGCGACGTCGTAGTGCACCTTGCCGCGCTCCGCGCCGTCTGCCGCCCATTCCGGGATGGGGTTCGACAGGTTCTTGCCCAGGACACCCTCGAAGGAGGCGACCTCCCCCGGTTCGTACAGACGCCCCAGGAGATTGTCGAACGACCGGTTCTCGAACATCATCACGACGAGGTGATCCAGCGCGTTTTCACGGGTGGGCGTCACATCCATCACCTCGGTATCCCGCAGTCCCGCATGGACCCGTCGGGCTCGGTGGAAGCGCGAGCGCAACAGCCGTCGGCGTCCGGCACCTCTCAGAGACTCGGCACGCTCACACAATGCTGACGCAATTCTCCACCGCATCATCCGTACGCGCATTCGGACGGCACTGATCAGCCAGAACCGTTCTACGATCAGCGACAGGCACACGTCGACAGCCCCCAGCGAGCGCTGTGCCGATAGTTCGCATTGAGTGGCAGCCTGACATCCACAGCTGACATCAACGACGGCGCACAACGGCAGCACCGGACGGTCATCAGCAGCGACGAAGGCCGTGCTGCGAGCGGGATTGGCAGCCGTCCGGTCGAACTTACAAAGCAGATGTCGGCGGTTCGAAACCGTCCGCGCCCACCAGTACATAGGCCCCCAACCGATCATGGTTGGGGGCCTATGGCGTCTGCCTCTGGCGTCAACGGATGCGGTCACCCACGGTGGGGTTGCTAGGGCTGCAGCATGCGGGCCGGGTGACCAAGGGCCTCGGGCTGAGGCCGGTTGTTACGGGTTTCTCTGCCGTCAAGGCACCCGGCTGGCTTTGCGCTCTGCCGGGAGCGGCTCCGGATGGCTCGGGCTGTGCTGATGGCGCTATCTGAATCTGAATCTCCTCACCTTGCGCTCGGCGGGGGGACGGAGCTGCTCTCCGAAGTTCCCCACCTGCAGGCCACTGTTCTGCAGTCAGCGGAGTCCCCGGGCCTGCGGATTCGCCCGTTGGCCGTCGATTCGGGGCCACGCTTCGGCAGTCGTATCCCCTGGGTACGCACGGCCCCTACGGGACACATACCCGGGTTCGGTGGGTGACGCCCCCGATGGGCCGGGGGCTGGCGGGCTGTGAGTCTGCCGGTATGACCTCCAAACTCGTGGGCGTGCAGAGCCCCGCCCTCATTGCTCCGCTCCTGCTGGTGCTCTACGGTCTGCTGCGATTCGTCGACGGGTTAGACGGGGAGCATGGACCTGGGCTCGCCTGGAACCTCGGACACACTCTGTTCTTCATCGGCTTCGTACTCTTCGGCGTGGTGACGGTCAGGCTGCGTCAACTCGTCCCCGCCGCCACCATGCGCACGCGTCTCCTCGCGAACGTGGCCGCAGCAGTCAGCCTGTTCGGCGTCGCCTGTTTCCTCTGGGTGATCCTCGGTGATCTGTTCGCGGACCTGGACACCGCGGCGCCATTGCCTGAACCGCTGGAGCTGATCGGCCCACTTGCGTTCCAGTTGGGCTGGCTCACCTTGCTGGTCATGCTGGTTGCCGCCAAACCGCGTCTGCTGCCCGCTTGGAGTCCCCTGCTGGTACTCGTGGGCTTCCTTCTGTTCGCGGCCAACCTCGACCTGCTGCCGATCGGCGCGTTGCTCCTTGTGGCCGGACTGACTCCTGTGGCCCGCATATCCAGTCCACCGTCCGCCACGGCACCAAGGACACCCGGCCTACCGGAAGAGAATCCGTCTTCTCGTTGAGGGCGGAACCGGATGGTGAGTGAAGAGCGGCCCTGGTCATTGGCGCTTCGCAGCGGCCGTTCGGATCCAGGGCCTCAGTTCGCATCAGGTTCACCTTTGCACCATGTGGCCGGATCGCTCCCTTGTCCCCGCTTCGTGTGCCTGTCACACAGTTAGTAGGTGGGGAAATCAGGGAGGGGACGAGGGATGTATGAGTTGGGTGAGGAACAGGCTGTGCCCTCGGCTTGGGCAGTCGCGCGATTTGGGCGCAGCGCCGGCGCGCTCGCCGGGGCGCTTCCGGTTCAGCTGGCCCGGGCGCACGCTCGCGCTCATGCCGTACACCTAACTGCCGGGTTGAAGAAGCGGAGCCCGTACGGCTCCACCCTTGCCGAAGCGGTGCGCGAGAACTTGGCAGACACGGCACGGGTTTTGGAGGAGTCCGTCAGAGACGTACGAGGGTACGAGTACGCCGTGATCAACGATCACGCGCTCTTCCCATTCAGGTACGCCGACCGGCCGAGGCCCATTGATCAGGCTCGTCTCGCTTCCAATACTTCCCCTACGCGGCGCCGTTTGTTTCGGGCGCACGGCCCGGAGCCGCAGGACGGCCTCTTCGAGCTCGACGACGACCTGACAACGGACGACTACCTGGATCTGCACGAAGCCTTCGAGGAGTTGGGTGCTTCCACGAAGCTCGTGTGCGTGTTCTACACAGCAGATCCGGAGAGCGGCATCCATGCGATCCATTGGGGCGACGCACACCTCGAGCCCGACCGCACCTTCACGTGGCCCTACAAGGAACAGCTCCCGGTTGCTCCTCAGATGCTCGCGTAGCCGACTGTGTCCCGAATCGCATGCCGGCTTCCCCGTGCCATCGCGTGTCAGTCGCGTGCCGGATAGTGCGGTCAGTGGCGGTCTTGGGGCGCAGAGGGGGACGACGTTCCGGCGAAACTGATGTGCCGGGGAACCGCTTCACGTGGTGACATGCGCTCATGAGCAGAATGGCGCAGGTTCTCGTCCTGGCACAGTACGAGGACGACGTGATGGAGCCGCTGACGCGACCCGACGAGGCGCGCACCTGGCACGGCCGTTTCGAGCAGATAACCGATTGGTTTGTCGGCGGGTGGTACCTCGAGTTCTGCCGGTCGTATCAGCGCCGTGGGGTCCTCGCGGACCTGGAGGCGCTGCCGTGGAACCGGCCGGAATGCGTTCAGGTCATGCTCCACGACGAAGATGACGACTGCTTCGGGCTATGGATGTTCCATGACGGCGCGCTGGCCGAGGTGTTGATCCCGCGCACACAGCGGGTCCACGTCGCGCCGCCGTCCTGGAGAAGCGACAGCCCCGATCCCGGCTGTCTGTGGCGGACGGACGGGCCGGACTCAAGGAGGCTGCCCGCGCACTCTCCCGAGCACGAGCAGGACCCGCGACTGTCTTGGTAGTGAGGGCTGGTGGTGCCCCTAGGTCAGGCCCGGTACCGGGGGAGTGTTAGACCCTTGGGGGGCGGTGCTGCCATGCAGGAGGCACTCTGAGCGCGTGTATCGAGGGCAGCAGCCACGTCCGTGCACGTCCGAACGGATGGTGAGCCCGAGTCCCTTACCGGCGGCAAGCCAGCCATGCAAAGATCACGCCTGGCGGCCATCGAGTCGCACACTTGTTGCATGGGGGACGGGACTTGCTGTGGATGTCGTCGGATGGACCGTGTTGGGCCTCTACTGGCTGCTGACGTTCGTTCCTGGCATGGCCGCCATCTGCGTCGGGTGGGTCTCCCCGTGGTTCAGGAGGACGGTTGCGTCGCCGCGACTTGGTGGCTGGGCGGATGTCTGCGCAGGCGTCGGGGGCACGCTCGTTGTCGGTCCTGTGCACCGCCACTTGGAAGCGACATCAATGTCGACTTTCACCACAGCCGTGGGCTTCTGCTTCCTCCTCAGTGCCTTCGGCCTCTACCGGCGGTCCTACCGGCCCTGGTCGTCGGGGGCAACGGCGTACCAGTACGCAGCAGCCCCGGCCGTCCACGCCGGTGCTGTACAGCAGCGAGATGCGGCAACCACCGAGCTCGCAGTCGACCCACACCGGCCGCAGAAGCCCAACTGACCTGATTGCGTACCCCATTGACCGTGTGTCCATGGTTCGCGTCGAGGGGTGAGCTGCATGTCCAACTGCGGGACAACGCCAGCGCGCAGCGGGCAGCGGTCGAGGGGGTTCGGTCGACGTCCGCGGCTGCGTTGGCCGCCGGTAGCCGTGGGTGCAGGAGCGGATCCTGCCGGGGAGCGGAATCATGCTGTTGACCAGCGTGGATGCCTCGCGAAAAGAGCGGTGGGCAGGCCCGCTTTGACTTTGCTTCCTGCTGCTCGTATCGCCCTCTGCCGACTCGGTGGAACCGCCTCCGAGCAAGCCAACCGGACCCGTGGCCGGATCGTGGCCGTTGTCGCTCGGTTCTCAGGGCTCCACGCCGCAGCGTCGCGCAAGTGCCTTGAGGCGTTCGAGTTCTCGTCGTGCTGCGGTCAGGTGGGCGAGGTCAAGGGCCATCCCGGCGCGGGCGGAGATGTAGAGGATGTCCTGGCGGGTGGCGGCGTCGAGGCCGGGGGCGGTCCGGAGGCGGCGGCCCGTGACGCTCAGGTAGATCGCGATGCTGTCGAGATCCTCGCGCAGGTGCAGAGGAAGCACCTGCCGCAGTTCGTCCTTCGCGTAGTCGTGCGCCTGCCGGTCCGCTGCGCAGGGGTCAGGCAGCACGGGAGCCCAGGGAAGGCCGGCTTCTCGGGCGTCGTCGTACATCTCCGCCACCAAGGCGCGCGCGGACGTGAGATCGCCCTCGGCGGCTGCCGCGCGGGCCGACTGCAACGTGGAGCGCAGTCGTTCACGGACCTGAGGATCCTCGCCGGTCCGGGCGTTCAGATAGCTGGACCACACGTCGAACGCCTTGCTCAACTCGGCATCCAGCATGATCTTGTACACGTCCGGCACTCCGCCGCCCCTCCGTCAGGCCCGTCCCGGCATGGGTGGGCGCGGACAGGATAGGCCGGGTGCTGATCGGGATGCCTGCGAATTACCTGGTGCAGCGTGCGGGAGCGCCTGCGTCGGCTGAGATGCCCGTGACCAGCAGTTAGGGGGCAGGCCGCGGTCTTACGGTGCCGGCGACCGACGGGGCTATGGCTGCTCTCTCGTCAGGACGTATGTGCTGCGGGAGTCGGGGTCGCCGAAGAAGAAATAGAGCTCCAGTTCCCCCTTGTGGTCGCGCCGCAACTCGAATGTCCACGTGTAGGTATCGGGTGCCGGGGCGGGTTCGGCCAGCTCGCCCGCAGGCTCGGCCGGATCCGGCGCGCGAGTGGCCCGGGCCGTGCGTGAGGTGAGAGCCATGCGGACATGCTGACCGTCGTTCCACCCCATGGGCTCGTCGGTCAACTCCCACGTCCCCGTGCCCGACAGCCGCCACCTGTCGTCGAAGTCGAATTCCTGCCCGTCCAGGAGGTGGATGACGGCCTTTCCGTCGGGCCGGAGAGTGACCTCCGTGTGGTCGACGCAGAGCCACGAGCCCGCTATGTCCGACCGCTTCGCGCCATGCAGGGCCTCCACCTCGTCGTACATGTGTGGATTGCATCCCACCAGCACGAACAGGCAGGCGACAAGGCTCACGGCCCGGCACCTTGCCGGGCCAGGTGACTTGGTCTTCACGATCCGGCCCCTCGGCTCGGTGCCACGAACGACTGCGGTTCGACCGGTCGCCGAACGCGTACACGTCATCCTGCCAGCGTAAATGAACATGTTCAACTTCGCTGTCGGCTGTGCGCGTGAGTCCTGCGGTGCCGGTCTGTCGTGCCGCTGGTTCAGGCCCGGTGGCCCCAGTCCAGACGGGCGGACAGACCTGCGGTGGCGAAGGCGGTTGTCAAGGTGTCGTGGCCCTCGGTGAAGTGGGCCCAGCTGTCGTAGTGGACCGGTATCACGCGGCGGGCGTCCAGGAGTTGGGCGGCCTCGGCGGCCTGGGTGCTGTCCAGGACGAGCGGGGCGCCGTCGAAGAGCATGGGGAAGCGGGGGGCTCCGGCGAAGAGGAGGGCGGTGTCGATCGTGGGGAAGCGGTCGGCGATCTCCTTGACCGCGTCGAGTGACGCGTTGTCGCCGCTTATGTAGACGGTGGGCAGGCCCTCCCCGGTCAGGACGAATCCGACGACCTGGCCGGAGACCGGCTCGATCTCCTCGTGTGTGCCCGGGCCGTGGATCGCGGGGACGCCGGTGACGGTGACCGTGCCGCCGTCGGGGCGGTTCAGTTCGACGGATTCCCAGTCGGCCAGCCCCTTGGCTCCGTCCCCGAGGCGCTGGCTCGCGCCGGGGGTGGTGAGCGTGAGCGGGACGGTGGCGAGCAGGGCGCGGCCGGAGTGGTCGAGGTTGTCCGCGTGCTCGTCGTGCGAGAGCAGGACGACGTCGACGGGGCCGAGGTCGCCAGGGCCGGCGGTGGACGGGTCCGTCTTGGTCAGGGTCGGGCCGGCCGAGGGGTAGTCGCCGGGGCCGTCGAAGGTCGGGTCGGTCAGGAAGCGCAGGCCGCCGTACTCGAAGAGGGCGGTCGGGCCGCCGAAGACGCGGACGGGGAACTGGTCGGTCGTTGCGGGGAGAGACGGCATGGCGACAAACACCTCACGGATAGTTGGTGGGTTAACCGTGAGATGACTGTAGCCATTTCTCACGGATGCGCGCAAGCCTTACCATGAGGAGCATGAAGGAGTCCGTGACGGAAGAAGCCGCAGTGCCGCCCGCGCAGGGCGAGGAGGAGCACCCCTCCCTCGCCCTCGCCAACAGCGCCGTCACGCTGCCCGGCGGGCACACGATCGACCTCCTCGGGGCTCCTGAGCAGGCGAACCGGTGGCTGACGCAGCGCGGCCTCGCCCCGGTCGACGCCGGCATGCGGGACATGTGCGCGGCTCAGCTGCGTTCGATGCGCGAACAGATCAGGTCACTGCTCGCCGCCCGCGTCGACGGGGTTCCCGCCCTTCCCGCCGCGGTCGCCGCCGTCAATGACGCGATGACCCGTGTGTCCACGGCCCCGCTCCTGCAGTGGGACGCGCAGAGCGGTCCCTACCGTGCGGCCCCCCACCCCACCACCGCGATCGTCGACCACGCCCTGGCGACCCTCGCCGCCGACGCGGCCGACCTCCTCACCGGCCCTGACGCGGAGCGCCTCACCGCCTGCGGTTCCAGCCCCTGCAACCGCTATCTGCTCCGCCACGGCCGCCGCCACTGGTGCTCCGTCCGGTGCGGAGACCGTGCCCGGGCCGCCCGCGCCTACGCCCGGCGCACCCAGCCCGGGGCGGTGGAGTGACGAGTCCGCCGGGGTCGGGGCCTTCTCGTCCGCGCTCGCACTTTGCGCAGTGACCGGGCCGGCCGTGGCGGGTCGCGGGCATGGGCGGGAGCACGCGTCGTCCGCGCTGGGGTGGGAGTGGGGCGTGTCGGGGTTCGGCGACGGCGGTGGGAGTGGGGCGTGTCGGGGTCCGGCTACGGCGGTGGGAGTGGGGCGTGTCAGGGTCCGGCTACGGCGGTGGGATGCGCGTCGAATCCCGGGCGCCGACGCCGACTTCGTGACCGGAGGCCGACGTGCGGGGCGTCACTCCGGACCCGCCCCGCTCGGCCGGTCCGTGTACCGGGGCATTCCGTTGTTCGCCACGTATCCCGGCTGACTGTTCCCGCAGCCCCAGCAGGTCCACCAGCCACCGGCGTTCTTGCTCATCTGGCCTCCGCACTTGCCACATTGCATGCGGCCTTCCTCTCTCATGCGTGGAGCGACCCGGGGTCGTGCAGCGCAGGTGCCCGGTGACGGTGTTGCTCTGCGCGGTGGGGGCCGTCATGGCGACTGGACGGCTCTCGGGCCGAACCGGTGCGGCGGGTATGCGGAGTTCGGATCTGCTCCCTCCGGCGGAGCCGCGTCCGCCCGGCGGTGCGCGACGCGCACGGCCGGGCCGTCGCCGTCCACGTCGTCCGCTTGCGCTCCCTCGTACGTCTTGATCGTCATCACCGGTGTACCCCCGTCGCACTCGGTCAGCAGCAATAACGCCGACCGTAGGGAGGGTTGGTGCGCGCGGGGCGGCAATGTGCAAGGTTGTGCACGCATGTCATCCGTCAGGGTGAGAGGCGGGAACGCGCTCTTGACCCGACGCGCTGAGAACGTCAGCTTGGTGCACCACAGTGCACCGACCCCGTGCACCTGCTGCGCGGCCCCACATGTCCGCATGAGCCTCGGAAGATCGTTGAAGCAGTGCGTGGATGACTTCGAAGCGGTGGGGAACCAGCCGTGCCGTACAGCCGGTTCGACCTCCTCCGACAGGAAGCACCCGTACCAGCATGCCCAACTCCCCGTCGTCCTCCGCCCAGGCGGCCCGCGAAGGTGTGGCGCGGCAGCTTCGTGAGCTCCGGCGGGACGCCGGGCTGACCGTTGCGCAGCTCGCCGCCCAGTGCGGGTGGCACCACGCAAAGACGTCCCGGATCGAGAACGCCAGGACACCGCCCTCGGCCCGGGACATCCGTGGCTGGTGCGACGCCTGCCGGGCGGCGGCGCTGGCGGACGGCCTGATAGCCGCCTCGCGGCATGCCGAGACTCTCCACACCGAGTGGCGCCGCAAGGTCCGCACCGGGCTGCGGCAGCTCCGGGACGGCCATGCGCCGCTGCACCGGTCCACCCGTGAGTTCCGGGTGTACTCGCCGACCGTCGTGCCCGGCCTCGTACAGACCGACGCGTACGCCGCCGCGCTGCTCGGCACGAACGCACGGCTTCTCGGTGTTCCCGGCGGCGGAGCCGGGGCGGCCCCGGCCCGCGCCGAGCGGTCGCAGCTCGTCCGGGAGCCGGGACACCGGTGCCTGCTCCTCGTCGAGGAGCCGGTGCTGCGCTTCCAGTTGGGCGACGCCGATGTGGTGGCAGGGCAACTGGGACATCTGCTGTCCGTCGGGGCCCTTCCCTCGGTGTCGCTGGGCGTCATCCCCATGGCGACGGGCGAGCGGGCCGTCCGGCCGCAGGAGACGTTCCACATCTACGACGACACCCTCGTCTCCGTTCAGCTTCTCTCCGCGCAGCTGAACATCACGCAGCCGGGCGAGATCGCGCTCTACCTGAAGGCGTTCGAGCAACTGCGGAGCATGGCCGTGTACGGGGCCGAGGCCCGTGCCCTGATCGTGAAGGCGATCAGCGCCCTCGGCTGACCCCGGCCTGATCCAGCTGACCCCGGCCTGATCCGAACGAAAGACCCTGGGGGTCCGCACAGGTCACAGCCCGGTCGTACCTACAGGATGCGCCCCGGCCGGGCTGGAGGCACCGTGGATACATGTCTGGTCATCCGCCCGTCATCGTGTATCCGCCCTCGACCACCGGAGGGCGGCGGGTGACCGTGCACGGGCAGATCGTCGGGCTGGCGCACGGGCGCGGCGACGTGGCCTCGTTCCTGCGGCAGGCCGGTTTCGCAGCGGGGGCGGAGGAGATCGATCTCGATCAGCCGGCGCTGATCGAGTGGCGCGGTGGAGATCTCGACACCTGGAGGTGAGCCCGTGATACGTCGTCGTGGGCACAGGGGGGCGGTCTCGGTCGAGCCTCCGCCCGGGTATTACGAGGGCGCCGGCACGCCGCCCGACGCGCTGCGGCGCAGCCTGATCCTCGACTGGGTGGTGAACCAGCGGATCGCCGACGGCTGGCGCGTGGAGTCGCGGTCCGGGACCCAGGCGGTCCTGGTGCGCGGACAGCCCGTGAACCATGTCCTGCACGCCATCCTGACCGTCTTCTCGTGCCTCCTCTGGGGTGCCGCGTGGGCGGCGGTGGCCCTGACGAACCGGGTCGAGCGGGTCGCGCTGACCGTGGACGCCCAGGGTCACATCGTCACCGTCACCGCGCCGTGAGCATTCACCTGTTCGGGTGCGGCCGAGTGGCCGGGCCACGGCGGGGCGCGCAGGGTCGGTTCTGAATCTGCAGGACGTGAATGCAGGACAGATCCGCAGGCCGGTGTGCCTGCGTGGCGAAGGAGTTCCCATGTCACAGTCAGCACCCACGCCCGGCAACACCCGGCAGGCGCCCGCCGGCGGCAGCGGCAGCGCATGGGCTGCCGGAGGAACGATGTTCGCCGGTGTTCTGCTGCTCGTGGACGGTGTCCTCTCGATCATCAAGGGCATCGCCGGTATCGCTACCGACGATGTGTACGCCCGAATCAACAACTACGTCTTCAAGTTCGACGTCACCGCCTGGGGCTGGATCCACCTGGTCCTCGGCGTGATCCTGCTGATCGTCGGCGCGAGCGTCCTGAAGGGCTCCGCCTGGGCCCGTGGCGCGGGTGTCGGGCTGGCCGCGCTGAGCATCATCGCCAACTTCATGTGGCTGCCGTACCAGCCGGTCTGGGCCATCGTCTCGATCGCCATCGGCGTCTTCGTGATCTGGGCCCTGTGCACCGACCACCCGAAGTCGGCCTTCTGACGTGGCCGCGGATCACGCGGCGGGATCTCTCACGGCCGAGGCGGCGCGCAGTACGGCCGCCTCGGCCTGGATCTGGGGATATCCGCTCCTGGAGAACTACCGCACGATGTACCCCCAGGCCATCGACCCGGACGATCCCCGGTCCGTCGGTGGCTTCGGCCGTTTCCGGCACTACTCGCAGCCGTTCACCCCGGCCAACACCGATGTGGTCACGCCGAACAACGACACCCCGTACTCCTGGGCCTGGCTGGATCTGCGGACCGGGCCGTGGGTGGTGTCCGTGCCCGCCGTGGAGCGCTACTACGTCCTGCCCTTCCACGACCTCGACACCTCGTACGTCGGATACGTGGGCGCCCGTACCACCGGGCAGAGCGCCGGGGACTTCCTGATCGCGGGACCCGGCTGGCGCGGCGACGTACCGGACAAGATCGCCGGGGTGCTGCGCGCGGACACCTTCCTGGTCGGAGTGCTCGGGCGTACGTATCTGGCGGGGCCCGGCGACGTGACGGCGCTTCGGGCCGTCCAGGGGCAGTACCGGCTGCGGCCGTTGTCGGAGTTCCTCGACGCGCCGGCGCCCCACCCGGTCGAGGAACCGGTGTGGCCGGTGTGGCGTGAAGAGGACCTGGACACCGCCGAGTTCTTCACGCTCCTCGACTTCCTGCTCCAGTTCTTCCCGGTGCTGGAGAGCGAGCGGGAACTGCGCGAGCGGCTGGCCGCGCTGGGTGTCGACGGAAGAGGGGAGTTCGAGCCCTCCGCGCTGAAGCCGGACGTCCTGGCCGCCGTGGAAGAGGGCATCGCCGACGCCCGGGCCACGCTGGAGGCGGCCAAGAGGGACGCCTCCGACTCCACCGGCTGGTTCGGTACGCGTGCCGAGCACGGCGACGACTATCTGACCCGCGCGGTCGGCGTCGACAAGGGCCTGTACGGGCTCCCGGCCGAGGAAGCCTGGTACGCGGGGTGGCTGCAGGACGACCGGGGCAACCGCCCACCGGACGCGTCCGCGCACGACTACACCGTCCGGTTCCCCCCGGGACAGCTGCCGCCGGCCCGGTTCTTCTGGTCGGCCACCATGTACCGGCTGCCCGACCGGCTGCTCGTCGACAACCCCGCCGACCGCTACTCGATCGGAGACCGTACCTCCGGCCTCGTCCACGACGCGGACGGCGGCCTGACGCTCTACGTACAGAAGGACCGGCCGCAGGACCCGGAGCAGGCGGCGAACTGGCTGCCCGCGCCCGACGGCCCCTTCACGATCGCTATTCGTGTGTACGGACCCCAATCCGCCGTCCTGGACGGCAGTTGGTCCATGCCGAAGCTCGCCGTGCGCGACTGACGAGAGGAACACCGAGGTGGAGACGCCCGAAGAACTCGTCGACCTGGCCGCCGATGCCTATGTCTACGGCTATCCGCTGGTCTTCGATCTGTCGATGGTCGATGCCTTCCTGCACAAGGGCTTCGGCGCACTGCCCCCCGCCCCGTTCAACCGGTTCGCCCACTCCGGCGAACTGGCGGCACCCGACTCACGCTTCGTGTCCGTCAACAACGACACCGTGTACTCGGTCGCCCAACTCGACCTGTCCGGCGGGCCGATCACGCTGCACGTGCCCGACACCGACGGCGCGTACTACGTGCTCCAGTTCGTCGACGTGTGGAGCAACAACTTCGCCTACGTCGGCCGCCGCGCCACAGGTACGGGCAAGGGCGACTGGCTCGTCGTGCCGCCCGGCTGGTCGGGCGGCGTGCCCGACGGCGTCAGCGGGGTGATCGACGCGCCGACCTCCGTCGTCACGGTGGTGGGCCGCAACGCCTGCGCCGGGCCGGAGGACCTGCCCCGGGTCCAGGCGCTCCAGCGGCAGTTCTCGCTCAGCCACCTCGACTCGGCGCCGCACCGCACCGGGCTGCCCCGGCCCGATGCCGGCGTACCGGAGGCGCTGCGGTTCTTCGAGCAGCTCCGGGTCTGGATGGCGGACTTCCCGCCGTCCGCCGAGGACCAGGCCTACCAGGACCGGTTCCAGCCGCTGGGGCTCCTGGAGGAGGGGCCGTCGCCGTACGTGCCCGCCGGGCCCGACCTCGTGCGGGCGCTGACGGAGGGCCTGGCGCGGGGCAAGGCGCGCGTGGAGGCGGCTGCCCGGCCGGCTCCGGAAGCGGACCGTGGGTCGCCCGGGGCCTGGGACGCCAATCCGCATCTCTTCGACTACAACCTCGACCACTTCGGCGTCGGAACGATCGACTCACCGGAGTGGAAGATCGCGGACCGGGAGACGTCCTACCTGGTCAGGGCGGTGGCGGCGCGGACCGGGCTGTGGGGGAACCACGGCTACGAGGCGGTCTACGCGAACACCTTCCGGGACTCCGAGGGCCGGACGCTCAACGGGGCCCACTCCTATGTCCTGCGCTTCGAGGAGCCGCCGCCGGTCGACGCGTTCTGGTCGGTGACCATGTACGACGTCCCCGACTACTACCTGGTCGAGAACCCGGCGGGCCGCTACTCGATCGGCGACCGGACGCCCGGACTCGTGTACGCAGCCGACGGCTCACTCACTCTGTACCTGTCGAAGGACGGGCCGCAGGACCCGGAGCAGGCGGCGAACTGGCTGCCCGCACCGGACGGGGACTTCCGGCCCATTCTCCGGCTCTACACCCCCCGGCAGGCCGCCCTCGACGGAAGCTACGTCATCCCGGTCATCGAGCGGGTGGAGGAGGGCCTTGGGTGATGCGATCGGGCAGATGCTGGCCTCGGCCGTCGGTATCGCCATCAGCCCTCTGCCTCTCATCGCGGTGATCCTGATGCTCGCCACCCCGCGCGGCCGTTCCAACGGCATCGCCTTCACCCTCGGCTGGACGGTGTCGCTCGCCGTGCTGGTGACGGTGATCGTGCTGGCCGGGTCCGGGGCGGACGCCTCGGGGGGCGACGACGGACCGGCCACCTGGACGCTGTGGCTGAAGCTGGGCCTCGGCGTGCTCTTCCTGCTGCTCGGCGCCGAGCAGTGGAGGGGACGGCCGCGGGACGGCCAGGAGGCGGAGCCGCCCGGCTGGATGAAGGCCATCGACTCGTTCACCCCGGGGAAGTCGGCCGGTCTCGCCGCGGCACTCGCCGTCGCCAACCCCAAGAACCTCGTGCTGGCCGTCGGTGGCGCCGTGTCCATCGCTTCGAGCACGGCGGGAGCGGGCGGCAAGGCCGTCGCCGCCGTGCTCATGGTGGTGATCGCCTCGCTGTGCACCGTGCTGCCGCTGGGGGTCTACCTCTTCGGCGGGGCGAAGTCCTCGCAGGTCCTGGGGGAGTGGAAGGCGTGGATGGGCCGCCACAACGCGGCGATCATGACGACCTTGCTGGTCGTCCTGGGTGCGAAGTACATCGGGGACGCCACCAGTGGGCTGACCGGCTGAGGCGGCCGACGGCGGACGTGGGCGGAGGGACGCCACGGTCGACGGCGGAAGGCGCGCTGCCGTCCTGCCGCTGTCAGTGGGGCGGTACACACTGGATTCATGTGCCGCAGCATCAAGACCCTTCGCCCACCCGCCATGCCCGAAGAGGCCACCGAGGAGGACATGCGGGCCGCCGCCCTCCAGTACGTGCGCAAGGTGTCCGGCTTCCGTGCGCCGGCGGCGCACAACCGTGAAGCCTTCGACCGTGCCGTCGACGAGATCACCGAGGCCACCCACAAACTGCTGGACAGCCTGGAGGTGCGGGGCGCCGCCAAGAGCTGAAAGGCCCGGGGGAACAGGGGGAAGCGTGCGCCCGGTCAGGGGCCGGCGGCCACCGCCGGGGCCGGGGACTCGACCGCTGCCGAGGGGCGGCGTACGACCAGCGCCGCCAGCGCGCCCACCAGGAACAGGCTGAGGACGGAGACCGCCGTGCCCAGCCAGGTGGCCCCCAGCCACTGGCCGCCGAAGTAGCCGAGGCTCACGCTGTAGCCGGCCCAGGCGACACCCGCCAGCGCCGACCAGGGCAGGAATTCCTTCACCTTGCGATGTGCGGCGCCCGCGCCGAGGGAGACCACGGAGCGGCCGGCCGGTGCGAAGCGCGCGATGACGACGAGCGCGCCCCCACCGCGGCTCAGCGCGGTGCCGAGACGTTCCTGCGCCGTGGTGAGACGGCGCGAGCGCGCGATGGCACGGTCCAGCCGGTCGCCGCCGCGCCAGGCGAGGCGGTACGCGACGAGGTCACCGAGCACCGAGGCCGTGGCCGCGCACAGGATCAGCGCGAGGAGCGACGGGACCTGCTGCGTCGCCGCCCCGGCCGATCCGGCGACCGTGGTCGAGCCGGCGGCGGCGGCCGTGGCCGCCATGATCACCAGGACTCCGCTGGGGAGCACGGGCAGGAAGACGTCCAGGAGTACCGAGAGGGCGACCACTGCGTAGATCCATGGGCTGCCGGTCAGCGCACCCACACTCTCAAGCACCTTCTGCTTCCCCGATTCCGTCTCAAGGCCGCGACCTCGCGGGAAAGGGGACTTCCCCGGCTCGTCAGGAGCGTGGGGAAGGCGGGGTCGGCAGCCAGCTGTACAGCGTACGCCCGCGGTTTACCTGGACATCACCTTGGGTGGGTGATGTTGTGCAGCTCACGTGCACCTTGGGGAGGGTGCGTGACGGCAGAGGGAGGGGACGGCGAGATCAGGGAGCAGGACATGGTGGCAGCAGGGACGTTCGTGCGGGCAGTGGGGGCGGTGGCGGGAGCCGCGGCCCTGGTGATGCTCACCGGTGGGGCCAGCGGCGCCCGTGAGGTGACCGCCGCGGAGGGGGTGGGCGCCGCGAGCCGTGCGGGCGATGTCCGTGGGGGCGGGGTGTGGATGCGGGCGCAGGGGTCGTTCGCGCCGCCGAACGCGTTCGTTCCGTCCAGTGCGGTCACGTACGCCATGGACCGTGTCCCTGCGGCGGCCGGGATCGAGATCGGCCAGCACTCCGACGAGTCCGGAACGGCGGTATGGGCCCGGCTGAGCGGGCTGGTCCCGAACCGCGCGTACGGCATGCACGTGCACACCTCGCCCTGCGGTGCCGATCCGAAGGCGGCGGGGCCGCACTACCAGCATCGCGCGGAGGGCCACGCCGACCCGGCGAACGAGGTCTGGCTCGACTTCAGGACGGACGGCGAGGGGAACGGCGAGTCGTGGGTCCTGCACGACTGGAGCTTCCGGGAGGGCGGCGCCCGGTCGGTGGTGATCCACGACGAGCAGGGCGGTGCGGGTGACCGGCTGGCCTGCTTCACCGTGCCGTTCGGTTCGTACGGGCGGGGGTGAGTCCTCGGGGGCGCGGGGCACGCGCCGGAGCGTCCGGCTCCCCGGGGCGGCGGGGAGCCGGACGCGGTCGCCGGACGGTCAGACCGCGACGGCCGACGTCTGTTCGCGCGGGCGCTCACCGTCGTGCGCGGACTCGCCGCGCGAGAAGAGGAGCCGGTCGGCGGCCAGGGCGCCCGGGCCCGTGAAGACCAGCAGCAGGAAGGCCCAGCAGAACATCGCCGACGCCTCGCCGTTGTTCTGCAGGGGGAGCAGGGCCTCGCTCTGGTGGACCTTGAAGTACGCGTACGCCATGGAGCCGGAGGCGACGAAAGCGGCGGCGCGGGTGCCGAGGCCGAGCGCGACCAGGACTCCGCCGACGAGCTGGATCACCGCGGCGTACCAGCCGGGCCAGGTCGCGGTGGGAACGCTGTTGCCACCGAGCACTCCGAAGAGCGAGGCGGCGCCGTGGCAGGCGAAGAGGAAGCCGACGACGACGCGGAACGCCGCGAGCGCGTAGGGCTGGGCCTGGTTCAGGCGTATGGACATGGGGGAGGGCTCCTTCGGTCTGGTGGGGGACGTGAACCGATTGCCGACTGAGCGCCTCAGGTTAGGGATGCCTTTCTGTTACTTGCAAGTTCAACATTTCACGATGTGGCTGAAAACTGCTCACTCATTCATGGTCAGATCTCGATCAAGAACGGTCTCCAGCTGCGCATCCGAGGACTTTCCTCTGGCCTGAACCAATGTCAGCGCAGCTTTCCGGCCATGTAGCGTCAGTGTCATCAGCTGATTACCGAACCACGGTCCGCCCGTCTTCCGCCACTGCACCGGCGGGGTTCCCGTCCGCCCGTGACGCGCCAGGACCCGGCCGAGCCGCCGCCCCAGCCGGCTCCAGCCGAAACGGAAGCCGGCTCTTATGGGGCGGGGGATCAAGTTGTGGACGGGTGAGCAGGTCAGCTGCAGGATGCGCGCCACCGGGGCGCCGCCGGGTGCGGACGTGGGCCACTCGGGCTCCGCGATGTACGCATGGTGCACATCGCCCGACAGCACACAAACCGTCGCCGGCGCGTCCGGACCGCTCCCCGCCTCCCTCAGCAGCTCCGTCAGTCGGCGGAACGAACCGGGAAAAGCTGCCCAGTGCTCCAGGTCGGAGGCGCGGCGCAGCTTCTCCCCGAAGCGGGCCCAGCGTCCCCCGGGCCCGCCGCGCTCGCCCCGGCACAGCGCGGCGTTCCAGGTCTCCCCCTCGTGGATGAGGGGCGGCAGGAGCCACGGCAGCGAGGTGCCGATCAGGAGATGGTCATACGATCCGGGGCCCGCGAGGGCCTCTTCGCGCATCCAGCGCTCCTCCTCGGCGGTGAGCATCGAGCGCTGCTGTTCGTCGAGAACCCGGGCCGCCCGGGTGTCCATCATCAGCAGCCGCACTCGGCCGAAAACGCGTTGATAGCTCCAGCGGGCGAGGGACGGTTCGGCCGCGACCGCGGCGGCGAACCCGCGCAGGCGTTCGGTACCGTCCGGTTCTGCGCGAACCGCCGCGTACAGCGGGTCCGCGTCCAGTGCGGCGGGGGAGAGGTTGCCGAGGTGCTGGTAGACCCAGTACGACATCAGCCCGCTGACGATCCGCTCGTTCCACCAGGGAGTGGCCCGGATGTCCGCGAGCCAGGCCGCGCTGGTGTTCCAGTCGTCGATGACGTCGTGATCGTCGAAGATCATGCAGCTGGGGACCGTGGACAGCAGCCAGCGCACCTCCGGGTCCCGCCAGGACTCGTCGTAGAGGAAGGTGTACTCCTCGTAGTCCGCGACCTCCGCCCCCGGCGGTTCGCTCAGTTCGCGGCGCGCGGCGAGTCTGCGCCGGGTCGCCGGCGAGGTCTCGTCCGCGTACACCTGATCGCCCAGGAGCAGCAGTACGTCCGGTCGTACGGCGTCGGGGTCGGTGGCCAGGCGGACGGCGAGGGTGTCCAGCGCGTCCGGCCCCGCGGGGTCGTGCTCGCCGGCGGGCGGGGCCGCCCAGCGGCAGGAGCCGAAGGCGATCCGTACCGGCTCCGGACCGGTCCCCGGTCCTTCCTCCGGCGAGTTCCCCGGTGTGCTGCGGGCGTTGCCGGATCGCGCGGCGGCCGGTGAGGGTGTCGTGATGGTGCTCGCGGGGAAGCGTGAGTCCTCGGGCGGCCAGACCCGACGGCCGCCGAGCAGTACCTCGTACGCCGTCGTCGTGCCCGGGGTCAGGCCGGTCACGACCACCAGCGCGTAGTGGTGTCCGACGACGGCGAAGGTCGGGGACGAGCCCGACGCCCCGTCCGCGCAACGGACTTCCACCGTGCACGGACGGTCGGCCTCGACCCAGACGGTCGCCGACGACGCCGACTCCCAGTCGACGTACCGCAGCAGCGGCCCCACTCGCAGCCTGGCCATGCCGCCCCCTCGCCTCGCCGTGACAGATGGCTTCGTACCGTACGGAACGACGGAAGGGTGTGGGCCGGTTCCGCCCGGCGTGTTGTGGCGCCGGGCGGCTCAGCGGCTGGTCGGGAGGGCGGTCAGCAGCCGTTCAGTACGGACTGGAGCGCGCTCTTCTCGGTCGAGTCGACGCTCATGCCGTAGTAGTACTTCACCTGCACCCAGGCGCGCGCGTACGTGCAGCGGTAGGCGGTGCGCGGCGGCAGCCACTCGCCCGGGTCCTGGTCGCTCTTGGACTGGTTGACGTTGTCCGTGACCGCGATCAGCTGCGGTCGCGTCAGGTCGTTGGCGAAGGACTGGCGTTGGGCCGTGGACCAGCTGCTGGCACCGGAGCGCCAGGCCTCGGCGAGCGGGACCATGTGGTCGATGTCCAGGTCGGACGCCGCGGTCCAGGTGGCCCCGTCGTACTGCGAGTACCAGCTGCCGCTCACCGCGGCGCAGCTGGAGTCCTGCTGGACGTTGGTGCCGTCGCGCTTCAGGACCACTTCGCGGGTGTTGCAGGCGCCCGACTGGGTGATCCAGTGCGGGAACATCTCCCGGCTGTAGCCGGTCGACGATCCTTCGGCCTTCACGGTGAGCTGGCCGAGGTAGGTGCGGGCGGTGGAGGCGGCAATGGGTGTGGGCATGGCGGCCTGGGCAGCCGGCGCGCTGAGCAGGCCCGTCGTGGCGGCGAGGGCGGCGGACGCGGCGATGACGGCGATGCGACGCGCGTAGATACCTGACATGCGAACTCCCTTGATGTGGGGGGGCGTTGGACGGGCGGCCCGTGGTGCCCGGCCATCGTGGCGGCGCCAGGTTTCTGGGGGGTGGGCGCCAGGTAACAGGGTGACGACATGTGCACGTCACATCAAGAGATCGGACAGAAACGTCTGACGTCCGGTCCGGATCCGGGCGGGGGTGCGGTGTTGAGCGCAGGGCGCGCGGGGCGGGCGGTCTTAAGGTGGCGGCGTGCTGCTTCCCGTGAACGTGACGCTCGGGGTCGTCCTCGCCGTGCTCCTGGCGTTCGCGGCGGCGGTCGCCGCGTGGGCCTCGCTCGGGCGCTCGCGGGAGATCGTCGTGGCCGGGCTGCGGGCGGCCGTGCAACTGGGCGCCGTCTCCGCGCTCATCGGCTGGGTGGTCCACGCCCTGGCGCCCCTGCTCGGCTTCGTGGCGCTGATGTTCGCCGTCGCGGTGTGGACCGCGGGGCGCCGGATCACCGGCAATCACACCTGGTGGTGGGCGGCCCTGCCGATCGGGGCCGCGGTCGTCCCCGTGGTCGTGGCGCTGCTGCTGACCGGCCTCGTCCCGCTCCGGGGCATCGCGCTGATCCCTGTCACGGGCATTCTCATCGGGGGTGCGCTCACGGCGAGCGTGCTCGGCGGGCGGCGGGCGCTGGACGAACTCGCCGTCCGGCACGGCGAGGTCGAGGCGGGGATGGCGCTGGGGCTGCTCGACCGGGACGCCCGGCTGGAGATCGCCCGCCCGGTGGCCGCGGACGCGTTGCTGCCGGGGCTGGACCAGACCCGGACGGTGGGGCTCGTCACCCTGCCCGGCGCCTTCGTGGGCATGCTGCTGGGCGGCGCCTCACCGGTGGAGGCGGGCGCCGTGCAGCTGTTCGTCCTGGTGGCCCTGATGGCGGTGCAGGCGGTGGCCGTCGCGCTGGTGCTGGAGCTCGTGGCGCGGGGGCGGCTCCACCGCGACCCGGCCTGATCCGGGAAGGGCCGGGCGGTCGGGCGTCGATGTGCGGGCGGGCCGAACCGTCGGCGACGGCTCCACGAGGAGCCGGGCGGTCAGGCGCCGATGTGCAGGCGGATCGAACCGTCGGCGACGGCCTCCACCCGGAGCTGTGTCAGGTCCTCGACGTGGGCGTCGGGGGAGAGCGCAGCGGCCCGCGGGCCCACGCCCACGACGCGCATGCCCGCAGCCCGGCCGGCCGTGATGCCCGCCTCGGAGTCCTCGAAGACGATGCAGTCCGCCGCGTCGAAGCCCAGCTCGGCCGCCCCCTTGAGGAAGCCCTCCGGGTCCGGCTTGCTGGCGCCGACCTGCTCGGCGGTGACGCGCACGGCCGGCATCGGCAGTGCGGCGGCCGTCATCCGGGCCTGGGCGAGCGCCTCGTCGGCCGAGGTCACGAGGGCGTGCGGGAGGCAGGCGATGGACTCCATGAAGGCGGGGGCGCCGCCGATCGGCACCACGCCGTCGGTGTCGGCGGTCTCCTCGGCGAGCAGGACGCGGTTCTCCGCGTAGTTCTGCTCCATCGGGCGTTCCGGGAGCAGGACCGCCATCGTGGCGTACCCCTGGCGTCCGTGGACCACCTTGAGCACGGCATCCGGGTCCAGGCCCTGCCCGATGGCCCAGCGGCGCCAGCAGCGCTCGACCACGGCGTCGGAGTTCACGAGGGTTCCGTCCATGTCCAGAAGGAGGGCACGGGCTGTGAGGACGGTGGCCGGCATCGGCATGCTCCAGAGCGCGGGGGGAGTGCGAACCACGCGGTGCGGAACGCGGGCAGAAGTGAAACAAGTAGCCCCGCCCGCCGGTCAGGGTGAACGGGCGGAGGCTACTTTGTTCCCACACGATACAAAAACCTGCCGCGGAATGCGAATCCGGTCCGCCCGCCGGACGCGGTACCCCGTCAGTCCCGTCCCCGGCCGGTCGTCTCCGCTTCGAGCGCCTGTCGGGTGTTCGGCCCGTACACGCCCTCCGGGTCACCCTGGATCGCCTTGTACGACTGGTAGACCGCCACCGCGTCCTCGACCCGCCCGGAGTAGGTGCCGTCGGTCGGCCCGTGGTAGAGCCAGACCTCCTTCAGGCGCCGCTGGAGCTCGGTGACCTCGGCGCCGCTGTCGCCCGGCTGCAGCGTGGAACCGTTCAGCGCCGGCGGGGCCTGCGTAGAGGCGCCCGGCGCGGGTGCGCTCGCCGACGACGGTGCCGGAGCCGTGGAGGCGGACGCGGAGGCCGTGGCGGAACGGGAGGCCGTCGCGCTCTTCGACGGCGAGGCGGAGGCGGACGCGGAGGCCGAGGCGGACGGCGAGGGTGAGGCCGGGACGGACCGCGAGGCGGAGGCGGACGGCGACTCCGACACGGTGGTCGCGGGCTCGCTGCCGGCGTCCCCGGTGCTCGTCGATGCCGACGGCATCGCGTCCGCGTGCCCCTCGTCCCCGGTGAACAGACCTCCGGCGAACGCGGCCGTGCCGACGACCGCGGCCACGGCCGCCCCCACGGCGACGACCGCGAACGGACGGCGGCGGCGCGGCTGTACGGGGTCGGTGTCCCCGTATCCGGCGACGGTCCGCCGCCTGGCCTCGTCCGGCGCCTCGGTCTCCGGCAGCGGGCGCGCCGCGGGAACGTCCAGGAACAACGGCATCGTGGTGGCCGCGGCCCCCGGTACCTCGTGGTCCGGCTCGGGCTCGGCGGCGGTGTGCGCATCGCCGAGCGTCACGTACGGACGGATGCGGAGCGGGTCGAAGTCCTCGGCCGCGGCGATCTCCGCGGCCGTCTCCGCCGAACGGGCGGCGCGCTGCTGGTCGCCGGTCGGCTGCGCCGTACGGTCCCCGCAGGCGCAGCCGGGTCTGGAGCCCGCTCCTGGCTCCGTCTCCGCCCCCGTCCGCTCCGGTCCTCGCTCCATACCGCAGGCCGGGCATACATGTCCGGTCATTGTGGGTCCCCTCCCCTTTGAACTGCCTGCGATTATGCAGGCCGCCACGGCGAAGCCCAACGGCCTCCGGCCGCTCGGCAGGCCATAACGGGACACAACGTCCAGGATGGGGGTGTAGCGGATCCAAGGAGATGCCCATGGCCCAGCAGTTGAGCCCACCGCCCCTGGCACCCGGCGAGGGGCGGTCCACACGGACCGTCCTCGTAGCCATCGGGGCGCTGCTCCTCGGCATGCTGCTCGCCGCACTCGACCAGACGATCGTCGCCACCGCGTTGCCGACGATCGTCAGCGAACTCGGCGGCATGGACCATCTGTCCTGGGTCGTCACCGCCTACATGCTGGCGGCCACCGCGGCGACCCCGCTCTGGGGCAAGCTCGGTGACCAGTACGGCCGCAAGAAGCTCTTCCAGGCGGCCATCGTCATCTTCCTGATCGGCTCGGCCCTCTGCGGCATCGCCCAGAACATGCCGCAGCTGATCGGCTTCCGGGCCCTCCAGGGCCTCGGCGGCGGCGGACTGATGGTCCTGTCGATGGCGATCGTCGGAGACATCGTCTCGCCGCGCGAACGCGGCAAGTACCAGGGCCTCTTCGGCGCGGTCTTCGGCGTCACCAGCGTTCTCGGACCGCTCCTCGGCGGCTTCTTCACCGAACACCTCAGCTGGCGCTGGGTCTTCTACATCAACCTGCCGATCGGCATCGTGGCGCTCCTGGTCATCGCCGCCGTGCTGCACATCCCCGTGCGCCGGACCAAGCACACGATCGACTACCTCGGCACCTTCCTCATCGCCTCCGTCGCCACCTGCCTGGTGCTCGTCGCCTCCCTGGGCGGCACCACCTGGGCCTGGGGCTCGGCGCGGATCATCGGCCTGGCCGTGCTCGCCGTGGTCCTGCTGGTCGCGTTCGTCGCCGTGGAACGGCGGGCCGTCGAACCCGTACTGCCGCTGAAGCTGTTCCGTATCCGCACCTTCAGCCTCGTCGCCGTCATCAGCTTCATCGTCGGCTTCGCCATGTTCGGCGCGATGACCTACCTGCCGACGTTCCTCCAGGTGGTGCACGGCATCTCGCCGACCATGTCCGGTGTGCACATGCTGCCGATGGTGTTCGGCATGCTCATCACCTCGACCGGCTCCGGCCAGGTGGTCAGCCGCACCGGCCGCTGGAAGGTCTTCCCCGTCGTGGGAACGGGCCTGACCGCGGTCGGACTCCTGCTGCTCCACCGGCTCGACGAGACCAGTTCCACGTGGGAGATGAGCATCTACTTCTTCGTGTTCGGTGCCGGGCTCGGACTGGTGATGCAGGTCCTCGTGCTGGTCGTGCAGAACGCCGTCGGCTACGAGGACCTGGGCGTCGCCACCTCGGGCGCCACGTTCTTCCGCTCCATCGGCGCCTCGTTCGGTGTGGCCATCTTCGGGACCATCTTCACCAACCGGCTCACCGGCAAGCTCGATGCGGCGCTGTCCGGCCGCTCGCTGCCCCCCGGGGTCGACGCCGAACGGCTGGCCGCCGACCCGCGCGCCATCGGCGAACTCCCCGCCGACCTGCGCCCGTCGATCCTCAGCGCGTACTCGACCTCGATCACCGACGTCTTCCTCTACGCGGTCCCCGTCGTCCTGATCGCCTTCGTCTTCGCCTGGTTCCTCAAGGAGGACAAGCTGCGTGGCTCGGTGACCGCCCCCGACACCAGCCAGACCCTCGCGTCGAACCCGGTCGAGCGCTCCTCGTACGACGAGTGCGCCCGCGCCCTCTCGGTGCTGGCGACGCGCGAGGGCCGCCGCGACATCTATGTGAAGATCACCGACAGAGCGGGCTTCGACCTGCTGCCCGCGGCCAGTTGGCTCCTGCTGCGCATCAAGCGCCACGGCGCCGTCGAACCCGCCAGGCTCGCCGACATCGCCCCCGTACCGCTGCGGATCATCACCGAGGCGGCCCGCCAGGTCGAGGAGGAGGGCCTGGCCCGCCGCGAGGGTGTCCAGATGGTCCTGACCGACCTGGGCGCCGAGGCCGTGGTCCGCCTCTCGCAGGCCCGCGAGGACTCGCTCGCCGAACTGCTCGGTGACTGGTGGGGGCCGGAACGACCGACCGACCTGGTCCATCTGGTCGCGGAGCTGACCGCCGAGGTGAGCGGATCGAGCAAGGAACGGCCGCACACGCCCGAACCGCCGCGCGACCACCACGCCTGAGGGGCCCGGGGGACCGCCTCGCCGAACGGCTCACAGCTCCTTGGCGAACCAGTGCTCCGCGTACTGGTTGCGGTGGTGGAAGGCCGGAACTTCCCGGTAGCCGTGCTTGGCGTAGAGCCCGCGTGCCTCGACCAGGTCGTTGCGGGTGTCCAGCCGGATCCGGTGGACCCCGGCCTCCCGCGCCGCGTTCTCGATCGCGGCGAGCAGCAGCCCACCCCCGCCCGTGGACCGGAAGTCCGGGCGTACGAACACCCGGGTCAGCTCCGCGACGCCCGGTTCGGCGTCGGCGAGCAGCAGCCCGGCGCAGGCGGCCGGCCGGCCGCCGAAGCGGCCCACGACGAACTCCCCGGTGGGCGGTGCCAGCCGTTCCGCGCCGTCGTCGGTGAGTCCCTCGTCGATCTCCTGAGGTGTCGCGGGCCGGCCCCAGTAGCGACTTGCGACCTCGTCGTAGTAGTCCCGGCGCAGCAGTGCCGCATCGGGGGAGTCGAAACATTCAGGGGTCATGGTCCACGTCATGTGATGCATTCTGACTTCCACATGATCGGGTGGCGAAGTCTTTACATCGGGGAGGCAGCGGCGGTGCAGGGGGCGGGAATGGAACGGGCCACGGCGATTCGGCGTCTGGGTGAGCAGTGGATACGGGAGCTGGCCGAACGGGACAGCGGTGGTTTCGTGTGCTCGCCCGCCGGGCTGTGGCTGGCTCTGGCTGCCGTCGCGAGCGGTGCGCGCGCGGAGACCGCCGCCGAACTGCGTGCCCTGCTCGGGGTGGCGGACCGGGAGGCGGCCCCCGTCGTCACGGAGACCGCGCGGGAACTGGCCCGTACCGACGCGCTGGCGGTGGCGACCCGGGTCTGGACCCGGGTGCCCGTACGGCCCGCGTACCAGGACGCGTTGCCGGACATCCCGGTCGGAGCGATGGACCCGGCGGAGATCGACGCCTGGGTGCGGGAGGCGACGGGCGGGCTGATCGAGCGGCTTCCCCTGCGGCTCACCGGCAGCACGCTGCTCGCACTCGTCAACGTGCTGGCGCTCCGTGCGCACTGGGAGACCCCGTTCGAAGCGCGCTCCACGGGCGACCTCCCGTTCACCGACGCGGCGGGGGCGAGCCGTCAGGTGCCCACCATGCGGGGGCCGGTGGCGCTGCGGGACGTCTGGAGGGCCGGCGGCGTGCACGTCGTCGAGCTGCGCTGCCGTGCCGACCCGGGCGGCGGGGCTCCGGCCCGGGTCAGATTCGTGCTCGGCGAGCCGGGGGCCGGAGCCGCCCAGGTGCTGCCGGCGGGCTGGGCGCCCCGGGCGTCCGGCACACCGCTGTACGCCGACGCGGTCTCCGTGGCGATCCCCCGGTTCACCCTGCGTACGACCGTGCAGGTCACCGAGCAGCTTCCCGCCCTCGGGGTGCGGATCGCCGCCTCGGACGCCGCCGACTTCTCCGGGATCTCAGCCGTACCGCTCGCCCTCTCCGCCGTGGTCCAGGAGACCGTCGTGACGCTCGCGGAGAAGGGCGTGGAGGCCGCCGCGGTGACAGTCGTGGCGACCCGGGCCGGAGCGGCGCCGAGGGCGCGGCGGATGCGGCACATCGCGTTCGACCGCCCGTTCGGCGTCGTCGTCCTGGACGGTGTCTCGGATGTCCCGCTGTTCACCGCCTGGCAGGCGGACACCCCCGTTCACGAGGGCTGACGGCGAAGCGGCGACGGACACCCGCCGCGCCCCCGCGTTCCCCGCCCGCAGACGGCGGGTGGCGGGGGCCAAAGGTGTCCGGGAGGTTGATTGTGTCCAGCTCATGAGGCAATGAGAGGCTTCATCCGCACAGCCCCGCGTCGAGGGGACCGTGCACGGAACGGTGGGAGGGTCGGCGCGGGTGGCAAATGCGGAGCAGGGCGTGCGCGGAAACGTGACGGGGGCGGGGACGGGGGCCGGGCCGGCCCGGGCGGTGCTCTGGCTGGTCGTGGCCGCACTCGCCGTACGGCAGATGGTGGCGCTGCTGCGGCAGCCGCCCGGAGAACGGCTCACGGACCTGGACACCTGGATCGGCCCCGACGGGGTCCTCCATGTGGCGGGATCGCTCTACGACACCGGGCGCTTCACCGGAACTCCCTTCGCGGGGCTCGTTCTCAAGCCCCTGACGGCCTCGGCCGAACAGACGCTCGGCGTCGTGTGGACCTTCGGGTCGCTGCTGCTGGTGGCCGCCCTCGGCATCGTCGCCGCACGCGCGCTGCCGGCCCCGGTGAGCCGCCGCACGACGCTCCTCGCGGCCCCGGTCGCGATCACCCTGCTCATGGTGTCGCTGCCCGTGCGCAACGCGCTGTACCTCGGCCAGACCAGCATCCTGCCGGTCCTGCTGGTCCTGCTCGGCTGGTTCGTGGTCCGGGGCGAACGCACCTCGGGCGTACTGATCGGCGTCGCCGCCGCCCTCCAGCCGGCCGTGCTGCTCTTCGCCGCGCTCCTCTGGCTGACCGGCCGGCGCCGGGCCGCGGCCTCCGCGGGCGCCGCCTTCGCCGGCAGCACCGCGCTGGCCTGGGCCGCGATGCCGCAGGACTCCTGGACCTACTGGCTCCACCACGTCGCGGGCGCCGGGCTCGGCGACCGGCCGGACAGCCTGGCCAACCAGTCCCTGCACGGCGCGCTCCTCCGGCTCGGCCTCGAAGGCCCCGCCGAGATCGTGGCCTTCCTCGCCCTGGCCGCCGCCGTCTGCTTCCTCGGTCTGCGGCGCGCCGTGCGGTACGCGCAGGACGATCAGCTCCTCCTCGCCGTCGCGGTGACCGGCTGCGTGGTCGTCGCCGTCTCGCCGACGGCCTGGCAGCACCAGGTGCTCTGGGTGCTCCTCGCAGTGGTCGGCCGGGTCGGCAAGCACGCCTCCGACCGGCTGGTCTGGCCGGCCGTCGTGGTGCTGGTGCTCACGCTGCCCGGGAAGATGCTGCTGCCGAACATCGGGGCGGTCATCCCCGTACGGGACAACGTCCTGCTGATCGCGGCCCTCGGCGCCGCCTGCGTCGCGCCGTTCCTGCCGCGCTCCTCGCCGTACTGGCAGCAGCCCATTCCCACGGACTACGCCAAGCCGGTCGCGGCGCGCTGGAGACGCGTGCCGCTCCTGCCGTTCTGGCGCAGGGTGCTCAGCCGCCCCAATCTGCTGCTGGAACTCCTGCTCATCCGCGTCGTCTACTCCGCGTACGCGAAGGTCCGGCTCGCGGCGACCGCCGGGCGGCCCACCGCCGAGGAGCACGGCCGCCAGATCCACTCCGTCGAGCAGTGGCTGCACATCGACGTCGAGCACTGGGCGAACCACGCGGTCGTCGAGATCAACTGGCTGCGCGAGTTCTTCGACTACTACTACTCGACCTTCCACTTCATCGTGCCGCTCGCGATTCTCGGCGTGCTGTACGTGCGAAGGCCCGCCGACTACCGCTGGGTCCGCAGCTCCATCGGCTTCGCCACGATCCTCGCGCTCGTCGGCTTCTGGCTCTACCCGCTGGCCCCGCCCCGGCTGATGCCCGGCCTCGGATTCATCGACACCGTCCACGGTGTGCAGGACTTCGCGAAGCCGGACTACGGCACGCTGACGTCGATGACCAACCAGTACGCGGCGATGCCGTCGCTGCACTTCGGCTGGTCCCTGTGGTGCGGTGTGGTCATCGTGATGCTCGCCCCGAAGATGTGGATGAAGGCGCTCGGCCTGCTGCATCCGCTGTTCACGGTCTGCGCGATCGTCGCCACCGGCAACCACTGGGTGCTCGACGCCGTCGGCGGTGCCGTCGTCGTCGCCCTGGGCTTCGGACTCACGTACCTCCTGTCCGGGCCCCGCGCCCTGCGGGTGCCGGAGCCGGAAGCCCTCGTGGGCGATCCGGACGCGGCTTCCGGGCCCGGTCCCGTCGCGGAGAAGGTGGGCGGCAAGCGGTAGCGCGCCGAAGGGGTGCCGGGGCGGTCCTCCCCGCCCCGGCACCCCTTCGGCATGGATCGCCGCGCTCACCAGCATCCGCCCGGCCGCCCCGGTCCGCCACTCGAACGGCTCCGTGCCGGGCCCTCAACCGCCGGACGGGCCCGAAGGGCCCAGGGCCCAGGCCGCGAGCGACAGCGTGCCCATCGACACCACCGTGGAGGCCACCACGGAGTTGCGGGCCAGGGCGGTGTCCAGGCCGTACTCACGGGCGTACAGGAACGCGTTCTGGGCGGTCGGGAGGGCGGAGCACAGCACCACGACGAGCACCTGGTGCTCGGGCAGGCCCAGCAGCAGCGCGACGCCGAGAGCCACCAGCGGCTGTACGAAGCACTTGAGGACGACCGCCACGGCGACCTCCGCCCGCCTGCCCGGCGCCTCGGTCGCCTCCGCCGGGTCCCGGCGGCCGTGCAGGGACAGCCCCAGGGTGATCAGCGCGGTGGGTACGGCGGCGGCGCCGAGCAGATCGAAGGAGTGGCCGAGCGCGGTCGGCACCCGCAGACCCGTCGCCGAGACGAGCACGCCGAGGATCGAGGCCATGATGATCGGGTTGCGGACCGGCATGGTCACCATGCGGCGCAGCACCGGCCGCCAGTGGACGCGGCCCCGGTCCGTGCCCGTGTCCAGCAGGGTCAGGATCACCGGGGAGACCAGCAGCACCTGGAACAGGATGATCTGCGCGACGAACGAGGCGTCGCCCAGCACCTGAACGGCCACCGGAATGCCGAGGTTCGCCGAGTTCACGTAACCGGAGGCCATCGCGCCGACGGCCCGGTCGGCCGTCTTGCGGCCGAAGAACCGCCCGGCGGCCACGAAGCCCAGCGCGCAGACGGCCACCGTGCCCGCGGCGAACGCGATCATCGACTGGTTCACGAAGGAGCCGAGCCGGGCCTGCGACACCATCATGAACAGCGCGGCGGGCATGGCGACGTGGAAGACGAACCGGCCGAGCACGGCCTCGGCCTGCTCCCCGAGAAGGCCGCTGCGCCCGGCCGCGTAGCCGACGGCGGTGAGCGCCCAGATGGGCGTGAAGGCGGAGAGCAGGGCTTGCATGGCCCCCATGATCCCCGGCCGGTCCGGCCCTCTCCGCAGCGGGCCGGGCCGGTGGTCGTCAGCCGGTGGCCGTGCGGACCTGCAACTGCTTGATCCCGTTGAGCCAGGCCGAGCGCAGCCGCCGGGGCTCGTCCACCAGCCGCAGGTCCGGCAGGACGTCGGCGATGGCGTTGAAGATCAGGTTGATCTCCATCACGGCCAGGGACTTGCCGAGGCAGAAGTGCGGGCCGCCGCCGCCGAATCCGAGGTGCGGATTCGGGTCGCGGGAGATGTCGAAGGTCTCGGGGTGGTCGAAGACCTCGGGGTCGTTGTTGGCCGAGGAGTAGAACAGGCCGACCCGGTCCCCCTTCTTGATCTGCTGTCCGCCCAGCTCCAGGTCCTGGGTGGCGGTGCGCTGGAAGGAGACCACGGGGGTCGCCCAGCGGACGATCTCCTCGGCGGTCGTCTCCGGGCGCTCGCGCTTGTACAGCTCCCACTCCTCGGGGTGGGTGAGGAAGGCGTGCATGCCGTGGCTGATGGCGTTGCGGGTGGTCTCGTTGCCGGCGACCGCCAGCAGGATGACGAAGAAGCCGAACTCGTCGCCGGAGAGGTTGCCTTCGCCCTCGGCCGCGACCAGCTGGGACACGATGTCCTTGGCCGGGCACTCCTTGCGGGCCGCCGCCAGGTTCATCGCGTACGAGACGATCTCCATGGCCGCCTCGGTGCCGACCTCCTCGGTGATCGCGTACTCGGGATCGTCGTACGCGGCCATCTTGTTGGACCAGTCGAAGATCTTGGACCGGTCCTCCTGGGGCACGCCGATGAGTTCGGCGATGGCCTGGAGGGGGAGCTCGACGGCGATGTTGGTCACGAAGTCGAAGGAGCCGTCCTCGTCCGCGGCGGCGAGGGCGGCCTCGGTGATGGCGCGGGCGCGGCTGTGCAGGGCCTTTTCCAGGGACCGGATCGCCCGCGGGGTGAAGCCGCGCTGGACGATCTGGCGGACCCGGGTGTGCTCGGGCGGGTCCATGTTCAGCATGATCAGCTTCTGGACCTCGATCTGGTCGCGGCTGATCGTCTCGTTGAAGCGGATGACCGCCGTGTTGGTGTGGGACGAGAAGAGTTCGGGGTGGGTGGAGACGTACTTGACGTCCGCGTGGCGGGTGACGGCCCAGTAGCCCTCGTCGTCGAAGCCGGAGATTCCGGCGGGCTGGGCGCACCACCAGACCGGGGCGGTCTGCCGCATCTCGGCGAACTCCGGGTGGGGTACCCGGGCTTGGAGCAGGTCGGGATCGGTGAAGTCGAACCCTTCGGGCAGATGGGGGCAGCGCATGAGCACCTCTCCACTCCAGGTCTGGCAGCGAACTGTCTGACGGCCCATCAGAAGTAGCCCGAAAGGTAGTAACGAGTTCTACAACTCGCAAGAGCCGTGGCCGGATCTGTTGCCCGGGGCGGTCTCTGCGCGTAACGGAGTGCGTGGCGCGTACGCAACGTGCGTGCACGCCCCTTGCGTACCGGGGGTAAGGGTCATAAGACTGCTTGCAGAACTAGAACGCGTACTAGTTCCTTCCGCGGGTGCCGGGACGCCCCAGCGGAAGCGCGAGGAGAGGACGAGCTCATGGCCGCGGAACCCGTCATCGTCGAAGCCGTACGCACCCCCATCGGCAAGCGCGGGGGCGCGCTCGCCAATCTGCATCCCGCCTACCTGCTGGGCGAGACCTACCGCGAACTCCTGGGCCGCACCGGCATTCACGCCGACTGCGTCGAGCAGATCGTCGGCGGTACGGTCACCCACGCCGGCGAACAGTCCATGAACCCGGCGCGCAACGCCTGGCTCGCCGTGGGCCTTCCCTACGAGACCGCCGCCACCACCGTGGACTGTCAGTGCGGCTCCTCGCAACAGGCATCCCACATGGTCGCCAACATGGTCGCGGCCGGCGTCATCGACGTCGGCATCAGCTGCGGCGTCGAGGCGATGTCGCGGGTGCCGCTGGGCAGCGGCTCCAAGCACGGCCCCGGAAAGCCCTGGCCGGACGAGTGGAACGTGGACCTGCCCAACCAGTTCGAGGCCGCCGAGCGCATCGCCCGCAAGCGCGGTCTGACCCGGGAGAACGTCGACTCGCTCGGGCTCATCTCGCAGGAACGGGCGGCCGTGGCCTGGGCCGAGGAGCGCTTCAAACGGGAGACGTACGCGGTCCAGGTGCCCACCACCGAGGAGGAGCAGGCGGCCGGGCAGGGCATGTGGCGGCTCGTCGACCGCGACGAGGGGCTGCGGGACACCACGATGGAAGGGCTCGGCGGGCTCAAGCCCGTCATGCCCACCGCGATCCACACCGCGGGCAACTCCTCGCAGATATCCGACGGGGCCTGCGCCATCATGTGGGCGTCCAAGCGGATGGCGCGCGCCCTCAAGCTCAAGCCGCGCGCCCGGATCGTCGCCCAGGCGCTGGTCGGCTCCGACCCGCACTTCCATCTCGACGGACCGATCGACGCGACGCGGGCGGTGCTCGGCAAGGCGGGCATGTCCCTCAAGGACATCGACCTCGTCGAGATCAACGAGGCTTTCGCGTCCGTGGTGCTGAGCTGGGCGCAGGTGTTCGGCCAGGACCTGGAGAAGGTCAACGTCAACGGCGGGGCGATCGCGCTCGGTCATCCGGTCGGCGCCACCGGGGCCCGGCTCATCACCACGGCCCTGCACGAACTGGAGCGCCGTGACAAGGAGTTCGCGCTCATCACGATGTGCGCGGGCGGTGCGCTGGCGACGGGGACGATCATTCAGCGGCTCTGAGGGGAACGCGCGAAGGCCCCCGGCCGGATCTCCGGTCGGGGGCCTTCGTGTGCACAGGGCGGTGGATCAGTACCAGCCGTTGGACTGCCAGAAGTCCCAGGCGCCGCACGGGCTGCCGTAGCGGTCCTCCATGTAGTCGACGCCCCACTTGATCTGGGTCTTGGCGTTGGTCTGCCAGTCGGAGCCCGCCGAGGCCATCTTCGAGCCCGGCAGGGCCTGGACCAGGCCGTAGGCGCCCGAGGAGGCGTTGGAGGCGTTGACGTCCCAGTCGCTCTCGTGGTCCACGATCTTGTCGAAGCACGCGTACTGGGCGTTGTCGTCGATCATCTTCTTGGCCGTGTCCTGCGCGCTCGAAGCGGACGTCGGGGCGGCGGCAGGGGCTGCCATCGCCGGGGTGACGCCCAGGGCCAGACCGGTGGCGCCCAGCAGCACGCTCGCGCCGACGGCGGCGGTCCTGCGGCGGGCGGTGCGGGGCTGGGTGAGGATGCGACGGGCGAACGACACGAAGAGACCTAACTGCCGGGAACGGGGGAGTCGCGACCGGTCCAGTGGTGCGGGTCCGGTACTCGTCGACCGTGGCCCGTTCGGACGGGGCCTGCGGTGCTCGGCGACGTGATCCATGGTTAGCGAGGCCGTCCGGCCTCCGCAACGACCCCCGGTACGGCCCCGCCTCGCAGGCAGGGACCAAAGTCCCGAACCCGTAGGAACCGCATCCGGGCAGCTCGGAAGGGGTCTGTAAGGGCGAATGCGGAGGTTTTGGTCCTACTAGGCCGGGTCGTGGAGGACCAAGGGCCTGTGGGGCCCTTCACCCCTTCGGGACCTCGAATGTGACCTGGGCCTCGAAGGCGGCACGGCGGGTGGCCCGGCGCAGCGCCTTCAGCAGCGTGGGCCCCACCGCGAGGATCAGGGCCACGGTCAGCACGGCCCGGCCCAGGTCCCAGCCGAGCGAGGTGGCCACGCAGTACGCGAGGAAGCGCACCAGGTTCTCGTGCACCGGGTCGCCCGCGACGAAGGAGATGCCCGAGCCGGCGGGCGGCACGATGGTCCAGCCGTACAGGTTCATCACCGTGCCGTACGCGAACGCCGCCACGGACCCGTACACCGCGAGCATCAGCACTTCCGCGCGGCCCCGCAGCCGCGTCCGCCCCGGCAGCAGCCCCGCGCCCATCGTGAACCAGGCCATCGCGAGCATCTGGAACGGCATCCACGGTCCGACCCCGCCGGTCAGCAGCGCGGACGCGAACATCGTCACCGAGCCGAGCACGAAGCCGAACCCGGGGCCCAGCACCCGGCCGCTCAGCACCATCAGGAAGAACATCGGCTCCAGACCCGCCGTGCCCGCCCCCAGCGGGCGCAGCGCGGCGCCGACCGCCGCGAGCACCCCCAGCATCGCGACCGCCTTCGCGTCCATCCCGGAGTCGGAGATGGTCGCCACCGCCACGGCGACGAGCAGGGGCAGCAGCGCCGCGAACAGCCAGGGCGCGTCCTTCTCGTGGGCGGCACCGAACCCCGGGTCGGCGAGCAGCGGCCAGCTGAAGGCCGCCACACCGATGGCGCTGACGAGGACCAGTGCGGCGATCGCCCGGAGCCCCAGCCGGACCGGGCGGGCCCGGTCGCCGGCCAGGGCGATCCGCTCCGTCGTGGCGGTCATGCGGTGCCCTCCAGTGCTGTGCGTACCTGCGACACGGTGAGCCACCTCTGAGGGGCCAGGATCTTCGCGGTCTGCGGGGCGAACGCGGGAGAGGAGACGACGACCTCCGCGGTCGGGCCGTCCGCCACGATCTCCCCGTCGGCGAGGATCACCACCCGGTGGGCCAGCTCGGCCGCCAGCTCCACGTCGTGCGTCGCCAGGACGATGGCGTGCCCCTGTGCGGCGAGACCGCGCAGGATGCCGACCAGGCGGGCCTTGGCCGCGTAGTCCAGGCCCCGGGTCGGTTCGTCCAGGAGGAGGAGCGGGGGCCGGCCGGTGAGGACGACCGCCAGGGCGAGCGCGAGGCGCTGGCCCTCGGAGAGGTCGCGGGGGTGCGTGGTGTCGTGGATGCCGGGCAGCAGCTCGGCGACCAGGGCGCGGCACGCCCCCGGGGCGGCGCCCGCGTCGGTGTCGGCCGCCGCGCACTCGGCGGCGACGGTGTCCGCGTACAGCAGGTCGCGGGGTTCCTGCGGGACCAGGCCGACCTGGCGGATCAGATCGCGGGGGCGGGTGGAGCGGGGGGTGTGGCCGCCGACCGTCACGGTGCCCGAGGTGGGCTCGATCATGCCGACGAGGGTGGCCAGGAGGGTGGACTTGCCGGCGCCGTTGCGGCCCATGAGGGCGATGGTCTCGCCGGGGGTGACCGTGAACGTGACCCGACGCAGTGCTTCGACGCGTCCGCGGCGTACCCCCAGGGCCTCGACACGCGTGACGGGGCCGGCGGGCGTCTCGGGGGCGGCGGGAGGCCGGTGGCCGAACAGGCGGGTGAGCCTTTCCCCTGCCCGCCCCTTCCCGGACCCGGGGGCTGGGGCGGGGTGGGGGACAGGCCGGTCCCCGGGCACGCCCCGCACCGGCGCCGCGCCTTCCAGCCGCGCCCGCAGGCCCTCCGCGCCGCGCCGCGCGTCGCGTACGGACAGCGGCAGGGGCGACCAGCCCGCGAGCCGGCCCAGGGCCACCACCGGGGGGTGGACCGGGGAGACCGCCATGACGTCCTGCGGGGTGCCGGTCACCGGGGCAACGCCCGGTGACGGCAGCAGGACGACCTGGTCCGCGTACTGCACCACCCGTTCCAGCCGGTGCTCGGCCATCAGGACCGTCGTCCCCAGGTCGTGCACGAGCCGCTGGAGCACGGCCAGGACCTCCTCGGCCGCCGCCGGGTCCAGCGCGGACGTCGGCTCGTCGAGGACCAGCACCTTCGGGTGCGTGGTCAGGACCGAGCCGATCGCCACCCGCTGCTGCTGACCGCCCGACAGCGTGGCGATGGGCCGGTCGCGCAGCTCGGCCAGACCCAGCAGGTCGAGCGTCTCCTCGACCCGCCGCCGCATCACGTCGGGGGCGAGACCGAGCGACTCCATGCCGTACGCCAGTTCGTCCTCGACGGTGTCGGTGACGAAGTGTGCGAGCGGGTCCTGGCCCACCGTGCCGACCAGGTCGGCGAGTTCACGCGGCTTGTGGGTACGGGTGTCGCGGCCGTCGACCGTGACCCGGCCGCTCAGCGTGCCGCCCGTGAAATGCGGAACGAGCCCGGACACGGCACCGAGCAGGGTCGACTTCCCCACCCCCGAAGGTCCGACGAGCAGCACCAACTCGCCCTCGGGAATGGTCAGATCGATGTCCGAGAGGGTGGGCCGGTCCGCTCCCTCGTACCGTACCGAGACCTGTTCGAACCGGATCATGCCTGCTCCTTGAAGCCTGTGGGTGAGGGCGGCAGCGGTGCCACGACCGCGGGCAGCAGCCCGATCAGGACCGCGGCGGCCGGCCAGAGCGGCAGCACCGGAGGGATCAGGGGGACGACGCCGGGATGCAGCGCCTGCGGATCGGCGCTGCCCGCCCAGATCATCGCCGCGGCGACCGCCGCACCCGAGCCCGCCACCAGCCAGGCCCTCGCTCCCCAGCGGTCGGGCCGGTAGCGGGTACGGACCGACCGCCGGCCGCCCAGCCGCAGCCCCGCCGTCGCGGCGGCCAGGCCGATGAGCAGCAGCGGCAGCCCGTACACGGCACCCTGCGAGGCGAGCAGCCCGTACGTGCCGGCGCAGATCCCCAGCAGTCCGCCCAGGGTGAGGACGTTCGTGGTGTGCCGGACGGCGGGCGGCACCTGTGCCGTGCGCCCGTACCCGCGCGCGTCCATCGACGCGGCCACGGCCACCGACCGCTCCAGCGCGCCCTCCAGGACCGGCAGCCCGATCTGGAGCACGGCGCCGATCCCGCCGGTCGGCCGCCCGCGCAGCCGCCGGGCCGTGCGCAGCCGCAGCACGTCGGCGACCATGTTCGGCGCGAAGGTCATCGCCACGACGACGGCGACCCCGGCCTCGTACAGCGCGCCCGGCAGCGACTTCAGCAGCCGTGCCGGGTTGGCGAGGGAGTTCGCCGCGCCGATGCAGATCAGCAGGGTGGCCAGCTTCGCCCCGTCGTACAGGGCGAAGACCACCTGCTCGGCCGTGACCCGGCCGCCGATCCTGACGCCCTGCGCCCAGTCGGGCAGGGGTACTTCGGGCAGCGTGAACAGCGTGTGCGTACCGGGGATCGGCGAGCCGAGCAGGACGGAGAACACCAGCCGTACGCCGATGACGAAGAGCCCGATCCTGAGGAAGGCCCCGTACGAACGGGCCCACGGCGCGTCCGTACGCCGCGCCGCCACCACATAGCCCGCCACGCCCACCAGCAGCCCGAGCACCAGCGGGTTGGTGGTCCGGGAGGCGGCGGTGGCCAGGCCGAGCGCCCACAGCCACCACGCCCCGGCCGGCAGCGCGTTGCTGCGGGTGGCCTCGGGCGCGCGCAGGGCGCGGTGCAGCCGGGCGGCACGGGTGGAGCCGGTCATCGGCGTCGGCGGGCCTGGAGTACGGCGGCGATGCCGAGCAGCAGGACGGCGCCGAGCCCCACGAGCACACCGGCCGAAGGCCCGCTGCCCCCGTCGGCGCCGGTGTCACCGGTCGCCGGGGCGCTCGCCGCCGGGGAGCCGTCACCGGGCTCGGAGGTGTCGTCGGAGACCTGGTCCCCGCAGCCCGAGACCGGGTAGCCGGAGATCGCGCAGAGCATCGCGTCACTGCTGTAACGCAGCGGCGTCGCCACCGACGCCAGCGCCTCCGCGGCGCTTGCGTCCGGTTCCACCTGCGCGCACACGGCACGCAGCGCGGGCGGGGTCTCGCCGTCCGGGGCGTCCGCCGCCGTGCCGGGGTCGATGACGACGCCGACCCGCTTCGTGCCGTCCTTCGCCGGAGTGCCCGCGCAGATCTCCTCGAAGTCCGGGGCGCGGCGCGGCTGCGCGGAGTCCTGGGAGTCCTCGCTCACGGAGAAGCGGAAACCTTCCACCGCTCCGTCGTCGGGCCGGATCAGGGACGGGCCCTGGGTGGCGTACGTCCAGCTCGTGCCGTCGCTCTCCCAGAACGACCAGTAGCGGTACCCGGCCGCCTGCGCGCTTCCCGCGCCGAGCACGGCCAGGAGACCGCCGACGAGCAGCAGCAGGACCGCGGCTCCGGTCCGGCCCCGGGTGATTCCCCCCGCCCGCCTCACAGCTGTTGGCTCTTCCGGCGGTTGCTGAGCAGGAAGCCGATGCCCGCACCGAAGGCGAGGCCGACGCCGACGAGCCACCAGACGCCCATGCCGCCGTCGCCGCTGCTCTTGTCCTTCGAGGGCTGCTGCCCGGTCAGGGTCGGCGAGGGGACGGCGGTGGCGGCCGGCGCGGGGCCCGTCGCGTTGAGCTGCGCGACCAGGTCGACGCCGCCGAAGTCGCGGGCGTCCGTGCCGGTGGCGTGCGCGGCCAGAACGAGCTGCGCGGTGGCCGCGGGGCCGCCCTCGCGGGCCCACGTGCCGGAGTTCTTCTCCAGCCACTTCACGGCTCCGGCGGCCTTGTCCTTGTGGCCGGAGGCGGCGAGCGCGACGACGGCGTCCGCGGTGTTGCCGAAGTCGGGCTGAGGCGTGGTGTCCTCGGCGCCCGGCATGGGCGGCAGGTCCAGGTGGGGCGTCTTCGCGAGCGCACCGGCGAGGTAGTAGGCCCCGTTCTGGGCGGTCTGCTCGGGGCTGAGCGTGGTGCCCTTCTGGCAGACGGGGGCCTTCACCGCGTTGGAGTTGCCCGCGGCCAGCCCCTTACCCATGGCGCCGAGCACACCGGCCGCCGTGGCGTCCGCGTTGGCGGCGAGCTTCCCCTTCTTGTCCGGCTGGTAGGCGAACGCGCCGCCGTCCGCGCCGCCGCACGGGACGGCGAACGTCTGGAGCGCCGCGTACGGCGTCTTCCCGCCGTCCGTGGTGACGTCGCCCAGCTGCTTGCCCGCCCTGGCGAGCGCGCCGATCACGATCGCGGTGGAGTTGGCGTCGCTCGGGCTGCCCGGGTTGTAGCCCCAGCCGCCGTCCTCGTTCTGGACGGACTTCAGCCACCTGACCCCGTCGTCGACGGTCTCCCGGTGCACGTCGAGCTCGACGAGCGCCTGGACCGCGGCGGCGGTGGCGTTGGTGTCCGCCACCGTCTTCGGGTCGCAGTTCTTGGTCGCGTCGCGGTACGAGGGGAACGCGCCGCTCGCGCACTGCTGGCCCACCAGCCAGTCCACCGCCTTCGTGGACGGCGTCACGTACTCGATCTTCTGGGCGAGCAGGGCGAGCGACTGGCGCCAGACACCGTCGTACGTCGGGTCCGAGGTGCCGTACAGGCCGGCCGGCAGTGCGGTGTTCGGGGACGGCGACGGGCTCGGGGCGGCGACCGCGGCGGGAGCGGCGGCGGCGCAGAGCACGGCGGTGGTCGCGAGCGCGGCTGCGCTGCGGCGTACGGACATGGCTGGCTGTGCCTCTCCTGCGGGGACCGGGCGCAGGCGCACTGAGGCACCGGGCTCCGGCCCCGTATACCTCGACGGTGCCGGCCACCGGGGTTCCGGTGGCACGAGCCGGTCACGACCGGGTACAGGGCATTCCGACTTGACCGCCGTAAGGCGGATCACGGTTGCGCGGCCAGTGCCGGACTTCCACCGGCTTTCCCCTGTACGGGCATGATGACGACCCGCTCACTCTACCGGCCCACCCCCCGCCGCTCCCGGGCGGACGGCCCTGTCAGACCGCGACGTACGTCACTGGATCGCTGTTCACCGCCTCCGCGCGCCCGAGCTTCACCAGGCGCCGGAGATGGGCCTCGGCCTCGGAGATCGCGATGGACCGGGAGCCGTGGGGGATCTGTTCCCAGGGCCGGTTCCACACCATCCGCTCGGCCAGCTGCCACGGGGTGAGCGGTTCGGCGAGCAGGGCGAGGAGGCCCGTCAGCCGTTCCTCGTGGTGGTCCAGGAGCTCCCTCACGCGCCCGGCCGCGTCGGTGAACGCGTGCTGGTGCGCCGGGAGCACTTCGGCGACGCCGAGGCGGCCGATGCGTTCCAGTGAGTCGAGGTAGTCGCCGAGGGGGTCCGTGACCGTCGTGTCGTCCGGGTCCTCGTACAGCCCGATGTGCGGACTGATCCCGGGCAGCAGGTGGTCGCCTGAGAAGAGCCGGCCCCGGCCGGGCAGCCCCGCCGGGTGGTCCTCCTCCAGGTGGAGGCAGACGTGCCCCGGGGTGTGGCCCGGTGTCCAGATGGCGCGCAGCCGGCGGCCCGCCAGGTCCAGCAGCTCGCCCGGCACGATCTCGCGGTCCGGGATTGCGGCGCGCAGCCCGGGCAGGGTGCGCATCCGGCCGCTCGTGCGGGCGGCCAGGAGCGGGGCGAGGTGTTCCTCGGGGGCGCCGGCCGCGGCGAGCTTCACCGAGAGGTAGGTCAGCCAGGTCGCCGGTTCGGACGCGCGGGTGCGGCGCACGACCTCGGTGTCCGCCGCGTGCATCGCGATCCAGGCACCGGAGACCTCCCGGACCTGGCCGGAGAGTCCGTGGTGGTCGGGATGGTGGTGCGTGATGACCATGCCGTGGATGTCGGTGACGGCCACGCCGAGCGAGCCGAGGCCCTCCGTCAGGGTGTCCCATGCCTCCGGGTCGTCCCAGCCCGTGTCGATGAGGACCGGCCCGCGGTCGGTGTCGACGAGGTGGACGAGGGTGTGACCGAGGGGGTTGTCCGGGATCGGGACCTTGATGCTGTGGATGCCTCCGCCGTGGTCGGTCACCTGGGTCATGGGTTCCTCGTCTCTGACAAGAACTCGTTCCAGTAGTAGCCCCAGTCAATCACTCTTGTCGCCGTGGATCGACGCCGATGCGTGGACTCCTGCAAGAGGAACTGGTATCAGTTCTGACACATAGTCAGGTACGTGCCGGTCCCGCGGGAGGCAGCAGCCATGACCGAGCTTGTGGAACACGGAAAACTGTTCATCGGCGGGGAGTTGACCGATCCGCTCGGCGACGGCGTCATCGAGGTGATCTCCCCGCACACCGAACAGGTCATCGGCCGCGTCCCGCACGCCTGCGAGGCCGACGTCGACCGGGCCGTCGCCGCGGCCCGCCGCGCCTTCGACGAGGGGCCCTGGCCGCGCGCCACCCTGGACGAGCGGATCGCGGTGATCACCCGGATCAAGGACGCCTTCGCCGCGCGGTACGAGGAGATCGCCCGCGTCATCAGCTCGGAGAACGGCACCCCGTACACCTCGGGCGTCATGGTGCAGGCGCTCGCCGCGATGATGGTGTGGGACTCGGCGATCACGGTCGCCCGCTCCTTCCCGTACGAGGAACGCCGCGACGGAGTCCTCGGGCCCCTGCTCGTACGCCGTGAACCGGTCGGCGTGGTCGCGGCCGTGGTGCCGTGGAACGTCCCGCAGTTCACCGCGGCGGCCAAGCTGGCCCCCGCGCTCCTCGCGGGCTGCACCGCGGTCCTCAAGGTCTCGCCCGAAACACCGCTCGACGCCTACATCCTGGCCGAGATCGCCGCCGAGGCCGGGCTCCCCGAAGGAGTCCTCTCGATCCTGCCCGCCGACCGGGAGGTCAGCGAGTACCTGGTCGGACACCCGGGCGTCGACAAGGTGTCGTTCACCGGGTCCGTCGCCGCGGGCCGCCGGGTCATGGAGGTCGCCTCCCGCAACCTCACCCGCGTCACCCTGGAACTGGGCGGCAAGTCGGCCGCGATCATCCTCCCCGACGCCGACCTGGACACCGCGGTCGCGGGCATCGTCCCCTTCGCCTGGATGATCAACGGCCAGGCGTGCGTGGCCCAGACCCGCATCCTCGCCCCCCGCTCCCGCTACGAGGAGATCGCCGAGGCGTTCGCCGCGGCGGCGGGCGCGCTCAAGGTCGGCGACCCGCTCGACCCCGCGACCGAACTCGGCCCGCTGGTCGCCCGCCGCCAGCAGCAGCGCTCCCTGGACTACATCCGGATCGGCCAGGAGGAAGGCGCCAAGATCCTTACCGGCGGCGGCCGTCCGGCCTCGCAGGAGCGCGGCTGGTACGTCGAGCCGACCCTCTTCGGGGACGTCGACAACTCGATGCGCATCGCCCGCGAGGAGATCTTCGGCCCGGTCATCTGCCTGCTCCCGTACGGGGACGAGGACGAGGCCGTGAAGATCGCCGACGATTCCGAGTACGGGCTCAGCGGCAGCGTCTGGACCGCCGACACCGAGCGCGGCATCGACATCGCCCGCCGGGTCAGGACGGGTACGTACAGCGTGAACACCTTCAGTCTCGACATGCTCGGCCCCTTCGGCGGCTACAAGAACTCCGGTCTGGGACGGGAGTTCGGGCCCGAGGGCTACGGCGAGTTCTTCGAGCACAAGATGATCCATCTGCCCGCCGGCTACCAGGGGGCGTGATGGGCGACCGCTGGCAGGTGGAGGTCGACCGGAGCGTCTGCATCGGCTCGGGCATGTGTCTGAACCACGCCCCGGACGGCTTCCGGCTGGACACGGCCAGGCAGTCGCACCCCGTCGATCCGGAGAGCGACGCCAACGAGCGGATCCTCGCCGCGGCCGAGGGATGCCCCGTCGAGGCCATCACCCTCACGCTGATCTCCTCCGGCGAGGTGGTGTTCCCGCCGGAGGAGTGAGAAAGAAAGGGCTTCCCGGCAGCTCAGAGCCCGTGCGAGACTCCGGCGGAGATCGCACGGGCGCCCGCCCGTGAGGACGACGACCGGGCGGGGAAGCCACCAGTGGGTACGAGAAGAGCGACGGCCGCCGCCGTAGCGGTGACCGGCATACTGACCGCCGTCGCGGGCTGCGGCCTCGGCGACGGCGGCGCGACGGACAGCGCGGCGAAGGCGTCGCCGCCGGCCGCCGCGCCCTTCACCAAGGAGACGGTGGCCAACGAAGTGGGCGCCGCCGCCGACGACTCGGGACTTCCGCCGGGCGACGACTCCATGGCGGGTCTGCCCGAGGGGGAGTGGCGCACCTGCATGGCCCCGTGGATGGCGGACGCCCCCGAGGCCGAGGCCGCCGACGCGTTCGCCGCCACGGTCAAGAGGCTGCGGACCCTGGGCTGGAAGGTCACCACGAGCCGGGACGAGCAGGACGTCACCCTCCGGACCCTGACCAAGCAGGGCTGGAGGGTGTACGCCCGGCACTACACGATGGAGGGCTTCGGCGCCGAGCAGCCGGTCTCCTTCACCGCGGTGAAGGACGGCTGCGAGCTGCCGGATGAGGTTCAGGGGGACTTCTCCGACAACCCGGCCTGACAGCCGGAGTCGGCGAGCACGAAGTACCCCGCCGGCGACTCCTTCAGCGTGTGGGTGACGAACGTGTTGTACAGCCCCATGTTCTGGCCGGAGCCGTTCGCGTACACGTAGCCGCCCGAGGTGTGCGCCCGGCCCGCCGTCACGTGCGCGTAGTTGCTCGCGGTGAAGCACTGCGCGGGGACACCGCCCGTCGTGGTGGCGGTCACCGCCGCGCCGGCGGTGCCGACGGCGCCCGAGGAGTCGACCGCCGCCACGGTGTAGCCGTAGGACACCCCTGCCGTCAGGCCGGTGTCGGTGAAGGACGTCCCGGCGGGCGACGCGACCTTGACGCCGTCGCGGCGGACCTCGTATGAGGCGGCTCCCGCGACCGGACTCCAGGACAGCGAGACGGAGGCGGCGGTGACACCGGTGACCGTCAGGCCCGACGGGGCGGGGAGGCCGTCGCCGCCGCCCGGTGCGCCCTGGTCCAGCCCCCAGAAGACGCCGGTGTAGTACGCCGAGCAGATCGTGTCGAGGAAGTACGCGGCCGTCGCGCCGCACTGCCCGGTGGCCGTACCAGGATCCACGGGCAGGCCGTGGCCCATGCCGGAGACCGAGTACGTCTCGACGGCGGGCTTCCCCGACGCGTCGTGGTAGACGGTGCGGGTGGTGTTCCCGGGCAGCGCGGTGGTGCCGTCCGGGGTCTGGCCGATGCCCCACACGTCGGTCCACTGGTCGCGCAGGGCGGTGGCGTTGGCCGGGTAGACCGTGTAGTCCGATGTGCCCTGCCAGATCGCCACCCGGGGCCACGGACCGGTGTAACCCGGGTACGAGGAACGGACCTTGTCGCCCCACTGGGCCGGGGTGAGCTGCTGCGGACCCGTCTGGCAGCCGGATGCGGCGGCCTGGCTGGTGGCGCACTGCGCGGGCAGCCCCGAGGCCACCGATCCGCCCGCGAACACGTCCGGGTAGGCGGCGAGCAGATTCGCGGTCATGCCGCCGCCCGCGGAGAGCCCCGTGACGTACACCCGGCGGCCGTCGGAACCGTACGTCCGCTTCGCGTACTCGACCATCTGCACGACGGACGCGGCCTCGCCCCGGCCGCGGGTGTCCTCCGCCGGATCGAACCAACTGAAGCAGGAGAGCGAGTTGTTCGCGGACGTGGTCTGCGGGAGGACGACGTCGAAGCCCCAGGTGTCGGCGAGCTTCGGCCAGCCCGAGTTGGCGTAGTAGGCGTTCGCGCTCTGGGTGCAGCCGTGCAGGGCGATCACCAGGGGCGCACCCGCCGGAACGTGCGCCGGGGTGTACGCGAACATCTGGAGGTTTCCGGGGTTGGTGCCGAAGCCGGTGACCTGTTGGAGCGTGTCGGCGGCGGCGGCCGGCCGGGCGGCCGTGGCGGTGGCCGGCGTCGCCGGCAGGACGCCGAGGACGGCTGCGGACACGACGCACCGGAACAGGCGTCGAAGGATCGATGGGCGCACGGTGGGGCCTCCCTGATCGGACGTGCGGACTGCTGCCGGAACCTAGGCGCGGAGCCCGGGACCGCCCATGTGGCCGACGGCCACCGGCATCGGCAGGGTGTGTGCGGCACGGCCCTTGCGCAGGTCAGGGCCGTGCGCCGGGATGCCGCCGCCCCGTAGCAGCCCCCGCCCGGGCGCCGTCCCGCACCATGTACGCCGCCACCATGTGCGGGTACGAGGGTGTGTGCACCGACCCCGTGTGATGCGGGCGGCGACCTCCTTACCGTGACGGCCATGCAGACTTCCCGGACACCGGACCACGCGCCCGCCCCTTCCCCCGCCGACGGCGTGCCGCCCCCGTCAGCCGACCGGTTCCTGGCCGGGCGCACCGCTCTGGTGACCGGCGGGGCCAGCGGCATCGGCCTCGCCTGCGCACGGACGCTCGCCGCGGCCGGCGCCCACGTGCACGTCGTGGACAAGGCGGGCGACGCCGCCAAGAGCCTGGCCGAGGAGCTCGGCGCGACCGCCTGGGTGGTCGACCTCTCGGACCCCGAGGCGGTGGACACCCTGCCCGCCGACGCGGACATCGTGGTCAACAACGCGGGGCTCCAGCACATCGCCCCCGTGCACGCGTTCCCGCCCGAGCGCTTCGCGCTGATCCAGCGGGTCATGGTCGAGGCCCCGTTCCGCATCTTGCGCCGGACCCTGCCCGGCATGTACGAACGCGGCTGGGGGCGCGTCGTCAACATCTCCTCCGTCCACGGACTGCGCGCCAGTCCCTACAAGGCGGCCTATGTCACGGCCAAGCACGCACTGGAAGGACTCAGCAAGGTGGTCGCGCTCGAAGCGGCGGAACACGGGGTGACGAGCAACTGCGTCAGCCCCGGGTACGTACGCACCCCCCTGGTCGAGAACCAGATCGCGGCCCAGGCCCGTACCCACGGCATCTCGGAGGAGGAGGTGGTGGGACAGGTCATGCTGGAGCGCAGCGCCGTCAAGAGCCTCATCGAACCCGACGACGTGGCGGAGGCCGTCCTGTGGCTGTGCGGTCCGCGCACCGGACACATCACCGGCACCTCGCTCTCCATGGACGGCGGCTGGACCGCCAACTGACCCGCCGACCCGATCCGCGCACTCCCGACGAACGATGGCCGCCCATGTCTGAACCGTCCCCCTCCGCCGCGCCCCACCTGCGACGCCTGCTCGGGCTGCTGGCCGACGACGCCCCCGCCGAGGTCCTCGGCGCCGTCTCCTCCGCGGCGAGAGCCGCCGGAGTGCCCGCCGCCGACCTGGCCGAGGTGGAAGGGGCGGTCGCCACGGCCCTGCGGATCAGGGGCGCCCTGCGTCAGCACCGCCGCCGCGAACTCCAGCTCACCGCCCTCTTCGACACGGCGGGCGACCTGGCCGCCTCCCGTGACCTGGACGAGGTGCTGAAGGCCATCGTGCGGCGGGCCAGGATGCTGCTCGGCACCGACACCGCCTACCTCACCCTCCCCGACGAGGAGGCCGGGGACACCTACATGCGGGTGACCGACGGCTCGGTGTCCGTGCTCTTCCAGCGGCTGCGGCTGGAGCTCGGCGAGGGACTCGGCGGCCTCGTGGCGCAGACCGCCAGCCCGTACGCGACACCCGACTACCGCACCGACGAACGCTTCCGCCACACCGAGAACATCAACGCCGGTGTGCTGGCCGAGGGGCTCGTCGCCATCCTCGGCGTCCCCCTGCTCCTCGGCTCCAGCCGCGGCGGTACGGGGAAGGTCATCGGCGTCCTCTTCGCCGCCGACCGCTCCCCGCGCGTCTTCAGCCCGGACGAGGTCGCCCTGCTCTGCTCCCTCGCCGCGCACGCCGCCATCGCCATCGACACGGCCCGCGCCCTCGCCGACACCGGGGCGGCCCTCGCCGAACTCGCCCAGGCCAACGCCGAACTGGCCGAGGCCAACGCCGCCGTACGCGAGCACTCCGCCGCCATGCGGCGGGCCGAGGAGGCCCACGACCGGCTCACCGACCTGGTGCTGCGCGGCGGTGACGTCACGGATGTCGCCACGGCCGTCGCCGGACTCCTGGACAGCCCGCTGACCATCCACGACCCGGGCGGACGCCCCCTGGCGGCCGTGCGGCCGGACGGGACGGCAGGGGCCGCCGACAGCGCGGACGCGGGATGGCTGGCCGAGACCGCCGAGGAGTCCCGGGCCGGAGGCCGCGCGGTGCACCGCGACGGGCGGTGGATCTGCGCCGTCCTCGCCGGACAGGAGCTGCTGGCCAGCCTGGTGCTGCACCAGCGCCGGCGCCTCGACGACTCCGACCGGCGGCTGTTCGAACGCGCCGCCGTGGTCACCGGGCTGCTTCTGCTGCTGCGGAGGACGGTGGCCGAGACGGAGAACCGGATCCGCGGGGAACTGATCAGCGACCTGCTGAGCGACGCGGAACGGGACCCGGCCGGTCTGGCCGAGCGCGGCCGGCGGCTGGGCATCGACCTGGACCGGCCGAGGCTGCTGCTGGTCGCCGAATCGGACGCCCGGGACAGACTCGGTGCCGCCGCCCTGCGCTATCTGTTCGGCGGGGACATCCACGGGGTCAGCGCCGAACACGCGGGAACGGTCGTGCTGCTGGTCGACTGCGCCGACGAGGCCGCGGGTGCCGGCTCCGGGCGCTCGCCCGGAGAGGTGGCCAGGGCCGCAGCGGCCCAGCTCGGCCACCTCGTCCAGGCCCCCGTCACCGTCGCCGTGGCCGGCCCGGCCGGCGGACCGCGGGAACTGGCCGCCGCGTACGCGGAAGCCGCCCGCTGCCTCCGGGCGATGCGGGTACTCGGCCGCACGGGCGAAGGCGCCTGCGTGGACGAACTCGGCTTCCTCGGCGTGGTGCTGGGCAACGCGCAGGACGTCGACGGCTTCGTCTCGGCGACCTTGGGGCCGCTGCTGCGGTACGACGAGCGGCGCGGCACCCATCTGGTGCGCACGCTCGGCGCGTACTTCGGAGCGGGCGGCAGCCTGATCCGGGCCAAGGACGAACTGCACGTCCACGTCAACACGGTGGTGCAGCGGCTCGACCGGATCCAGGTGCTGCTGGGGCGCGACTGGAACGAGCCGGGGCGGGCGCTGGAGCTGCAACTCGCCCTGCGGCTGCACCTGTTGTCGGGAGGGCGGGAAGGCTGATCCGGGGCGGCCGGGTGCCGCCCCGGATCAGTCGTCCGCCGGGTCCGGTTCCGTGGCGTGCAGCAGGTGGCGGGCGACCTCCTTCGCTCCCTTTTCGCCCGTCAGCACCGTGTAGTGGTTGACATCGGCTATCCGTACGGTCCGTACCGCTGTTCCCGCGAGGCCGGCCGCTGCCAGGCGGGTCTCGTCGTACAGTCCCTGGGCCTCGTCCATCAGGCCCCGCTGGGCCCACAGCAGCGTCGCGGGGGACGGCAGGTTCCGTACCGCCGACAGCACCTCGTCGGCGAAGAGACCGGCCCCGTCGGCGCGTACGGCCTCGATCAGGCAGGTGGAGCGCAACTCCGGTTCCTCGCCGGTCAGATCGCGCTGGATGTACGCGTCCACCTCCGCCGACCACGCCCCGGCGAACGCGGGATGGGCCTGCCAGAAGGACCGGTAGGCGGCGCGGTCGGGGAAGGTCATCGAGAGCCGCTCCATCGCCGGTCCGATGACGGCCGTCAGGAGCGCGTCCGGGGACAGATGGGTGGGCGCGGGGAAGCCGGCCCCGCCGTCGACGAGCAACAGCGGGCCGAACCGCTCCGGATGCCGCACGGCGGCCAGCGCCGCCACGAACGCGCCCATCGAATGACCGGCCAGCACCACCCGGCCGAGCCCCAGCGCCTCGGTCAGGGCCGCCGCGTCGTCCGCGTGCGCGGCGATCCCGTACGGGCCGGGCAGCCCGGAACTGGCCGCCCGGCCCCGCAGATCCGGGGCGATCAGAATGACCCGGCCCGCCAGCGCCCGGGCCACCGGGCCCCAGGACAGGGCGTTGGCCGTGATGCCGTGCAGGGCCACGACCACCGGCGCGCCCGCCTCGCGGGCCGGCCAGCGCAGGGCCGCCAGCTCGCCCCCGGTCACCGGGACGCGCAGTTCTTCGTACGGGACCGGGGCGGGGACCGTGTCGGGTGTCATGGGTTCCGGTTCTCCTTCGGGGCGGGGGAGGACGGGGCGGCGCCGGATGCGCGGCGGCCCGCGCCCAGGCGGGCCGGCAGCCGTGCGAGGCCGCCGGGCAGCAGATGCACCACGGCCACGAACAGCACGCCGAGCAGGAACAGCGGCTGGGACAGCGGGACCCGCAGCACCGCCGGCAGATCGGCGACCGCTCCCGATCCGGCGAGGTCGCCGAGCCGGTGATCGGCCCAGGTGTACAGGATGCCGCCGACCATCGGCCCCCAGCGGGTGCCGGAGCCGCCCAGCACCACCATCACCAGCAGCGACAGCGTGAAGTCCGACGTCGTCGTCTGCGGAGTGGAACCGCCGGTGAGCAGGAGGTGGACGAGCCCGCCGACCGCTGCCAGCGCCCCGGCCAGCACGAAGGCCGTCAGCTTGAACCCGTACGGCTTCAGGCCCAGGACCTCCACCCGGCGCTCGTTCTCCTTGATGCCCTCCCAGACCCGTCCCGTGGGGGAGCGGACCGCCCAGTGGACGACCCCGAGCGTCAGGACGAGGTAGGCCAGCGCGATCCAGTAGAGATTCGCGGTGTTGTCGATGCCGACGAGCCCGGACGGCAGCAGCCCGGCGGGCGCGGCCCGGCCCTCCTCGCCGCCGGTGAGACCACCGGGGTTGCGGGAGACGAGGATCGAGCCCGCCTGTGCGAAGGCCAGCGTCACCATGGAGAAGCCGATGCCGGTGACCCGCAGGCTCACCGAACCCAGCACCAGCGCCAGGGCGATCCCGAAGCAGAGGCCGAGCACGGCCGAGAGGGCGAACGGCAGCCCCGCCTCCAGCAGGAACATGTTGGTGGCGTAGCTGCCCGCCGCGAAGTACAGCGCATGCCCGAAGGACAGCAGTCCGGTACGGCCGAGCAGCAGGTCGTATCCGGTGGCCAGGGCTCCGAACAGCAGGCAGGTGGCGAGGAGCTGGAGGGAGCCGGGGCTGCCCACCGGGCCGTCCAGGAGCCCCGGCAGCGGCAGTGCGCTGAACGGTGCGACGACCAGGGCGAGGAGCGCCCCGGCGGGCCACCAGCGCAGCACCCCGGCCGGTCTCCCGGCCGGCCGCGGCGGTCCCGCGGCCGGTGTTCCGTCGATGCGGTCGTGTGTCTCGGTGGCGGTACTCACGCGAGCCTCCCGGTCAGTCCGCGCGGCCGGACGAGCAGCAGCGCGCCGAGCAGGACGACGACGGCCAGATCGCCGAGGCCCGCTGCGGTGTAGTAGTTGGCGAACTGCTGGACCAGGCCGATGACGACGGCCGCCACGGCGGCCCCGGTCACCGAGCCCATGCCGCCGGTGACCACCACCACGAAGGCGAAGATCAGCAGCGAGGTGCCCTGCCGGGGGTCGACCGAGCCGAAGTACAGCCCGCCCAGGGCCCCGCCGAGCGCGGCGACGCAGCCGCCGATCGCGAAGACGAGCGTGAACGCCCTGCGGACGTCGATGCCCAGAGCGGTGACCATCGCCCGGTCCTCGACCCCCGCCCGTACGACCAGGCCGTGCCGCGTCCGCCCGAGGAACAGCCGCAGCGCCACGAGGACCACGACCGCCGCGGCGATCAGGACGAGCCGGTTGACCGGGACGTGCGCGCCCAGCAGCCCGAAGGTTCCCGACAGGGCCTCCGGTCCCGGGAACGTCAGGGCGTCCGGGCCCCAGATCCCCGAGAGGAGCGCGGGGACGGCGAGCCCCACCCCGACCGTGGCGAGCACCTGTTCGCGCGGCCGGGTGTAGAGCGGGCGGACGACGGCGAGTTCGAGCAGGACGGCGGCCACGGTGCCCACCGCCGTACCGAAGAGCACGGCGAGGGCGAAGCCCGCACCGCCGGGGCCCGCACCGGGCAGATTCCCGGACGCCGCCCACCAGGTGCCGTACGCGCCGATGGAGAGAAGGGCGCCGTGCGCGAAGTTGAGCACGTCCATCAGGCCGAAGATCAGCGAGAGGCCCGACGCGATCAGGAAGTAGAGCGCCCCCAGACCGAGGCCGGTCATGGTGAGCAGAACGATGGTGGACATCAGGAATCCGCCTCCGCGGTCGGGGAAGAGGCATGGGCGGCCGGGCCGTGCCCCACGCCGAGCAGCCTGCGGGCCGCCTCCGCGTCGCCCAGCAGCGCGTCCGCCGGCCCCTGGTGCGCGGTGCGCCCGTCGGCGAGGACGACACAACTCCCGGCCAGCCGCCGTACGACGGCGAGGTTCTGCTCCACGAGCAGTACCGGCACCGCCTCGGCCGCCCGCTCCAGCACCTGGGCGACCTCGGTGACGACCCGGGGCGCGAGGCCCTTGGTGGGCTCGTCGGCGATGACGAGCCGGTTGTCGTTGAGCAGCGTGCGTCCGATGGCCACCATCTGCTGCTGCCCGCCGGACAGGGTGCCGGCCAACTGCCGTGCCCTCTGCTTCAGTTCGGGAAAGAGTTCGTGCACGAGCGGGTACGCGGGCTCGCTGGCCCCGCGCCGCTCGGCGAGCCGCAGGTTCTCCGCGACGGTGAGCCCGGCGAAGATCCCGCGGTCCTCCGGGGCGTAACCGATGCCCCGCCCGACCACGGTGTGGGTGGGCAGCGCCACGGTCTCCTCGCCGTCCAGCAGCACACTGCCGGCGCGCGGAACGAGGCCGAGGATGCCGCGTACGGTCGTGGTCTTCCCCGCGCCGTTGCGACCCAGGAGCGCGGTCACCCCGTGGCGGGCGACGTCCAGGTCCACGCCGTGCAGGATGTGCCGTCCGCCGATCAGGACACGCAGGTCCCGTACGGCGAGCAGGACGTCCGGGTCCGCTGTCACAGCCCCTCCCCGAGGTAGGCCCGCTGGACCGCCGGATCGGCGGTCACGGCCTGCGGGGTGTCCAGCGCCAGCAACTGTCCGTGGTGCATCACGGCGAGCCGGTCGGCGAGGCCCAGCAGGACGTCCATGTGGTGCTCGACCATGAGGACGGTGCGGCCCTCGTCGCGGTGCAGGGTGCGGATCAGCTCGGTGAGAGCGGGCACCTCCTCGGCACTGACCCCGGCCATCGGCTCGTCGAGGAGCATCAGCCGCGGCTCTCCGACCAGCAGGACGGCCAGTTCGAGCTTGCGCTTCTCCCCGTGGGACAGCTCGGCGGCCGGCACCCCGGCCCGGTGCCCAAGACCGGTGCGCTCCAGTACGCCGTGGACCTCGGCGGTGTACGGGGAGGCCCGCCGCCACAGCCGGTACGAGCCGCCCTTCGCCGCCTGTGCGGCCAGCCGCACATGGTCGGCGACGCTCATCCCCGGCCAGAGGCTGGACGTCTGGAAGGTCCGGCCGATCCCACGCCGTGCGCGGACGTGCG